>CAZWPS010000207.1:0-2518 GCA_964635775.1 uncultured Zetaproteobacteria bacterium | reverse complement strand
AGGTTATAGTTTCTCATCAGAGATGCTTAAGCATTTGCCATACGGCGTGATGAAGGTGTGTTTTTTTCTTCAGGGCGAATGCCAAGCTTGGCAAAAAATGCTTTGTCTTGTTCTGCTTCGTTGTTGCCCGTGGTCAACAGCTTCTCGCCATAAAAGATTGAGTTTGCCCCAGCTAAAAAACAAAGCGACTGCATCTCTTCGCTCATCACTTCACGCCCTGCTGAAAGCCGAACATGTGAACTTGGCATGGTAATACGCGCCACAGCAATGGTGCGAATAAAGTCAAAACTATCCAAATCTGCCACATCTGCCATGGGTGTACCTTCAACTTTAACCAACATATTGATGGGTACAGATTCAGGGTGCGGATTCATGCGTGCCAACTGCGCAATCATGCCCGCACGATTACGCAAGGCCTCGCCCATGCCCACAATGCCGCCACAACACACGCTCATACCTTCAGCGCGTACATTTTTAAGAGTGTTTAATCGGTCTTCATAAGTGCGCGTGGAAATGATGCCTTTATAAAATTCAGGGTCAGTGTCGAGGTTGTGGTTATAATAATCCAAACCTGCGGCTTTGAGTTTTTGAGCTTGCTCAGCATCCAACATGCCCAGCGTGGCACATGCTTCCATGTCCATGTTTTTGACTTCACGAATCATCTCAAGCACCAATTCAAAGGCTTTACCCTTAGGCTCACGCCATGCCGCTCCCATACAAAAACGTGATGCGCCTTTTTCTTTGGCAATACGCGCTGCTTTCATCACTTCGTCTTTTTTCATCAATAACTCTGATTCTAAATCAGTGTTATAACGTGAAGATTGGGGGCAATATTTGCAATCTTCAGGGCAACCGCCTGTTTTAATGGATAAAAGTGTAGATAATTGCACTTCATTGGCATCAAAGTTGGCACGATGCGCTTGTTGCGCTTGAAACATCAAGTCATTAAAAGGGAGCTCAAAAATTTTAGTGATTTCATCAACTGTCCAATCGTAGCGCATATCTTCTCCATATCACAAAACCTGCAGGCTATTTGTTCAAAACACGGCACAAGCTAAACAAAACTGGTTCAAGAATAAACCGTAGAAGCTCTAATGAAATCAAAAACAAGGTTTAGTGTACAAAAATGGGGTAAATTTGATGCTAAAAAGCGTCACTGGGCTGCTTGTTGTAGTGCCTGCTTCAATTTTGGATACTCCACAAAGTGCCGCATACATTCGATTCCATCAATCAACAATACAGGCACATCATGACCATATTTTGCCAGTAAATCAGCATGTTGGTCAATATCGACCACCTCAAAGCGACACAAATCATGACGCTGTGCGAGGTCTGCAGCGATATAAGCATCATCACACAAACAGCAACCCTTACGCGTCATCATTTGTAATAAAGGCAGTTCCATTACTTGTCCTTAGCTGGCAAGATAATTGTAAAAACTTGATTACCATGCCTGTCCAACAACACCCTTAACGCATGCCCTGGGCGTAGGTTTGCCGCATATTTCTCAAAAGAGCGCGTATTTTTCACTTCATAACCATCAATACGCACCACCACATCCCCACGCTCAATACCTGCCCGTGCCGCAGGTGAATCAGGGCGCACTTGTTGCACCACTACACCGATTTTACTACGTATGCGAAGCTGCTCGGCAAGTTTCGCCGTGAGGGGTTCAACACGCATGCCATGTTGTGCCACACCTTTCTTTTTATTATGCATTGTCTGGGCTGCACCATCATCAGGCATGGCTTCAAGTGTCACCATCATCCTTTTCGCTTTAGCATTACGAATCACCTCAATATTCACCTTGTCCCCTGGCTGATGCCGTGCCACTTTAATCGGTAAATCATGTGATTTACGAATCGCTTCCCCATCAATAGCCACAATCACATCACCAGCATGAATGCCCGCTTTATCCGCTGCAGAGCCAGCTTCAACTTGCGGCACCAAAGCCCCTGCTCTTGATTTTAAACCCAGCGCTTTCATTGTTTGCTTATCAATATCTTGAATGCGTACACCAAGCCGCGCCCGTCGTACATGTCCATTTTCACGCAAGTCCTTAAACACAGACTTCGCCAAGTTAATTGGGATAGCAAAACCAATTCCATTATTGCCGCCGCTTTGCGACATGATTGCCGTGTTAATACCAATCACTTCACCTTGAACATTAAACAACGGTCCACCAGAATTGCCTGGATTAATGGCGGCATCAGTCTGAATAAAATCATCATACGGTCCTGAACCAATCACCCGACCTCTTGCTGAAATAATACCTGCTGTCACCGTTTGTGCCAAACCAAAAGGGTTGCCAATCGCCACCACCCAATCACCCACCCGAATCTGATCTGAATTGCCAAGATTGACCGCACGCAGCCCTGTACGGTCAATTTTTAATAATGCTAAGTCCAATTTTGCATCACTACCAACCAATTGCGCTTCAAATTCCTCGCCCTCACTGTTGGTCACAATAATCTCATCCGCACCTTTCACCACATGGTGATTGGTCACAATATAACCC
>CAZWPS010000206.1:0-2533 GCA_964635775.1 uncultured Zetaproteobacteria bacterium | reverse complement strand
CCCGGCACGAATATCATCCACAACCTTCAAACGTACAGGGTGCTCAGCATCAATATGTTGAATATCATCAAAACGCACGGCATAACCATCCATGGCAGACACATCATAGGGTGGATGATTACGATTGGCTGCCACATCCTCTGCCAACACACGATTCAAACTGTCATGCAAAGCCACGTGCTCAACAGCTTGGCGCTGCACATGTTTGAGCACTTTTGCCAAGGCATCGGTCACAGATAAATAGTTCATCATTTGCTCCATTGTTCAATATCAGCGGTCGTGTCTAAACTAAGTAAACTCCGCAATGGCGTATCATACAAACGCGCCTCATTTTCGGAAATAAAATGTGTGTTGACGGCTTCTAACACCTGTTTCAAACTGCGCTTGCCTGCTTTGATATGCTGCTGCATCTTGGGTAAACACGCTTGATGATAAAAACAACACAATGGTTGCGGCATCGCATCGGCATAGATCGCAACCGCATCATAAGCATGCCGTTGCGTTGCCATAAATGCCACCAAATCAGCAGCGACAAATGGCATATCTACCCCCACCACAAACACCCAGTGGGTTCTCACATATTGTAATGTGGCAACAATGCCCATGATGGGTGCTCTCAATATCGCATCATCCAAAACTTGCGGCAATGCCGTTTCACTTCTCTGCTGACGTGTGCTAATGACAACTGTGTCAAACAGTGATTCTAGCTGAGATACACTCTGCTCCAACAAGGTTTGATGACGAAAACACACGCTCGCTTTATCCTGTCCCATACGTTTGGATTCACCGCCAGTAAGAATCACCGCCGTACAATCTTTAATCATCTTGATCAACCATGGGAACAACCTCACCATCAAGACTCATGCTTCTTTTTCCATCCAAGCTTGAATAAATACCGTCAATGCAGACACATCATCCAAGCCAAAATGCGGCAAAGATGTTTTAATATCAGCCACATCCGTCACCACAGCGATTAAGCCTGTATCATCGGGATTACGCAATGCTGATGAACGCTCGCGGCGCACCACTTCAATTTTAGCGCCATCCATGCTCGCATAACCTTCAACCAACACCAAGTCAAAATCAGGAAAATACGTCGCTGCCAATACCGTGGGGTTTAAAGCCGTTTCAACATCTTTCACCATCAACATGCGCTCTGGTCCAACCAATAGTGTTGCCCCGGCCCCAGCCTGCTTATGCCGCCAACTGTCTTTGCCCGGCGTATCCATTTCAGGCTGATGATGGCTGTGTTTAATGCTGCCGATGCGTAAGCCTTGCCTAGCCAATTCGGCAATCAGCTTTTCCAACAGTGTCGTTTTTCCCGAATTGGATCGACCGACGATAGCCAGGACAGGAATACTCATGGGTGCGGTGTGACCCATGACTCACCATCGGGTGTAGTCTCTTTTTTCCAGATTGGCACACGCTTTTTCAGCGCATCAATGAACCACTCACATGCTTCAAAAGCTGGCTTGCGATGTTCGGCACCGACCACAATCAACACAATCTGATCACCGGCGTAAACAGTGGTGACACGATGAATGATGCGAACATCAATAATATCAAACTTGGCTTTACCCTCATCAACCAAAGCTTGCATCGCTTTTTCCGCCATGCCGGCATAGTGTTCAAAGCGCATGGAGAAGACATCGCGCCCTTGCGAAAAATCACGCGCACAACCTAAAAAAGTAACAATACCACCCATACATTTGGATGTTTGCCTTAAAGCATTCACCTCTTCGTCAAGCGAAAAATCAGCTTCCTGAATCCGAATAGATTTCATTATCCCCCCGAAAATGGAGGCATCAATGCCACTTCATCACCATCTTGAAGGCGATAATTCATATCATGAACCTGCTCTTGGTTTACAGCCACCAACAAAGGTCCAAAATCTTCACAACCGACTTGCTTAATCACCTCAACAAGACTTTTTCCAGCTTGTATGTCCAAGCTTTGTTTGCCGACTTTATCAGCAATCACGCCAAAAAATAAAATCTTAATCATATGAGAGTATAAAGCTTTTTAAGCAGTAGCCGCTTCTGTGTTGGCAACAAAAAAACATCATCTTTTCCAATCACCCGATTTGCCTCCTTTTTTTTCTTCGAGTTGAATGTTGGTCAGTGTCATGCCTTTATCCACGGCTTTGCACATATCATAAATGGTCAGTAGGGCCGTGCTTACTGCGGTCAATGCTTCCATTTCCACACCTGTTTTGCCGTTGCATTTCACGGATACTTCAACCCTTAAACCACATACTTGCGAAAGCTCTGAAAATGAAACATCAATGCCTGAAAGCATCAGCGGATGACACATAGGAATCAAATCAGGCGTTTTTTTCGCGCCCATCATCGCTGCAACATCGGCAATTGCCAACACATCACCTTTTTTCAACTTTCCTTGCTGAATATGTGCTAAAGTATTCTCTAACATATGAATTTCACCACTGGCAACAGCAACGCGAGTGGTGATTTCCTTGTCTGACACATCCACCATACGCCCACGCCCTGCCTCATCAAAATGTGTTAAATCACTC
>CAZWPS010000205.1:0-2582 GCA_964635775.1 uncultured Zetaproteobacteria bacterium | reverse complement strand
TCTCTTATTTGGAGTGATGCGTATCTCGTAGGTTGGGTGGTTTGTTTGTTTTAGAAGCAGAAGACGGCATTCGTGTTTCGCCTTAGTCTCGTGGGCTCGGAGATTGGTATAAGAGACAGGCTTAACCCCTCGCACACAGTTTAAGAGAGTACGTGCATTCTAAACACGCTGTATTTTGACTCTATGCTTCATTCACCATCACAAGCCTTGTCACTCAAGATTCCTCAACTGCGTTCGGAATGACAAACGCTGATGTTGGAGGGGGATGCTGTGATGGCTCGCACTTTTATTTTGGGGCGTTATGATGTCGCTGGTGAGGAATAAATATGGCTAAGACGTTATTTGAGAAGGTTTGGAATCAACATATTGTACAACAAAATGATGATGGCTCCACATTATTATATATTGATCGCCAGTTGGTGCATGAGGTGACTAGCCCACAAGCTTTTGAGGGTTTGAGAATCGCAGGGCGCAAGCCTTGGCGCGTATCGGCATCCATAGCAACCCCTGATCACAATGTGCCAACCACTGGTTTGGAACATGGAATTACCGACCCTGTCGCGCGGACTCAAGTTGAAACATTAGACGCCAACTGCAAAGCATTTGGCATTGAAGAGTTTGCTATGGGTGATATTCGTCAAGGTATTGTACATGTCGTTGGGCCAGAGCAAGGCAAGGTGTTGCCAGGCATGACTGTGGTCTGCGGTGATTCTCATACCTCCACACATGGTGCGCTGGGTGCGATTGCGATGGGCATTGGCACTTCGGAAGTAGAACATGTGCTTGCCAGCCAAACATTGATTCAGCAAAAACCAAAAATGATGCGTATTCATGTTGCAGGTGATTTGCCAGCAGGGATTACGGGTAAAGATGTGGCGCTGTTTATTATTGGCAAAATCGGTACAGCAGGTGGCACAGGTTACGCCATTGAATTTGCAGGTGCTGCGATTCGCGCTTTGAGCATGGAAGGACGAATGAGCCTTTGTAATATGACCATAGAAGCAGGCGCACGTTGTGGCATGGTGGCTGTGGATGATGTGACCCTTGATTATGTGAAAGGTCGTCCATCTGCACCCACGGGCGACGTTTGGCAGCAAGCAGTGGTCGCATGGTCAACATTACATTCGGATGCCGATGCAATATTTGATAAAGAATTTCACTTCAATGCTGCCGATATTGTGCCGCAAGTGACTTGGGGAACCAGCCCTGAAATGGTGGTTCCCATTACAGGCTCAACACCTGCCTTAAGCGATGCCAAAGATGATGTGCAACGCGAAGGTTGGGCGCGTGCCTTGGCATATATGGGGCTTGAAGAAAACACGCCGTTGCAAGATGTGTATATTGATAAGGTATTTATTGGTTCATGTACCAATGCGCGGATTGAAGATTTCCGTGCTGCAGCGGCGATTGTTCAAGGTTATCACGTGGCGGCTAATGTCACGTTGGCGATGGTGGTTCCAGGCTCTGGTTTGGTGAAAAAGCAAGCTGAAGATGAAGGTTTAGATGTGATTTTCAAAACCGCTGGTTTTGAGTGGCGTGAACCAGGTTGCTCGATGTGTTTGGCAATGAATGCAGACAAATTAGAAGCTGGTGAGCGCTGTGCCTCAACTTCAAATCGAAACTTTGAAGGCAGGCAAGGTGCTGGTGGGCGCACACATTTGTTGAGCCCTGCCATGGCCGCCGCCGCAGCAATTAAGGGTCACTTTATTGATATCAGAGATTGGGGTTAAATGATGCAAGCATTTACAACTTTAAACGGATTGGTTGTGCCTTTGGATAGGGCAAATGTGGATACGGATGCGATTATTCCCAAGCAGTTTTTGAAAAGCATCAAACGCACAGGTTATGGACCATTTTTATTTGATGAGTGGCGCTATGAAGATGTGGGACAGCCTGAAATGGATTGTAGCCATCGCCCGAAACGTCATGATTTCATTTTGAATCAAGCGCGTTATCAAGGGGCGCAAGTATTGTTGGCACGTGAAAACTTTGGCTGTGGCTCATCCAGAGAACATGCACCTTGGGCGATTTTGGATTATGGTATTTCATGCGTGATTGCACCAAGTTTCGCCGATATTTTTTATAATAACTGTTTCAAGAATGGTATTTTGCCCGTTGTTTTAAGCGATGACGAAATGGATGTATTGTTTGCTGAAACCACAGCTAAACCAGCTTATAAAATCAACATTGACCTTGAAAAACAAACGATAACAACACCATCAGGTCAGGCATTCAATTTTGTTGTCGATAAGTTTCGTAAGCATTGTTTGTTTCATGGTTTGGATGATATTGCCCTCACTTTACAACAAGCAGATCATATCAAGGCTTATGAAGAAAAGAGGAAAACTGAAGCCGCTTGGTTGTTTTAACAGTGGGCTAAGGCATGGTATTTCTGCAAGCAATGGTTTAAAGATTTGCTGATAAACACTAGCCTAATTGGAAAATCAATACGAAATACTTCCCTTCTCTTCACTATTCATCAAGGTAAACCAATGCTTTGTTGATACAGCACATAATCAGACTGATTCGCCTGATATAAAGCCCGCTTAATCAATACTTTAGCATCGGCTTGTAAATCACCT
>CAZWPS010000204.1:0-2667 GCA_964635775.1 uncultured Zetaproteobacteria bacterium | reverse complement strand
CGCTATAGCAGCATGTCTTAGGGTTTAGTACTTTATCACAGACATCTTTAAAACAAGGGAAAACCAAAGAATTTCGTCGTTTTTAGTAGGGAAAGTGCTCAAATAAAGCCAGTTGTTCTGAGCCAGCGGTTCTGCTACAGTGATGCCTTGAATTCAGGCAAATAAGATGTCGCTTCTCTTTAAGAAATCGCTTGCAGCAAGACCTCAAGCGAGCGCATATCCATCTTTGAATCACCAGGTAAATCAGCTTTAATGATAATGCCATCTTTTTTCAAAGCACTCACCGCCCGCGAAATGGTTTCGCGGCTTGTTGATAGCTGATCGGCAATCATTTGATGTGTTGGTAGTTGAACAGCCACTAAACCATCACTACCTGCTTTGCCAAAACGATCACCAAAATCTTTTAAATAATAATACAAACGATGCGGCACATCCATGGTGCTAATGCGCTCTAAGATTTGACTGGTACGGCGCAAGCGACCAACCGTTTCTGTGAGTAATTTTAAAGCTATTTTTGGGTTTTTTAATAACAAACGCTCAAAATCATGGCGGCGAATTTGACCTAAACGGGTATCATCAAGGGTGCTCACGGTGGCAGAACGCGGCTCTTTATCCAACAATGACATTTCACCAAAAAAAGCGCCTTCTTCAAGTAAAGAAAGCACGACTTCGCGTCCATCAGGGGCATAATAAGATATTTTAACTGAGCCTTTAATGATAATAAACAAGGAGTTGCCAGCTTCTCCCTCTTGTAATACCACTGTTTTTTTTGGCACTTCATGAAATGTAATCAATTGCTGAATTGACTCAATTTCATCCTCATCAAGCTCAGAAAACAACGGTATAAATCTTAATAAACCACGCATGGTAAACTCCTTTATACCCCTAATTTAGTTGATTGCTCTTGCCGATGCAATAGCAGCCATATTCATAATATCATCCACGCTAGCACCAGTTTGTAAAACATGAACCTGTTGCGGCAACCCCATCAATATCGGACCAATTGCAGTGCCTCCACCAAGTTCTTTGAGTAGTTTATAAGCAATATTACCAGCTTGCATGGTGGGGAAAATCAAAACATTCGCCGCATCCGTCAGCTTTGAAAATGGATATTGGGCTAAAATATCGGCATTAACCGCTGTATCAGCTTGCATTTCACCATCCACAATCAAATCAGGATGTGATTGATGTAACAACTTCACAGCTTCGGCAACCTTTTTCGATTCCTCATGATTGGAGCTACCAAAGTTGGAAAATGATAACATCGCAATTTTAGCTTCACAACCCAAGCTTTGCGTTGTTTTTGCCGTTAATACAGCTAATTCTGCCAGTTGTGCCGCACTCATATCCACATTCACCGTACAATCGGCTAAGAAATACGCATGTTCTTCCATAATCAGCATATACATACCATATACATGCTGATGTTGCCCCGTTTTCACATTATGTCCCAATACTTTTAAAATCGGACTTAACACATCTGGATAATGTTTTGTGCGCCCCGACAACATGCCATCAGCAAAACCTTGACGCACCAATAATGCACCTAAAGTATTATGATCATGGCGTAATGTTTCCACAGCAATATGACGCAATACACCATGCCGCTTACGGTCAAAATATAAGGCATCAGCAAGACTAGAAAAACGCGCGTTTTCTTCATTGGGGTCAATGATTTCAATGCCTGCTAAATCTAAACGCATCATATCAGCTTGTGTTTGAATCGATGTTGGGCAACCAATTAACATCGGTTGCGCAATGCCTTCATCACGCATTCTCGTTGCTGCGTGAATCACCGTTGCATCCTCGCCTTCAGGCAGAACCAAACGTGCTGGTTGGTGTTTTGCTTTATCCATAATCAAACGCATAAATGTGCGTGATTGATCAATCCTTGCCCCTAACTCATGGGCATAAGCCTCATAATCAGTAATGGGTTGTTTGGCCACGCCTGTAGCCGCTGCAGCTTTTGCCACGGCAGTGGGTACCACTTCAATCAAACGCGGATCAAATGGTTTGGGTAAAATATACTTTGGACCAAAACGTAACTCTTTTTCACCATACACTTTCAATACTGAAACAGGCACTTCTTCACGCGCCAATTCTGCCAGCGCATGCACCGCCGCAATTTTCATTTCCTCATTAAATGTCGTTGCACGCACATCCAAAGCACCACGGAATAAAAAAGGAAAACCAAGCACATTATTCACTTGATTAGGATGGTCAGAGCGACCTGTTGCCATAATTAAATCAGAGCGTGTGGCCATGGCAACATCATAATTAATTTCGGGTGTCGGGTTTGCCATGGCAAACACAATAGGTTTATCTGCCATGCTTTTTAGCATTTCAGGGGTAACCATATTACCTTGTGAAAGCCCTAAAAAAACATCTGCCCCACGCATGACTTCAGCTAAAGTTTGCGCTTTGTCGCCATTGGCAAAGTGTGCTTTATGTTGGGGTAATGTTTCATCACGCTGATGATGAATCACCCCTTTACGATCAAGGAAATAGATGTTTTTACGTTGCGCTCCGAGCTCTTCAATCAAACGCATGCAAGCAAAACCAGCAGCACCAGCACCAAGACAAACGATTTTCACATCTTCAATCTTTTTATCTTGTAAAATCAAAGCATTGATTAATCCAGCGGCTGTAATCACTGCCGTACCATGT
>CAZWPS010000203.1:0-2681 GCA_964635775.1 uncultured Zetaproteobacteria bacterium | reverse complement strand
AAAAAATCCATGTATTTTTTCGTTATATATGGACATAGTTCCTCCGTATCCCGTATTATACTGGCAACGAAGGCGTAGTAGCATATCCCAATTTAAAATTTGTGTCAATAAGCCAAAACATCGTCCAAACCTCTGAGTTTCTCGATTTTAAGGGGGAATCGCGCAAATCACTGTTATAAGTGAGCACTTTTGATGCAAAAAGCGAGTAAAGCAGAGGCAATCTGCATCGTTACGTGTTATTTTGGTATATGATACTCAGTTTTGAAGATTTGGATGCTGGTTTGTTGCATGACTTCGTCAATCCATGTATCAAGTTGTTGTTGTTTTAAGATGCTGATGATTTCATCGCGTGTCTCTGCTAAGTTAGGCATATGAGCAGGACGCTGACCTAACCATTCAATAATATGCCAGCCAAATTCAGTTTTTACAGGCTGGCTTAAACGTTGCTGTTCATTGAGTTTGAATGCTTCAGCTTCAAATTTGCTTACCATCACCCCGCGCCCAAACCAATTTAAATCACCGCCACGCGCTTTGTTACCATCATCAATGGAGTGATGGGCTGCTAACCCAGAAAATAGTTGAGGGTCGTTGCGTAGTTGTTTTAAAATATCTAAAGCTTGCTTCTTGTCCGCGACCAAAATATGACGGGCATGCATTTGTTCAGAAATGGTAAGCTCAGCTTGATGTTGTTGATAATAAGCGGTGATGGCTTCAATGCTCGGTTGTGTTGCATGCCTACTTTGCCATTGGCGAACACTATCAATTAACACTGAATCTTCAGCTTGGCGCATGCGATAAGCAATAACAGGATCAAGATTTAAGCCCATATCACGCGCTTTTTGTGCTATGGCGGCACGTTTTAGCATCACATTTAATACTTTAGCGCGGGCAATAGGGTCAGCCATGACATGTTGCATACTATCAGGCAGGGTTAGAATTTCGTGATCAATATCGTCTTCATAAAAGCGTTGTTCGGCAACTTCGGCAATGACTTCGCCAAGCGCTTGTTGCTTGCCTGGTGTGATTGTGTCTTGCTGGCAAGCAGCAAGCAAGAGCAGCGCCGCGCCGCATAAGATGGTGAGTGTTAGATGTTGAGGGTTCGCATTCCATTTCATGCGGGCTAGGGTACGCTTGAATTACAGAAACGAAAGAGGGAGTTGAATTCATGTCACCAGTGGTTATGGCTATTGTTGTTTTATGTTTGTATTTATTGTTTTATCGCTTTTATGCCAAAGCGATATTGGCGAGAAAAGTCTTTGTTTTAGATAAAAATGCGGTCACACCAGCACATGCGATGCGGGATGATGTGGATTATGTGCCGACCAATAAATATATACTATTTGGGCATCACTATGCGTCTATTGCAGGGTTAGCACCCATGCTTGGCCCTGCTATTGCGGTGATTTGGGGCTGGGTTCCAGCATTATGTTGGGTGGTTTTTGGTACATTATTGATTGGTGCGGTACATGATTTTTCAGCCTTGGTGCTTTCTTCGCGGCATAAGGGACAAAGTGTAGGCTCGATTGCGCGAGATGTGATTTCACCGCGTACACGGCTGCTCTTTTTGTTGGTTATTTTCTTTTTGGTTGCTTTGGCAATGGGGGTGTTTGTGTTGGTGATTTCAGGGTTGTTTGCCGCCCCTGATGCAGCAAATATTGCGGCAACAGCACATCCTGAAGCTGTTTTTCCGACTTACGCCTTGATGCTGATTGCGATGGTGATTGGGTTTTTAGTACATAAAAAGAATATGCCTGTGTGGCCATTGATTGCGTTTGGTTTTGTGGCGATGTTAGTGAGCACATGGTGGGGTTTGGATAATCCTGTGATTGGCTTTACTGCCCAAGATTGGACATGGTCATTGTTGGTTTATGCCTTTGTTGCCAGTGTGTTACCAGTGTGGTTATTGTTGCAACCACGCGACTTTTTGAACTCATTGCTGCTTTATCTTGCATTATTTATGATGTTAGCTGGTTTTTTCATCCTTGACCCTGATTGGGTCGCGCCAGCGATTAATCTTCATCCAGAAGGTGCGCCACCTATGCTTCCTTTCTTGTTTATTGTGATTGCATGTGGTGCTGTTTCTGGTTTTCACGGCATTGTGGCATCGGGAACCACCGCAAAGCAATTAGATAAAGAAACGGACGCTCCATTGATTGGTTATGGTGGTATGATTGGTGAGTCGTTGTTGGCATTATTGGCCGTGCTGGCGACAACGGCAGGTGCTTTTTCTTCGCGTGCGGAGTGGGAAGCATTTTATGGTTCATGGAGTCAGGCCGTGGGTTTACATCAAAAGTTAGGGGTGTTTATTCAAGGCAATGCAAACTTTATTCACCAACTGGGTGTCCCCCTTGATTATGCAGCTGCATTTATCAGTGTGGTGGTGGTTGGTTTTGCCATGACTTCGGTAGATACAGGAGCAAGATTGTTGCGTTTTAATATTCAAGAGATTGGCAAGACGATTCATGTTCCCGCGTTAAATAATCGTTATTTATCCACGTTCCTTGCCGTATCGGCGATGGGTTTCTTTGCCTTTTTTGAGGTGGACGGAAAACCTGCGGGATTATTTTTGTGGACCTTATTTGGCACAACCAACCAAGTGTTGGCGGGCTTGACCTTATTAACCGTTACGATTTATTTATATCGTAAGAAGAGACCTATTTTATATACACTATTGCCTATGT
>CAZWPS010000202.1:0-2684 GCA_964635775.1 uncultured Zetaproteobacteria bacterium | reverse complement strand
CTTTTGGAATGCGGGCATATTTGTTTGGCAAGCATCTGTATTTTTGAGCGAAATTGAGCAGTATTCACCTGATATTTATGCGGTATTGATGCGTATGCAAGCGCGATGGCAGGCTGAAGGAAATTGGCAAGAAGTGGTGCGTGAGCTGTTTCATACCATGCCTAATATTTCTATTGATTACGCTGTGCTGGAGAAGTCTAGCTTGGTGAAGGTATTGCCTGTTACGATGGGTTGGTCGGATGTTGGTAGTTGGGATGCGGTGTATGATATCAGCGAGAAAGATGAATTGGGAAATGCACTGAGTGGACATCATATTGTGCTTGATTGTCATAACACATTGATTCGTAGTCAGTCGCGATTGATTGCTGCTGTTGGGTTAAAAAATATGATTGTGGTGGAAACGGCTGATGCCATTTTGCTGTGTCCAAAAGGCGAGAGTCAGCGCGTGCGTGAAATTGTTAAGCAGCTTCAAGTGCAAGGTGATGAGACATACCATGAACACTTAACCGTGCAACGCCCTTGGGGAAGTTACACAGTGTTGGAAAATAAAGAATCTGGTTACAAGTTAAAAAGTATTGAAGTGAAACCTTTGGGTTGTTTAAGTCTGCAAAGCCATCAGCATCGTTCGGAGCATTGGGTGGTGGTTTCGGGTACGGCAACGGTGACGCGCGGCGAGCAAGTCTTAACGATAGCGAAAAATGAAGGCACATATATACCCATAGGTATGAAGCATAGGTTAGAGAATAGGGGAAAGATACCGCTATGTATGATTGAGGTACAAGTGGGCGATTATTTAGGCGAGGATGATATTGAGCGGTTTGATGATGCGTATGGACGTGTTGGGAAGTAGGCTACTAATCCAGCTCAAGTTGCCTATGATATTGGGTTAAGTTATCACAGCCATATTCCCGCACGACGACCAAATCTTCTAAACGCACACCACCGATATGGGCGTAATAGAGACCTGGCTCAATTGTGATCACTTGCCTTTCTTCTAAAATAGCTCCGTTTTTAGACACCCTTGGCTCCTCATGAATGTCCAGCCCAACACCATGCCCTGTGCCGTGAAAGAAACCGCCTTGTTTGCCATGAAACACACCTGTTTTAAAACCTTGGGCATCAAAATGTTGGCTAATCGTTTGATGAATATGCGAAGTGTCTGCCCCAACTTTAACCATATCTAAACCCATAGATTGCCCTTCAAGCACAGTTTGGTACATTTTTTTTAATTCAGCAGGAGCTTTGCCTTTGACATACGTTCGTGTCATATCGCCCCAATAACCTGAGCTGACCAAGCGCGGAAAAATGTCGATAATAATGGATTTTCCTGCATAAATAATGCCTGAACCCATATGGTGAGGGTCGGCAGATTGTTGACCACATGCAACAATGGTGTGTGATGGAACAGCGCCTTGGGCAATAAGGTAGGTTTCAATGACGGCGCGAATATCTTCAGAGCAAACGACTTCCCCTGCTTTCTCATGGTTTGAGGGGTGAATGACGCGTTGTTCATTATTGATGCCGCAAGCAGCGATGAATTGTTCAGCTTGTGCCATAGATTCTTGGGTAAGACGCTCGGCCAGGGTGAGTTGTTCGATTTCAGCTTCAGATTTGATAGAACGCTGCGGAAACAAACTGGCAGGGCTTGGCGTGATGGTTAGCCCAAGTTCGCGTAACTCTTCAGCTGCTAACAGCGGAAAATCAGCAGGAACCAATACTGTTTGCACAGCTTCTGCTTGTAAAAAAGCAGCAGCAGCAGTGGCAAGGCTTCGTTTCCAGCCTTGCTGTTTGGCTTGCTCATGCCAATCACTATCGAGATGAATATGATTGAGTTTTGATTGTGTTTGAGCACGATCGACTTCTAAAGGTGACAATAAACCATGCCAAATGACATGGTTGTTTTCTTCAATGCCGATGACGATAAATGGGTCGGGCACAAATAAACCTGAAATATAAAGCATGTCGGCATGATGTTCTGAGCCTGAAATGAGTAGTTTTGCAGTTTTCATGCTATTTCCTTGGGTGTTTTGGCTTGAATACTTAAAGCATGAATGGTCTCGCCAAATAAATGACGGGAAGCATCATGAACTAAGCGATGCCTAGAGAGCAACGATTTGCCAATAAAAACATCCGCCACAATGCAGACTTTAAAATGACCACCACCATGTTCTTTTGCCCCGGCATGACCGGCATGTTTGTGTGATTCATCTATAACATTTAAGGATTGAGGCGCGAAAGCTTGCGTTAAGGCGAGCTCTAAGCGTTCTTTTTTACTCATGCGTCTTCTTCTTTTGCATCACGCTTGCGAAAGAGGATGAAAATCTTGCCAATTTTATGCACCATCTCAGCTTGCGTTTTGGCGGCCAAGTCTGCGGCGTGTTGTGCGCGTATATCACGTTCATCATGTTGAATATGCACTTTAATGAGTTCGTGAATGCTTAATGCATTATCGGTTTCACTAATGACATTATCAGATATCCCATGTTGCCCCACCCGAATAACAGGTTTGAGGTGATGGGCGCGTGTTTTGAGTTCTTTTTTTTGTTTACTATTCAGGCTCATGGTTATTCAATCTCCGTGCTGTATGTTAAGGTTTTATGTGGAAAATGGCTATTTTCATGATTTGTCAGCACAGGCTGAAGATAAGCCGATATGATTTTTGGTATCAAATATGCTTATTATAC
>CAZWPS010000201.1:0-2725 GCA_964635775.1 uncultured Zetaproteobacteria bacterium | reverse complement strand
AAAAAAGACGACCACCCTCAGGTTGCCGCCTTTTTTATCTTTAAAGTGAACTAAACTGTTCTTTATGCTGCTTTGACCACTTTTTCAGAGCGCAAACAAGCTGAACATACACGAATCTTTTTCGTCTGGCCGCTCAGTACTGCGCGAACATTATGTAAGTTCGGCAAGAAACGACGACGTGTTGTATTGTGAGCATGACTCACATTGTTGCCACTCATTGGGCCTTTATCACAAATTTCACAACGCTTTGCCATGATAAACCTCCAGTTAAAACCGTGCCGCACTTTAATCAGCATCAACAAGATTACAAGCACTAAATCAACGGCTGTTTTTTTAAGGGCGTGCTGATGAACTCTAGCTTGATAGAGCGGCAACCTAAAGTGAGTGTATTTAAGGAAAACAGCGCCACGATAACACGATTATAGCGGACAATACCTCACGCCGCCCAACTTACTTCACATCAAAAATAGACGAATACAATTCATCAAGGCAGCATTTGCCTCATGTCAAATGTTACACGCGCTGTGATTTTAGCCGCCGGTTTAGGCTCTCGCCTTAAATCGCTCACGCATCATCAACCCAAAGCCTTGATGCAACTTGCAGGAGAGCCAATCATTGTCCACGTGATTCGCCAGCTCGTTGCCCAAGGTATACATGATATTAGCATCAATATACATCACCATGCCACACAATTACGTCACTATTTAGGTAACGGTGAACAATACCATGCCCGCTTATATTTTAGTCACGAAAAAACACTGCTCAATTCAGGTGGAGGTGTCCGCACTGCATTAAATCTTCTTCCAGGAGCAGGGCTTGTTGCGGTTCATAATGCTGATATTTTAAGCACGATTCCTCTCCAACAACTTGCGCGTTTATGTTCCAATCATTATCACAGCGCACTTGCGCTTGTCAGCAACCCCAAACATCATCCTCAAGGCGACTTTTCCCTGCAACACCATCAACTCGGCTATAAGCACCACAAACATACGTTTGCAGGTGTATCAGTGTGGCATGACCATGTTTTGCAGGCATACCCAAGTGACAAAGCTTTTTCGCTCATTAAACCCATACAAGCACAAATCCAAGCCCAACAATGCACAGGGCTGATTCATCGTGGTCCATGGTTTGATATTGGTCGCCATCGTGATTTGGTTCAAGCCAACAGGTGGTTAAGCCAATGTTGAACAACGTCGGCATATTATGAAAGAAAACATGTTCTTACACCCACAACTACAACATGATTGTTTGATATTGGGGCAATTCGAGTTATGCCTATTGCTGTTACTCAATGATGCCCAATATCCATGGTTTATTTTAGTGCCGCAACGCGAAAACATCACTGAAATCCATCATTTAACGCCAAACGAACAGCAGCAACTCATGCGCGAGTCATCATTGTTGGCACAAGCCATGCACCATACCTTTCAAGCAGATAAAATGAATATTGCAGCTTTGGGAAACATGGTTCCACAATTACATATCCATCATATTGCGCGTTTTAAGTCGGACAAAGCATGGCCTAAACCAGTATGGGGGCTGTTTCCTGCAAAGCCTTACTCAAGTCAGGCGCTTGAACACATCAAACAACAAATCTGTGCTGCCTTGCCCTCACTACAAAAGCCTTGAACACGCTCACTTCAGATTGTAACAACACTTCCCTACAAACGGCAATGGAGAATTAAATGGACATCAATGCAATTTTACAAGGCATCAGCATTTGGGCATTACCCGTTTTGCTTGCCATCGTTTTACACGAAGTTGCCCACGGCTGGGTCGCCGATCAACTTGGCGATGATACCGCCCGCTGGATGGGGCGCTTAACCCTTAACCCCGTCAAACATATCGACCCACTTGGCACCATCATCATGCCGTTGGCACTTTTAATCATGGGCTCACCTTTTCTTTTTGGTTATGCCAAACCTGTGCCCGTTAATTTTCGGAAGTTAAACAACCCCAAACGCGATATGGTGTGGGTTGCATTGGCAGGTCCATTCATGAACCTTATCCTTGCCTTATTATCTGTGTTACTACTTTGGATAAGCACAATAATGCCATCATCCATGATGTGGGTAAGTCAGCCTTTAGCCATGATGTGTCAGGCATCCATTATCATCAATATTGTGCTCTGCATCTTCAATTTAATCCCTATTCCCCCTTTAGATGGTGGTCGTATTGCAGTAGGTTTGCTGCCTGGTCCTATTGCTTATCAACTCTCGCGCATCGAGCCTTATGGTTTTTTTATCATCATTGCTTTGTTATTATTAGGGGTCTTTCAAAGCGTACTTGGACCTATTATTTTTAGTATCATTAATACATTGGTGACTTTAGCCATATAATTCATATACCATTCGCCCATGGCTATCATCAATCGACGTGCTCGACACGAATATCACATTTTAGAAACCTATGAAGCAGGCATGATGCTCAAAGGCCCTGAGGTCAAATCAATTCGCGCTGGATTGGCGAATCTTGCTGAAGCCCACTGCCTGATTCGTAATGAACGTGTATTACTCAGTGGCTGTCATATCAGCCCTTATAAACCTGCTGCTTTAAACAACCCAACCTTTCTATTATACACATCTCCGAGCACACGAGAATAACGCGAAGCTCGTAAGCCGTCTTCTGCTGGCACAAAAAAAAAACACGAAGTCAAATATCTACAGAACAACAACGAACAAAAAATAAACCAACACACAAGAGTAACAGACACAGAAACAAAGAA
>CAZWPS010000200.1:0-2733 GCA_964635775.1 uncultured Zetaproteobacteria bacterium | reverse complement strand
CTGCCAAAGTGCGCACAAACGATGCCGGAATTTCGTTCAAAGTACGAACAAATCCACTAATCGGTGATTGCATGCTACCCAACATCTTAGCTAACAATTCATCACGCGATGGCAAGCTTGCCAATGCCTTGATACCCGCTGCATCAACCGCTTTACCATCAAGAATACCACCACGAATAACCAGGGCTTCATTCTCTTTGGCAAAGTCAGAAATTGCTTTGGCCATGCCCACTGGGTCATTACCATATGCAATTGCAACAGGACCGGTAAAATGTTCTTCAGCGGCTGTAAAGTCTGTACCTTGTGCTGCACGACGCGCTAAAGTGTTTTTTACAATACGTAAAGAAACACCAGCGTTATGTAAGCGACCACGTAGGTCACCCATTGCAGTAACATTTAAGCCTGAGTATTGTGCAACAACACCAGAGCTTGATTCAGACCAAGCAGCATGAAGCTCATCAACAATAGTTTGTTTATTATCCCGATTCACTTCTACCTCCTTGCTTATTTTGATCCGCGCAAGTGAGCTATCACTCCATCTATACTGGCTTTCATGATTAAGCATCCGAAAATGCGCCTGTAGTCTGGGACGGATCGTTCTTCAACTGTTTTACACAGTTAACTGTTACACTTCACCTTAACCCAGAAGAAAAGGTGAAGTAGAATTCATTTGTTTAAAGCGTACCTAAATCCACGCGCACACCAGCGCCCATAGTTGCAGAAATAACAAAACTCTGCATATAACGACCTTTCGCTGATGAAGGTTTCATACGATTCAATTCAGCCACCAAAAAGTCAACATTTTCAAGCAACTTCGCAGCCTCAAAGGAACGGCGACCAATCGGTGCATGAATCACACCTGCTTTATCAACACGCACTTCAATTTGACCCGATTTAATCGCTGTTACTGCTTTGGTAACATCCATGGTAACTGTGCCAAGTTTAGGGTTAGGCATTAAACCTCTAGGGCCTAAAACACGACCTAATTTACCCACTTGCCCCATCATATCTGGCGTTGCAACAACACGGTCAAAATCCATAAAACCGCCTTGGATTTTTTCAACCAAATCATCAGCACCCACGACATCAGCGCCCGCTTTTTCTGCTTCTTCTGCTTTGGCGCCTTTCGCAAATACCGCGACACGTACTGTTTTACCAGTTCCGTTTGGCAAAGCAATCGTGCCACGAACCATTTGATCAGCATGTCTAGGATCAACACCTAATTTTACAGCCACATCAACTGATTCATCAAATTTAGCTTTCGGTGCAGCCAAAATTGCTTCTAAGGCTGTTAAAATATTACCATTCGTTGCTGGAATAACATCACGCGATGCTTGCATACGTTTCGTTAACTTAGCCATCATTTACCCCTTCACTTCCAAGCCCATTGAACGGGCAGTGCCAGCAATAATTTTTGCTCCAGCTTGAACATCGTAACAGTTCAAATCAATCATCTTCGCTTGTGCGATTTCTTCTAGCTGCGCTTGAGAGACGACACCAACTTTATTTTTGTTCGGCTCTGCACTGCCTTTTTCAATTTTAGCTGCTTTTTTCAAAAGGTAAGATGCTGGCGGTGTTTTGATAACAAAATCAAAGGATTTATCCGCATACACTGTAATCACGACGGGCAGCGGCATACCAGCTTCTTGTTCTTGGGTTCTTGCATTAAATGCTTTACAGAACTCCATAATATTTAAGCCAGCTTGACCCAATGCAGGACCAACTGGTGGGGCAGGATTCGCTTTGCCTGCTGCAACTTGAAGCTTTACAAGCTTATCAATTTTCTTTGCCATATTCTTTCTCCAACCGACTTCAAAGCATCCTGCCTCTCCATCTTTATCCGTAGTTAAACGTGCTCACTACTTCCGCTAAGCGGTACAAGCCCAACATCATGTCAGGCTAAAACTTTAAGATTTTTCGACTTGGAAATATTCCAGTTCGACAGGTGTAGGGCGCCCAAAAATAGATACGCTCACCTTCAGTTTCGCTGCATCCTCATCGACTTCTTCAACCAAACCATTAAATGAAGCAAAAGGACCATCAATAACACGCACCGCTTCACCGACATCAAACAAAACTTTTGGTTTAGGACGCTCAATACCTTCTTCAATCTGATGAACCAAGCGATCAACCTCTGCTTGTGGCATCGGTCTAGGCTTGCCGCCTGAACCCAAAAAGCCACTCACCTGTGCCGTGCTTTTTACCACATGCCAAGTTTCATCATTCAATTCCATTTCAACCAGCACATAACCTGGGAAAAATTTGCGCCTACTGGTTACTTTTTGCCCATCTCTAAGCTCAACCACTTCTTCACGCGGCACCATGATTTCACCAAACATCTCTTGCAAACCAGCGCGTTCGATGTTTTCACCCAAAGCAGTTAATACTTTATCTTCAAAACCTGAATAAGCCTGAACCACATACCATTGTTTTGCCATTAAATCACCAATCCAACAAGTGCGCCCAAACCCCAGTCCACCAAATAAAGAAACAGCGAAATAATAATCACCATCACAAACACCATAAGGGTTGCCTGAATGGTTTCCTTACGCTCAGGCCAAGTCACTTTCTTAGCTTCAACCTGAACTTCGCGTATAAATTTTTGTGTGTCTGCAATCCGACCCATATCAACCAACCTCGTTATCCAACAACTTCACTGCTTTTGTCATGCCATCAATCAATGGCAGGCGAGGAGGGACTCGAACCCACAGCACCCGGTTTTGGAGACCGGTA
>CAZWPS010000199.1:0-2769 GCA_964635775.1 uncultured Zetaproteobacteria bacterium | reverse complement strand
GCATGTACTGTGCTTCGCTTTGTAGTGCTTGCCATGCTGCTTGCGTTGTTGGTTTGCTCATTTTCTCTCCATAATCACTTGCTGACTCATTTTTTAGTGATGTAATGCTTTAAAAATACGTTCTGCCAGTGCTTTTGATACCCCTGATACTTCTTGCAGTTGTTCTCGCGATGCTTTTTTGACCCCAGCAATGCCACCAAAGTATTGTAACAACATACTTCGTTTTGTTTTACCAACGCCAACAATACCATCCAAACCTGATTTTAGCACATGTTTTTGCTGGCGTTTTCTAAGAAACGCCCCTGCAAAGCGGTGTGCTTCATCCCGAACACGGGCAATGAGTAATAATGCCACATCATGCACACCAGGCTTAAAACCTTCTTTGAGCTGAACAGGCGCATCAGCCCAGCCTGCCCATAATGTTTCTTCGCCTACTTTGCGGTTAGCACCTTTAGCAACAGCCAACAGCTTGATATGCATTGAATATTCTTCGGCAACCTGCCTTGCAACCGCCAGTTGACCCTGCCCGCCATCAATGAATAAAACATCAGGTTTGGGCAACTTATCTTCATGGATAGCGATAAAGAATCGTGCCAACACGGCTGCCATTGCCGCATAATCATCACCATCAAGCACAGCTTTGATGGTTGGATGCTCTTTTTTGACACCGTCTAACTTGTATTGACGATACAAGTCTTTCCTTACCCCGTGATGGTCGGCAAAAACAATCGCCGATAACATTTGTTTGCCGCCAAGGTGAGCGTTGTCCACGGCTGCAAGCAAATTAGGGATGTGGGGTAAGGCAAGTAGTGTTGCTAAGGCTTGGAAAGCAGGTTGTTGATTATCATTGGAGCGAGCCGCTAGGCTTTCTGTGCCCGTACGTAAAACACGGCTTAACCACTCAAAACGAGCGCCACGTTTGGGGAAATGTAAATTGATATTGTTTAATTTAGGGTGCAGAAGTTTTAAGATATGCTTTAAGCTTGATCGCAGCGTTTCATCACAGGCAAACATGATTTCTGTCGGTGGTGTTTCGCGGCGATAACGCTCAAGCATCAATGATTGTAGTATTTCTACATCATCAGCTTGTAAAGCTTGATCCACTTTGATGGTATGCACACCTAAATCACGTCCATTTCGGCGCACACCAACTGTCGCCATCACACCGTGGCTTTGTTTAACGATACACAATACATCGGCATTTTCGGGCAGTTTTTTTTGTTCCGCGCTGGCGAAAATAGTGCGCAAGGCGGCAATGCGATCACGAAACAAAGCCGCTTGCTCAAAATCATGCTGCTGAGAAGCTTGTAACATGCGCGCTTGCCATTCATGTAATACTTCTTGATCGTGACCTTGTAAAAATGAGCGCGCATTGGCTGCTTGTTGTTGATAATCTTCAAGGCTGACCACACCACAACACGGTGCGGAACAGCGTCCAATTTGATGCTGCATACAAGGGCGTGAGCGGTTGTTAAATGTTGCATCCTCACAATCACGCAGTTGAAATGCCTTTTGCATCAACTGTATGGTGGTATGCACCGCTCCAGCATGGGGAAATGGTCCGAAATACTCGCCAGCCAGCTTTTTATTACCCCTATACATTTGTAAACGCGGATATTTTTCATCACGCAGCAAAATATAAGGGTAAGTTTTCGAGTCTTTGAGCAACACATTATAACGTGGCTTGATTTGTTTAATCAGATTATGCTCTAAGATAAGCGCATCTGCCTCGGAAGGGGTGACATTAAACTCAATAGCTCGAATCAAGACCACCATCGCTTGGGTACGCAAGGATTCAGGTTGCCTTTGAAAATAAGAAGATACACGTTTTCTTAAATTCCGCGCTTTACCCACATAAAGCACTTTTCGTTTCTCATCCAGCATTTGATAAATACCAGGCTCAGTTGGCAATTCATGAAGTGGGCGAGGCGGCTCAGTCCACATATGATTCTTTGAATACCTGACATTTCGGACAAAAGAAAGATGCCCGACCACCTTGGACAATGCGTTCAATGGGCTTCTTGCAGCTTAAGCAAGGTTTAGCCTCACGCCCGTAAACATTAAAACTATGCGCGAAATAACCAGGTTTGCCGTCAGCTTTAACAAAGTCGCTGATGGTGCTACCACCGGCTTCAATGGCTTCATTAAGTACGTTTTTTATATGTAAAACCAAAGCATTGCACTGTGCTTTTTTTAAACTATTGGCGTGTTGAGCAGGGTGAATCTTTGCTCGAAATAATGATTCAGAAGCATAAATATTACCCACACCGACAACAATATGATGATCCATAATCACTTGTTTGATGCTTGTTTTTCGGCTTTTCAGGGCATTTTTTAGATATTCTCCATCAAAAGTGCTTAAAAGTGGCTCCAAACCAAGTTTCTTCAACCAAATATGTTCAGCAAGCTCTACAGTGGCACAAATATCAACATAACCAAATCGCCTTGCATCACGGTAGCGCAGTGTGCAGTCATCATTAAAAGTCAGTGTAACATGTTCATGTTTACCAACGCTTGCAGACTTGTTCAACACATGAAACTGCCCCGTCATACCCAGGTGCCAAATCAGTGTTAAGCCATGGTCAAAGTGAAACAATAAGTATTTTGCACGGCGCTCTACATTCAACACAGATGTTTGCAGCAAGCTAGAAAAATCGGGCAATGGATAGCGCAGGTTTTTGTCACTATGACTTACACAGAGCAGTTGATTACCTATTATTTGTGGCTTTAAGCCTTGAACAATGGTCTCAACCTCAGGTAATTCAGGCA
>CAZWPS010000198.1:0-2775 GCA_964635775.1 uncultured Zetaproteobacteria bacterium | reverse complement strand
GGATTGGAAAAACCTTTATTTTTCAACAGAGCCAATGAAGATGACAAAGTAAAAGTCATCGTTAGCATACGCCCATGATTACTTTTACTTATATTTTCCTTGCTGCCTTGCTGATTTCAAGTCTTATTGATTTTTGGCTTAATCGGCGGCAACTTAACCATGTTCGTCAGCACCGAGATGCTGTACCAGAGCGTTTTCAAGCGGCCATTGCTTTAGAAGCGCATCAAAAAGCCGCTGATTATACCACCACAAAGCTGAAAGTAGGCACTTGGGCAGGTTTATATGGCTTAGGTTTGTTATTGTTTTGGACACTAGGCGGTGGCTTAGATTATCTGGATCAATATGTGCGCGGTTTCGATTGGTCGCCCTTGCTTACCGGTGTTGTTTTTATCCTTATTTTTTCATTGTTGGGAAGCTTGTTCGACTTGCCATTTTCATGGTACAATACTTTTGTCGTCGAGCAGCGCTTTGGTTTTAACACAATGACAACCAAACTTTTTATCATCGACATGGTCAAACAAACATTGTTGATGTTGCTCATTGCTTCACCTTTGATTGCCGTTATTTTGAGTTTAATGTCAAGTGCAGGTGAGTTCTGGTGGTTATGGGCTTGGGCTGTTTGGGTTGGTTTTGCCGTGTTGATGATGTGGGCATACCCGACATGGATTGCCCCCTTGTTTAACAAATTTGAGCCCCTACAAGATGCTTCACTACAAACTGCCATTGAAGATTTACTCCAACGTTGCGGTTTTGAGAGCAGTGGTTTATATCAAATGGATGGCTCTAAACGTTCAAGTCATGGTAATGCTTACTTTACAGGTTTTGGTAAATCCAAACGTATTGTATTTTATGATACCTTGCTCAAACAACTCTCAACCAACGAAACATTAGCCGTTTTAGCCCATGAATTGGGTCATTTTAAACGAAATCACATCAAAAAGCGCATGTTTTTAACATTTTCCATCTTTTTGGCTGGTTTTGCTGTCATGGGATGGTTGGCAGAACAAGATTGGTTTTATGCTGCGCTGGGGTTGTCCCAAGCCTCTAACCATGTATTATTAATCTTATTTATGCTGGTGATGCCTGCCTTTACCTTTGTTTTATCCCCTTTGATGAGCATGTATTCACGTCGCCATGAGTTTGAAGCCGATGATTATGCCAAAGAGCATGCTCAAGCAGCGGATTTAATGTCTGCTTTGGTCAAAATGTATGAAGATAATGCCGCCACGCTAACCCCTGATACGCTATATTCAGCTTGGCATGATTCACACCCACCTGCGCCTGTACGCATTGCGCACTTAGAGCAATAATTCAGGCGAACAAGAGGAAAATATGGATGAATTTGCCTTACAAGTATTAATTGATGCTGCTTTAGCCGAGGATATGGCATTTCAAGACTTAACTGCACAAGCCACGATTGACCAAAAACAACAGGGCAGCGCGTGTATTATTGCTAAAGCCGATGGGGTGTTGTCTGGCTGTGATGTTGCAGCGGCAGTGTTTCATGCATTAGATGCTGATATTCGACAATCCTGGCTCAAGGTTGATGAAGATAGGGTTGAGGCGGGGACCGTAATCTGCCAATTATCAGGCTCTATGCGCTCATTGTTGTCCGCAGAACGCACCGCCTTAAATTTTCTGCAACACTTATCAGGTATTGCAACAGCAACGCACAGTTTTAGCCAGCTTTTACAAGGTACAAAGTGTGACATCGTTGATACCCGCAAGACAACACCTGGCTTGCGCTTGTTGGAGAAAAAAGCGGTGGAAGATGGCGGCGGCAGCAACCATCGTATGGATTTAGCTTCGGGTATGTTAATCAAAGAAAATCATATCCAAGCCGCTGGCTCAATCACCGATGCTGTGGCTGCATGTCAGGCACTTTCACCTGAAACATGGATTGAAGTGGAGTGTGAAACCTTGGCAGAAGTGCGCGAGGCTGTGGCAGTTTGTCCCGATATTATTTTGTTGGATAATATGGGCATTGATATGGTCAAAGAAGCGCGTTTGTTGGTGCCTGACTCTATTGTTTTAGAAGCTTCGGGCAATATCACACTCAGCAATGCCCAAGATTATGCCAAAACAGGTGTGAATCGTATTGCAGTGGGCGCAATCACCCATTCTGCCCCTGCCTTAGATTTATCCATGCGGGTTGAATGTATGCCCTGCGTGGTCAATCCCGCCTAAGCAAATGATGGTCAACTGATGAACTATCACTTCCAACACTTTAACAGCCTTGATTCCACCAATAAAGAAGTATTGCGGCAGGCTGAACAAGGTGCAGATGCAGGCTTAGTCATCACTGCCGACAAGCAAACCGCAGGCAAAGGTCGGTTAGGGCGAACATGGCATAATATGCCCAATGCTTTGACCATGAGCGTATTATTGCGCCCTCATCTCCAAGCCATGGCGATACCAAAACTATCATTATTAACCGCCGTAGCTCTCCATGAAGCATTAGCACAATTTAGCCCTGATATTGGCATCAAATGGCCTAATGACTTATTGATTCAAGGCAAAAAGGTATCTGGTATTTTAACTGAGATGCGTTGTTCCCAACAACATGTTAAAGCTGTGGTCTTGGGTATGGGGGTTAATATTTGTCCGCCCACGCAAGGGTGGCCGCCAGAGATTATGCAAGCAGCAACCGATTTAACGACCGCTTCAGGCAACACCATCAACAAAGAAAACGTGATGGCTGCCATATTACACTCTTTAGATATGTGGTACACGCGTTTTCTCAAGCAGGGTTTTGCCCCTGTGCGTGAGGCATGG
>CAZWPS010000197.1:0-2783 GCA_964635775.1 uncultured Zetaproteobacteria bacterium | reverse complement strand
AACCACCAAAAAATTCTGTCATCGCCAAGTCACATTCTCTATCCCCATAATACAGCGCAGGGTCAAAAATATAGGGGCATCCTTGAACATCAGACAACACATTACCACACCAAAAGTCCGCATCATGATTAAGCACACCTTGGCTTGAATCAATCGCAGAAAGAACAAGCCAAGCATAATGATAATCATGCCCAACAAGGTAGATATCAGGTACAAACAACGGATTATCGACACTTAAAACATGCTTTAATGCGCATAAACCTACAGCCTCTGCCTGAAATAATGGATATTGATTGCGTTGATTGATTGTGTGATGAAAAAACACTGGTGAATTGTAGCTCTAGCCAGCCAAGCTTGATGAATACACCCACCTGAGATTGCTCGCCAAGGGTGGAAAACAACCTTTGCGCTAAAACATCACTGCGTTTCGCTGCAATGGTCTTACTTACGCGATGGTTGACCATGTTGACGTTGCTTCCAACGGCGAAAAACCAACCAACGCCATGCAATATGAATACCCACATAACCTAAACATCCGCTGACAACAGCAAAAGCCAAACAACCCACTAAAAAGGGCTTCCAAATCAATACCATGCCGTTAAACAACCAGTCTACCGTGAGTTCCATCTCAAAAGGAATTTCGCCCATACCAAGTAAAATAGCCCCTGCTTTATAAGCCAAGTAAAACATCGGTGCCATTGTGATGGGGTTGGTAATCCAGACCAAAGCAATGGAGAGTGGAAGGTTGGCATGAAAAATAATGGCTAAACCTGCTGCCAATACCATTTGAAAAGGAATCGGAACCCAAGCGGAAAATAAACCTACAGCAAAAGCAAGTGCAATCGATTGACGATTAAAATGCCACAGCCTTGCATGATGTAAAGATGAGCCAAAAACACGCAAGTATTTGTTATTCTTGATTCCCCTTGCATCGGGAAGGTATTTCTTGAATAACTTGCGTGGCATAGTTGCTTAATCCATGCGGGGAAAAACAGGGCTTGGTTGTTGGCAACGATGACCTTCTTTTAACAGCCCCCAACCAGCATTGGCATAAAAATGAAGCTGACTCACATCACTATGTGCATCACCCATAATTTGCTCCAACATTTGATTCGTTTTATCAGGCATAAACGGTGATAACTGCAAAGCCACCAAACGCAAAGCTTCCACCAAATGATACAAAACTGTATTTAAGCGTGCATCATTGCCTTCTTTGGCAAGGTTCCAAGGCTCATTTTCTGCCACATAACGATTTCCATGACGCACCACCTGACTAATTCTTTCAAGTGCAAGGTGAAATGCTTGTTTGTTCAGATGTGCATCAACTTCGCGTTGCATGGCTTCAACATCAGCAATCAAAGCGCGGTCTATCGCTTGTTCATCGCTCACTGCGGGCAACACACCTGCACGATATTTTTTCAACATTGATAATGAGCGGTTCAATAAGTTGCCCACATCGTTGGCAAGTTCAGTATTATAACGTTGCTTTAAGGCAGCTTCAGAAAAATCCCCATCCAAACCAAAGGGTACTTCACGCAATAAAAAGTAACGCAAGGTATCGGCATCATAACTTGCCAACAAATCCGCAGGGCGAAGTGCATTACCCTTGGATTTACTCATTTTTTCACCTTCAACTGTCCACCAACCATGTGCGAAAATACGCTTGGGCAAAGCCAATTCAGCAGCCATTAACATCGCTGGCCAATACACAGCATGAAAACGCAAAATATCTTTACCAATCAAGTGTAAGTCTGCGGGCCAATGGGAATCGACCTTTGTTGATTCAGGAAAGCCAAGCCCGGTTAAGTAGTTGCTCAAAGCATCAATCCACACATAAATCACATGCCCTTCATCATCAGGCACAGGCACGCCCCATGAAAAAGTGGTGCGCGAAATGGATAAATCCCTTAAACCACCTTCAATGAAGCGTAATACTTCATTTTTGCGTGATTCAGGGGCTATAAAATCAGGGTTTTCATGGATATGCTCAAGCAAGCGCTCTTGAAAAGCACTTAATTTGAAAAAGTAGGACTCTTCTTGAATCTTTTCCACATCACGTTGACAATCTGGGCAATGTTTACGTGTTAAGCAGTCGGCATCTTTAAGCTGAGTTTCTGTCCAGTATGTTTCACAAGGTGTACAATACCATCCCTCGTAAAAGTCCTTATAAATAGAGCCATTAGCAAGCAATATCCGCCACATTTCAGCAACACCAGCTTGGTGTCTAGCAGAGCTAGTGCGGATAAAATTATCATGGCTAATGTTTAACTCTGGCCATAATGTTTCATAACGTTGCACCACTTGATTTGCCAGCTCAATCGGCGCAATCCCGCGCTTTTCCGCAGCTTGTTGCACTTTTTGACCATGCTCATCCACACCCGTTAAGAAGAAAACATCATGTTCCATCATACGCTTATGCCTAGCCAATACATCCGCTGCAATCGTAGTATACATATGCCCCAAATGAGGCTCATCATTCACATAATAAATGGGCGTGGTCACATAATAAGATTGCATAGTGTCGTGTTCTTCCTTAGCCATGATTGAATCAGCACTTTCCAGTAACATAAAGCGGCATCATAACAACTACGCCTGTAAAAACACCACTTACTTACAACTGCCACAGCACAATCACCTTAAAACTGACCCTATGACCCGCGTGTTTACACATACAACACACCCCTCGCTGCGTAATATGGTGAAACTTCAGACAGGTAATTTATGCAGCGTTTTTCAAGCCTTTAGACCAGAAACAACCAGAACGCTAAAACGGATAAAGGGGA
>CAZWPS010000196.1:0-2789 GCA_964635775.1 uncultured Zetaproteobacteria bacterium | reverse complement strand
GTTCATGATCGTTAAATACCTCGGAAATTTAAAATTAAAAATATGATAAGAACTAGCGCGATACACTATGTGAAATCTACGGCTTCGTCACAAAACATTTTCAATTCGCTTTTCTAACGTCTAAGCTTGCGCCATGCCGCGTTTAATTGTTCAAGATGCTGAAGGTGAAAGAACCATCCCTCTTCAAGGGACGGTCACCTTAGGTCGTCACTCACATAATAAGATTTGTCTTCAAGGGGCAGGTATCTCCAAAAATCACGCTGTGATTCGCGACCTCAACGGCACATTTGTTTATGAAGATTTGAAGAGTTCCAATGGCTCGCATATTAATGAAATCCGCATTACTAAACACACCTTAGCCGATGGTGATGTGGTCAGCATTGGTCCTGTTACACTTACTTTTCAAGATAGTAGTGTGATGGATGATGTGACACGTTTAGTCACTTTTGAACAATTCGATGCCCAAGCGGGACAATATCAAGAACGCATTGAATTGATCCAAGTTGAACGCTTTTTGCCTGAACGTGAAGTTGCTGACCTTAGTATGTTGCGTGTGGATTATGAGAAATTGCGTATGGGTAATGAGTTGTTGCAAAGTATCGGTACAGAGCGCAATTTGAAAACCTTGCTTGATTCGATGTCCAGCCAACTTTTACGCATGTTTATGGCAGATCGTTGTGTCATTATGCTGCTCAACGCCAACAATGAATTTGAAGCCAAAGCTGTGCAAAGTATGGATGTGATGGATGCTCCGATTGCCGTGTCACAATCGGTATTAAAAGAAGTGCAAAGCTCGAAATCGGCGGTGTTGCTGTCGGATGCAAATCAAGGTGATTTGGGTCAAGAGTCATCGTTGATGATGATGGGTATTCAATCGGTGATGTGTTCGCCTATTATTCACGAAAGTAAGGTCATTGGCGCTGTACATGTTGATTTGCGCAACGGGCAAGGCTCTTTTGGTAAAAAAGATTTACAATTATTAGGTGGGATTGTGACTTATATTGCCATGGCTGTGGTAAATGCAGGTTTGTCGCGCAAAATTGAGACAGAGGCTAAAATGCAGGCTCAATTTGAGCGCTTATTATCGCCAAGTGTGGTTAAACAACTGATTGCGGGCAAAATCAAGCTGGGTAAAGGCGGAGAGACGCGACATGTCACCATCATGTTTGCTGATATTCGTGGTTTTACCAGCATGAGTCAAAAAGCATCGCCACAAGCTGTGGTTTATATGTTAAATCAATACTTTGAGCGGGTCGTTAAAATCATTTTTAAATATGGTGGTACTGTTGATAAATTCATTGGTGATGAGGTCATGGTTCTTTTTGGCGCGCCGATTCCTATCAAACATCAAGAAGATGCGGCAGTGGCTTGCGCTTTAGAAATTCAACACATGTTACGCATCTGGAACAAGGAACGTCAGCTTAAAAAAGTAGGCATGATTCCTGTGGGTATTGGTATTAATAGTGGTGAAGTGGTGGTAGGCTCTATTGGTTCTAGCCAAACCATGCAATATACTTGTATCGGTAATGCGGTTAACGTGGCTTCACGCTTAACAGGTCTTGCTAAAGCTGGAGAAGTGGTTGCAAGCAAGGAAACGATGGCAGGTGTACATGCAAAAACCAAGTGCGAAGCCTTATCGCCTGCCAAAATTAAAGGTCTTGAAGGCAGATTGCAAGCTTATGTAGTGAAAGCCATTCAAAAAGCAAAGTAGGCTATATTTTGATGACAAAACAACAGATTCAAATCAATCATATACGTCGTTTGCAGTATCGACTGCAACGTCAAGGCATGTTGGAGCTAGACGCTTGGCTTGCACCATTAACCCTTGCTGTTGCGCAAAATGAGCCAGCAATTACCCGTGCTGTTGAGCAGCTTTTAAATTATGAAGCGCCTGACTTACAAGCCATGCAAGCAGGCACAATTCACATTCCTGAAGTGTTAAAGCCTTGGTTAAAATCTTAAAATTTGTGCCAAACAACGCATGATTGACGATAAAACACCTCAAACCAGCGTGCACCAGCGCTTTTTTAGCTTAATGATGCTGCTCTTGCTTGTGTTTTCTGGCTGCATAAGCACAGAACAACAGCATAATACCGCCAACTACCCACCCTTACTCCATATTCAACCTGCTATTTATCAGCTTGGTGACATTGCAGAGGGGCAAAGTGCAGAAGCGACTTTTTTAATTCGCAACAATCATGCACAAGCCATTGAGATTACCGACATCCAAGCCTCATGTGGTTGCACCATTACCCAGTTAGATAGTTATTTTATACCCGCTTATGGCGTGAGTCAGCTCAAGGTTACTGTCAACACGACCGCCAAACAGCACGGCATCAAAAAAACAATCCATATACGCAATTCTTTGGCTGATGAAGCCATGGCGACTTTAATCTTTAACGTGGTTGCCCCTCCACATGGCGCGGTAACGGGCAATATTAAAGGCATTTTTGATGCACAGTGTGCTACTTGTCATTATGAGCCTGCGTTGCATAAAACAACAGGCTTTGAGATTTACCAAGCTGCTTGTGTGATGTGTCATGGCGAGCAGGGGCAGGGGGCTTATGCACCTAATTTACAGGGTTATTCATCCTTTGAAGCTTTAAGCAAGGTGATTCATCATGGTGTAGGCAAACCGCAAATGCCTGCTTTTGCCCAAGCCCTTGGTGGACCATTAACACCATCTCAAATTGAAACTTTAGCCCATTGGTTAATGTTACAATAAAGGGCTGTGAAATTGACTGATGCAATCAGTAGCGAGCAAGCTACACTGCGCCCCATCAGGAAAT
>CAZWPS010000195.1:0-2828 GCA_964635775.1 uncultured Zetaproteobacteria bacterium | reverse complement strand
CTTTGAATGAATATTATAATTGAGCTTATATTGCTGCCCTGTAGCTTTATCGAGTGTTTTTTTCATGTCGTTTAAAGTGTCATTCAATTGTAATGCGCCAGTAACAAAACTACCCTTGCCTGAGTAGGCTAACATTTGTTTGCACAACACGCTGGCTTTGCTCACAGAATTAATAATACGCTGCAACGCTTTGCTGGCTTTAAAATTGTCTTCACTTTGCATTTCTGCGAGCTGGGCATTACCAAGAATGGCAGTGAGGATGTTATTAAAGTCATGGGCAACACTTGCTGCCATGAGTGATAAGGCTTCCATACGATTAAGCTTTTCGAGCTTTTGTTGCATGATGTTTTCTTTGCGTACATCACGTTGAATATTGACCAGCTCTTTTATTTCACCAGATGCAGCACGAACAGGCGAAAAGCCACAAGCTACATCCAAATCTTCGGTCGTGGTTTTGACCTTTAAATCACCACTCCATGGCACACCTGATAAATGGGTCGTGCCTTGTTTAAATAATGAACGAGCATTTTCAAAGTTGGTGTAGATCTCATGCCAATGTTGACCTTTCAATTCTTCTTCTGTGTAGCCTGTCATGTATGAAAAAGCGGGGTTACAATATTTGAGTTCGCCTGATATATTGAAAATAGTGATGGGTTCAGCAGCATGTTCAACGGCATCTTTAAATGAGCTGAGGCTATCAATGAGGTTTTGATTTTCAAAGCGCAACTCAAAATTACGGATCGTGGTTTGTTGTAGGCGAGCAGTCATGATGATTAAAACAAAAGTGAAGGTGAAGGTGCTCATGCCGATGATTTGGTGCATGGCATTATCTTGTAAAATAAACCATAGACCTTGAGCAAGCAAAGCAGGCATCACAATGATAAAAAATGCAGGCAAATAAGAGGATAATGAAATCACAGCGCCAACACCCAACAAACAAATCAGCCCCAACACCAAAAGTTGCATATCAAATGCCACAGGCATCATGAACACAACACTTAACCAAGCCAAACCAGACAAACTCATTTGTAGCATTAAAGGACGCGTATGCTTGAGGATATCATTATCATCAGTGGCTTGGCGTACCATTGATTCATTCCACCATAAACGCGCAAAGAGCAACGTAATCATAAAGATTACCCACATCGATACCGCGATGATGTTGTGGTCGATGAGGAATATCCAGCCTAACAAGAGGATACCAGGCACAACCGAGAAAATACTGTGCGAAGACTGATTGATTAACAAACGAATTTGCTCAGCATGAATTTGATGGTTAGTGCTGGATTGGAAAAAACATTTAAAATGCAATGACTTGAGCTCCTTGATGGATGATAATGATATATCCTCTTATTTTAGACGCTTTTCTTTAAAAGCGGAAATTAAATTTTGTGTTGAAGCATCATGCTTACCTTCTAAAGCATCTTCAGCCAGTTCAGGTAGTATTTTTTGTGCCAACTGTTTGCCCAACTCAACCCCCCATTGATCAAAAGCATTCACATCCCAAATAATGCTTTGCACAAACACCTTATGTTCATACAAAGCAATCAACATCCCCAAAGCATGGGGGTCTAGTTTTTGAAACAAAATAGAATTGCTGGGTTTATTGCCAGCAAAGACTTTGTGAGGGCGCAGGTCAGCGATGTCTTGTTCAGACATATTGCTGTTTTTTAATTCTTCTGTCACCTCATCTGCTGTTTTTCCAAGCATTAAAGCTTCAGTTTGAGCGAAAAAGTTGGATAAAAGCTTTTCATGGTGATCACCAATGGGGTTTTGTGTTTCTACAGGGGCTAAAAAGTCGGCAGGGATGAGGCGGGTACCTTGGTGGATAAGCTGGTAAAAGGCATGTTGACCATTGGTGCCTGGCTCCCCCCAAATTACAGGGCCAGTATTGTAGTCAACAATGTCACCATGGCGTGTTATCGACTTACCATTACTTTCCATGTCAGCTTGTTGAAAATAAGCTGAAAAGCGATGCATATATTGATCATAAGGCAAAAGTGCATGGGAGTCGGCATCTAAAAAATTATGATACCACACGCCAAGCATGGCAAGAATAACAGGCATATTATCTTCAAGCTCGGCGCTGCGGAAATGTTCATCCATATCAAAAGCACCCGTTAATAGCCTTTCAAAATGATCCATGCCTAAGTACAAGGCAATGGACAGACCCACCGCCCCCCACAACGAATAACGACCACCCACCCAATCCCAAAATTCAAACATATGGTCCGTATCAATACCAAAGTTTTTAACTGCTCTGGCATTGGTCGAAACGGCGACAAAGTGTTTGGCAATGGCGGATTTCGTACCACCACGGGTTAAAAACCAATCACGGGCAGTGCGGGCATTGGTTAGGGTTTCTTGGGTGGTAAATGTTTTAGAAGCGATGACGAACAACGTGCTTTCACGGCTCAACTGCTTAAGTGTTTCCACCATATGGCTGCCATCAACATTGGATACAAAATGAACCTTTAAATCATCACGAGCATAAGGTTTTAAGGCTTCACAGACCATTTTAGGTCCTAAATCTGAACCGCCAATGCCAATATTTACAATATCTGTAATTTTTTTACCTGTGCTACCCAGCCATTCACCACTTCTCACTGATTCTGTGAAATCACGCATTTGTGTCAACACAGCATTCACATCAGGCATCACATCTTTACCATCGACTTTCATAGGACGGTTACTTCGATTGCGTAAGGCAGTGTGTAAAACAGCACGTTTTTCAGTGTTATTAATTTTTTCGCCATTAAACATGCGTTGAATCCAACCCTCAACATCCTGCTCACGCGCCAGTTGCATGAGTTTACGCATGGTTTGTT
>CAZWPS010000194.1:0-2833 GCA_964635775.1 uncultured Zetaproteobacteria bacterium | reverse complement strand
ATCTTGAGTGACAAGGTGTATAGGCAGATTCAACATGACGGTGAGTGCAATGAGCGGTAAGTAGGTGCGTAAAACACGGGGTGTTTTAATGCGCTTGCCCTATAAGTATAGTGGTTGGATGTTGTTGGTTAAGTAACGCCCTCAATAATGCCTGCACGCATGGCTAAGCGGACAAAATCAATCGTGTTACCAATATCTAATTTTTGCATGATATGTGACTTATGCGAGCGCACTGTTTTCGGACTTAAACAGCAGCGCCTCGCAATGGTATCCACGGCAACACCATTGGCTAAATGAACAAAAATCTCATACTCACGCGCTGAAAGTATGGTCAACGGATTATCGCCACTACCATTGAGTTGGTGCATGGCAATATGCTGCGCTGTTTCATGATCAATATATGCATGCCCGCGCAAGACGCTGTGAATAGCAGTCATCAGCTCGCTTGCTGCCCCTGATTTACTTAAAAAACCTTTCGCCCCTGCTTCCATAGCACGCACAGCCGCTTCACGCCCCTGCATACTTAAAATAATAATATTGGCATCAGGATATTTGCTCAGAATATGATGCGTGGCATCCAAACCACTCATGCCGCGCATGGAAATATCCATTAATACAATATCTGGTTTCATCTTGCTATAATCGGTCACTGCAGCTTGACCATCACGCGATTCAACCACAACTTCCATATTCTTATTGTCTTCTAAAAGGTGACGAAAGCCCGCACGCACCAAATCATGGTCATCAACTAATTGTATGCTCACCTTCATACTCATGTTTATACCCCCACTATATGTTCCATCACACGATTACCATCAGGATAAAACAGTGAGCAATATAGATGCCATGATAACGCTTACTTCATCTATGATGCGATGGATGCACAGGAAAGTCTGCATAAATCGTTGTGCCCATGCCCAGCTGACTTGTGACACTGAAAATCCCAGACACCAACTCTGTACGCGACCGCATGCCCAATAAACCAAAATGTTTCCCTTGCGCTTGTTGCTTATCAAAGCCACAGCCATCATCCCTCACTTCGAGCACAAGATACCGAGACGGCTTTTCCTCAAGCTCCAGTGAAACCCACACATGGCTTGCCGCTGCATGTTTCGCAATATTGGTTAAGGCTTCTTGAATGACTCTAAAAATAGCCGTTGCCACTTCTGGGCATGGGAAATCAGCTTCTCTGGAAATATCAACACACACTTGAATACCATAACGCTGCGACCAAACCTCTGTTTCACTACGAATCGCATCACTAAGCCCTAACACATCAATATGCGTGGGGTTTAAGGTGGCTAAAGATGCCCGCAACGATTGAAATAGCTGCTGCACAATAGCCTCTGTATCTTCGTGCAGCGCCAATTGTTTTTCGCCTTGAACATGTTGTTTCATGGTTTGTAAGTTGATGCTCATCGCCGTTAAAAGCTGTCCTGAGTCATCATGTAAGTTTTGGGCAATCATCATGCGCTCTTGTTCTTGAATATTAATCACCTGCCTTGCCAACTCCTTATTTCTAACCAGTGAGTCCTCTAAATCCTGATGTATTTGATTGCGCCGCGTCACATCCCGCATAATCACCTGAACCGCAGCTTTACCTTGATAAGAAATCGCCATACTACTCGAAACAACATCAATCGCTTGCCCACTTTGATCAAGCAGTTGAATCGCATGAATCGGATTGCGCTTACCTTGTAATGCCAGGTCAAAACGTCGTTGGCTCACCTCATGAAAGTCAGGGTGAATAAAGTCTTCAATGCGCCTGCCGAGATAACTTTCGTCATCCCCTAGCATGAAATGCATCACTTCGTTTACAAACACAATCTTTTGCGCACATAAAATCAAAATGCCATCAGGCATGTTTTCCACCAGTTGCACATATTGATCCGTACGCCGCTCAAGCTTTTCTTTGAGTTGCCATGTATCAAGCACATCAGCCAAACGCGCACCCACCTGCTTCAATAAAGCAAGCTGCCCTGTATGCCATGTTGCCACATCTGAACATTGCTGAACCGCCAACAACCATGATTCGCCCAACATGCTCTCAAGACTTATCAACATCTGCGATTGCACAGCATATTGCTCGCGCCATAATGTTGGAACGCTCGCCTCAACCACCACCTCACCATTCGCATCTAAGACCATATTCAGCAACTGGTGAAGCTCTGCATCAAGGCTTATCGCTTGCCCAGCATCAATATTGGGGTATGTCGCTGATGTTGATGACACAATCATCTGCTCATCTGCCGTATTCAAGCAAGATGATGTGAATAACCAAGCTCTGTCAGCATGAAAGATCACACATAACTCATTCATCAGTTGAGCCATCATCGTTGATTTATCGGTCGCACCCTTGATGAGCTGATTGAGGCGCTGCATACTTTGCACATAAGATAATTCTCTGATTGTAGCGTCAATAACTTGCTGTTTTTTCAATCCAAACACCTCCGCGCTTTCAGCACCATATAAGTATCATAAACTTAAGAACCTCGAAAAACATCGTGCGCGCCAAACGCCGTTGAATTTCGTTCATGGCAAGGCGTGATAAAATGGGGAATAGCAAGGCTATTGCACTTTTTATCCCACGATGTCAGAGGCGAAAAGAACAAGTTTGGTGAAATAACTCATTTTTTCGAGGTTTCCCTTACTATAGCACATCATAACACAAGTGTTTGTGGAAAGATGACTGGGCAATCGCATTAAAATGTCACTTATGATTCGAGGCAAAAAACACACTTGCCATACCAGCAACGTTTGTCATCCCAAACGAAGTTAAGGGATCTTACAGGGCAAGATGTGTAGGCAGACTCAACATGGCAATCAGGCATAT
>CAZWPS010000193.1:0-2840 GCA_964635775.1 uncultured Zetaproteobacteria bacterium | reverse complement strand
GAACATGCATTATGTTGGAAGCTCAACCATTCAGCCTCGGTAAGCGAAGTTATTTGCGCTCCAGGAAACCCTGGCATTAAAAATGAAGCACGCTGCATTGCTGTAGGTGCAGAAGATATTGATGCGTTGATGGATTTAGCACGCCAAGAACAACCCGATTTAGTGGTCATTGGTCCAGAAGTCGCTTTAGTCAAAGGTTTAGCCGACTTACTTCGTGCTGAAAACATTGCTGTATATGGTCCAAGTCAGGCTGCCGCAGAGCTTGAGGGCAGCAAATCTTTTGCTAAAGCGTTGATGGATGAAGCTGGCGTACCTACGGCCAAATTCGAAACCCACACCGACCCCGAAAAAGCGGCTGCTTGTATCCAAGCCATGGGCGCACCCATCGTCATCAAAGCATCAGGTTTGGCGGCAGGAAAAGGCGTAATCATTGCACAAAGTGAAGATGAGGCCATTGAAGCAGCGCGTGATATGCTCTCTGGAAACAGCTTTGGTGATGCTGGTTCACAAGTGGTGATTGAAGAATTTTTAGAAGGTGAAGAAGCCTCATGTTTATTCATCGTATCTGGTGATACTATTCTACCACTTGCCTCATCCCAAGATCATAAAGCTTTATTAAATGGTGATTTAGGTCCAAACACGGGTGGCATGGGCGCATATTCTCCAGCACCTTGCCTTACCCCTGAAATCGAACAAGAAATTCTTGAAAACATTGCTAAACCCACCATTGCCGCCTTAAAAAAACGTGGTGCGCCCTTTATCGGCACATTGTATGCAGGCGTAATGCTCACTGCCAACGGCATCAAAACATTAGAATTTAATGTCCGTTTTGGCGACCCTGAATGCCAACCTTTGATGTCACGCTTAAAGTCAGATCTTGGTGAAGTATTGCTTGCCGCTGCTGAATCTCGTTTGGCAGGCATACAGCTTGAGTGGGATGAGCGCAAAGCCTTATGTGTTGTGGTTTCTTCGCATGGTTACCCCGCTGATTTTGAAAAAGGGCAAGTCATTGCTGGTTTGGAAGCGGTTCAAGCGGCTGGTACAACTGTATTTCATGCTGGAACCCGCGAACAAGATGGTCATATCGTCAATAGTGGCGGCCGTGTACTTGGCATAACTGCTTTGGGTCATACCGTTGCTCAAGCGCAAAAAACTGTATACCAAGCCTTAGAAAAATTAGACTGGGAAGGCGGTTTCTTTCGCCATGATATTGGTTATAGGGCAATCCAAAGGGAAAACAATGCAAGCGATTCATGAATAACTGGGGTTAAAGAAGCGCGAATAAAGGCAACTTGAAATTTAATGTTGACCAAGGAAAAACTAACCCCATAATGCGCGCCATTGCGCCTATAGCTCAGTTGGTAGAGTAGCGGACTTTTAATCCGTGGGCCCTTGGTTCGAGTCCAAGTGGGCGCACCATTTATAGCAACAAAGAAGACCGATAAGAGCCTGTAAGCCTAGTGTTTACAGGCTTTTTTCTTGCCTTGTTGTTTACTAACGTCCTATACTATCCGACAGAAACCAAGAAAATTGGGGGTAGTTTTGGGGGTATAAATCCCGAAACACTACTTTGAGCAAAAAAAGTACCCCCACCTTGGCACTTAAAGGGCGGTGTAGTATGGCTTTAACAGATGCTAAAATAAAAGCTGCGAAATTAGAGGACGGCAAAAAAGTACAAAAGCTTGCCGATAGTGAAGGCTTATATTTATTACTGAATAAGTCAGGTAAGTATTGGCGTTTCAAATATCGCTTTGCTGGAAAAGAAAAAGCATTGTCTATTGGTGTTTATCCCCAAGTAACCCTAAAACAAGCTAGAACAGCAAGAAATGAAGCCAAAGAAAAAATAAAAAATGGCATTGACCCTAGCCAAGCCAAGCAAGCCGAAAAAAGAAAGCAGTTTAATGACAGCCAAGCAGACACCTTTAAGAGCGTGGCTTATGAATGGATTGAAAAGCAAGCCCCAACATGGGCAGCATCTACCCATAAAAGCACAGTGGCACGGTTAGAGCGTCATATATTGCCCTACCTTGGCACGTTACCCATCCGAGAAATTGAAGCTATAGATGTGCTTTCAGTTGCACGGCGTGTTGAGGAAAAAGGAAACATTGAACTAGCCCACCGCATTAAAAGGATGTGTGGGCAAATCTTGCGCTATGCCGTGGCTACTTGTCGCATCAAAAGCGACCCATCCCGAGACTTGCAAGGCGCACTAGCCCCCGTTGTCACCAAGCATAGGGCTTGCATTAAAGACCCCAAGCAAGCAGGCGAACTTATGCGAGCAATCCAAGGGTTTACTGGCACACATATCACAGCTTGCGCCCTTCGCTTATCGCCTTATGCATTTCTACGCCCTAAAGAGCTACACACCCTTGAATGGCAGTTTATCGACTTTGAAAAAGAGCAAATAACCATCCCATCCGAAAACATGAAAATGAAACAAAAGCATATTGTGCCTTTAGCCAAACAAGCCGCGGCAATTCTCAAAGATGTGCAAGCTTTAACAGGGCAAGGTAAGTATGTGTTTCATGGTGCAAGGGCAACCAGCCGTCCCATGAGTGAAAACACGATTAACGCCTGCTTGCAACGCCTTGGCTACAGCACAACGCATGACCATTGCGCTCATGGCTTTAGGGGCATGGCATCTACCCTACTTTATGAGCTTGGCTATAGAAGCGACTTAGTGGAACGGCAACTAGCACACAGCGAGCGCAACCAAGTGAAAGCAGCCTATAACCATGCAGAACATTTAGACGAGCGCAAAGCCATGATGCAGCAATGGGCGGACTACTTAGACGGGTTACGGGATGGGGCAACGGTTGTGCCTATCCATAGAGCAAAAG
>CAZWPS010000192.1:0-2916 GCA_964635775.1 uncultured Zetaproteobacteria bacterium | reverse complement strand
TCAATGAAGAGGTGAAAGTCAGAAAGCAGAAGAACATGACGCAGGGCAAGAAGTTTTCTGAGATGCTATCCAATGTGATTAAACGCTATCACAACAATCAGATTGATACGGCTCAGGTCATTCAGGAACTATCTGAACTAGCCAGAGATATGAAGCTTGAAGACAGCAAGGCAGACGAGCTGGGTTTAACGCCCGAAGAGTATGCTTTCTATTCCATTCTTGCTCAGAATGACTCTACGGCACTGATGAAACAGGAAGATATAAGAGAATTGGTTCATCGTATTGTGGAGGGGATTCGTAAAAATACGACTGTGGACTGGAACAGGCGTGATGATGTTAAAGCCAAGCTTAGGCTTATGGTGAAGAAGCTGCTTAAACGCTATGGTTATCCACCTGACTTGATTAAAATGGCAGCTGATAAAGTGCTTGAGCAGAGTGACTTATTGGCGAGTGAACTGTCTTCTAAATGAAATAGGTGGCTACTTTGGTAAGAAAAAATTAACAACGGAATTCTTGAAGGGTTAAACTCGGTATTACAAGTGGCATAATGTAAAGCTTGCGGCTATAAATGATGCTTACCTACTTGAATTTCAAAAGAGCCGCTTTTCTTTTATGGTGAGACTATGCATAGTGAGGCTCGATGCGTATTTTCGATAGGGTATTTGCCATGCATAAAACAAAAAAACAAATGAGACAGCCTATGTTATTGCGGGTATGGCGCGTGCTGTGGTTGGTTTGCTGTTTACCTTTGTTGACGCAACACGTTTGGGCTGAAGTATCGGTTCAAGATGTGCGCATGTGGACAGCACCTGATCATACGCGGCTGGTATTTGACTTGTCGGCTAGTGTTGAATACGACATCTTCCGTTTGCATGCGCCAGAACGCATCGTTATTGATATGAAAAATGTCAAGGTGAAGGCAAAACTTGGGCAACTTGCCTTGCCAGACCCTGTATTGTTGGGTTTACGTTACGGTCAACGTCAGCAAGGTGTGGTGCGCATGGTTTTGGATGTCAAAGAGGGTGTTTCACCGCGCTCATTTTTATTGAAAAAAAGTAAGGAAAAACCACATCGCTTGGTCATTGACCTTATTCCAAAACAACAAAAGGTTCAGAAAAAGTCGAAAAAATCAGCGAATATACAACGTGATATCATTATTGCTGTTGATGCGGGGCATGGTGGTGAAGACCCTGGAGCCATTGGTAAACATAAATTACAAGAAAAGAAGGTGACGCTTAAAATCGCCAAAGCCTTGGCGAAACTGATTAATGCAAAACAAGGCATGAAAGCGGTATTGATTCGTCAAGGTGATTATTTTGTGTCGCTGAGAAAGAGGGTGCAAAAAGTGCGTGATATTGGTGCTGATATGATGATTAGTATTCATGCTGATGCAGTGAGAACACGCAGCGTGAAAGGGGCGAGTGTTTATACATTATCGGAATCAGGCGCAACGCCAGATAGGGTTTCAGCGGCACTTGCGGCTAAAGAAAATGCTGCTGATTTGCTTGGTGGGGTGGTGCCTGAGCAAGAGGTGGATGATCCTTTTGTGCGTGGTATTTTAGGTGACATGGCAAAACGCGATGGCTTAGATAGCTCTGAAATGTTAGCGTATGGGGTGTTGAAGGAATTGAGCAAATCATTTCCTATCAAATACAGCAAACCTAAACATGCACGATTTGCAGTGCTGACCACCTTAGAAATCCCATGTGTATTGGTGGAAGTGGATTACATTTCTAATCCACAACGTGAACGCTTGTTAAAATCGAGTAAACATCAGAAGAAATTGGCGCGTGCTATGTTTGCAGCAAGTGTTGATTTTTTCCAACGTATGGGACGTTTAACAACAACAGTGTCCGCTTCTCATACGGTGAACAGTGGTGAAACATTATGGGGCATTGCGAAAAAATATGGGGTGAGCGTGTCGAATATTTTACGTTTAAATGGATTAAATAAAGCATCATCATTGAAGGTGGGGCAACGTTTACGTATGCCACAGTCTTAACTGATATGTATAGACGATTATTACAATTTTTAAAGCCGTATAAAGGTCAATTGAGTATTGCGATTGCATGTATGGTGATTCTTGCCGCCTGTACAGCGGCTTTAGCTTGGGCGTTTAAACCGATGTTGGATGAAGTATTATCGGGCAAAAACATGACTTATATCTATTTGATGCCTGTAGGTATTATTTTGCTTTATATGGTTAAAGGCGTTGCTTTTTATGGTCAGGCATCGTTGATGGCATCCATTGGGCAACATATTATTTATGATATTCGCAATCTGATTTACCAACAACTCACAGGGCAATCATTATCCTTTTTCACCCATAGAAAAACAGGTGAAATGCTTGGTCGGATTACATATGATGTTACATTACTGCAATCTGCCGTGAGCACTGCCGTGACGTCGTTAATGCGTGATTTCATGTCTATTATTTTCTTATTGTTGGTGATTTTTAATTCAGATTGGATTTTGGCGTTGTTATCATTGATTATATTTCCGATTATGGTTTACCCATTGATTCATTTTGGACAAAACATGCGTAAAGCCAGCTATGATGGACAAGTATCCATGGGGAATATGTCAAGCTTGGTTGAAGAAACGGTGGGCGGCATACGTGTGGTCAAAGCTTTTGGTATGGAAAACTATGAACGCAAGCGTTTTCAAAATATTACCCAAGATTTTATGCAGCATCAAATCAAAGCCCTTAAAGTGCAGGCGCTATCTTTTCCAGTGATGGAATTTGTGGCGGGGATTGGGGTAGCTGGTGTGTTGTTGTATGGCGGGCTCAAGGTTGCGCAGGGGGAAACAACATCAGGTTACAGGATGTCATGTAATGTTTCATTATTATCTCTTTATGTACTGTTTGTGTGTTTGTTGCTGGCACGAACGTCATATCGACAAGGGTTATTCTGT
>CAZWPS010000191.1:0-2924 GCA_964635775.1 uncultured Zetaproteobacteria bacterium | reverse complement strand
AACAAAAACCATTTATCAGAACAAACCTTTTGTTTCTAATATTTATTTAAGGCGTTTTTGACCAGCCCAGACCTTAGGATTTTCTTTCAAGCTGATTAAGGTCAAGTTAATTTGATAAAATTTGACTTGCGTATCACCTGCTGCATCCATGATAGTATTAATTTGCCCTTTGAGCATGAAATCAGCACCGAGTTCTTCACCAGCGGCATTTTGAGTGGCAGTGCTGGCATTGTAAGCTTGGTCATCGCGCTCACCACGAATCTCCTCGCGTTCTTGGCTAGATGCGACAAATGCCACTTCACCTGAATTAATCAATTCACGTTCCAAATCAGCGATGAATGTGCGTAAGTTAATATGCTCATGGCTTAAATTGCGCACTTCGCCTACAATCACCACAGGATTTTCATCATGTTTAACTTGGTATTTCACGAGCCACTTTCTTGATAAAACATCGCTCACCATATTTGATGATACCAAACGTGAGTCTGTATCATTCCAGCTGCCACTTAAATCTTGCACGCTATCTGTATCAACGCGCTTAACACTCGTTGAGCTACAAGCGGACATGCCCACAATCAATATGGCTAACATTGTACCCGTCATCATTTTTTTTAACATATCATTCATCTCCTTGTTGATATTTTCCCTACACAACTTCTTGAGGAAACCTCGAAAAACCGAGTTTTCGAGACTCCTTTATACTACAGCTTGAATAGCGGCTAACAATGCAGGTGCTGCTGTTTCGGTTCGCATCACCCGTTGACCAAAGGTTAAAGCCTGAAAACCCTTGCTTGTTAAGCATTTCAAATCTTGTTTTGTCCAACCACCTTCAGGACCAACCGCGATGGTGATGTCTTGCATATGCCTCATATCAGCACGATGTTTTTCCCAAGTATCCGACGCTCTTGGATGCAATACAAATGCCGCACCAGTGGTTTTCACATGTTCTAATTGATGACACCAGCTCACTTGCGGCATGATCGTGCGCTCACTTTGTTCGGCAGATTCGATGACGATTTTCTGCCAGCGTAACAAACGTTTTTCACGTTTGTTGTCTGGTAGTTTTAAGGTCGAGCGTTCACTGTTGACCACTTGGAAACTTGTCGCACCCATTTCAGTTGCTTTTTGTAAGACGGTTTCAATCTTTTCGCTTTTATTAGCAGCTTGAATAACATGCACTCGGCAGGGTAGTTCACGATGTACATCTTGTAAATCAGCCAAGAGACAATTACCACCATCTTTGGCTAAAAAAGTGAGCTCTGCGTGGTATTCTCCGCCTAAACCATTAAAGACGGTAATCATATCACCAGCTTGCAAACGCATGACTTGTCGTAAGTAACGGGCTTGCTCAGCATCAATGTTGACCGATGTATGTGCTGTTAAATCGGCATCCAAGTAAATTCTACAATGCATGGTTCATCTTCATAGCCAACCTCAAATCACGCAAAAATATAATGTTTTTTCACAGGTGATAAAATCTCCCAAAAACATGACATGCCAGCAGGTAAAGTGACCAAGTCACCTTGTCTAAAACATACGGATGCCCCACCATTTGGTGTAACAATAACATCACCAGCCAATATATAACACATTTCCGTGCTCTCGTAAGTCCAAGGAAATGAAGAGACTTCTTTTTCCCAAATCGACCATGAAAACACGCCTAATTGCTCTAACTTATCAGGTGATGCTTGTTCAATGATGATTTGATTCATGTTCATCCTCTTCGATATGCATTTGTAAGACCAACTTGCCACATTGATGCCCTAACTCAAGGCGGCGGTGGGCTTCTTGTGCTTTTGATAAGGGTAGCACATCATCCACATAAATAGAAAGTTTTTGTTCATCAAACCATTGTCCGCATTGTTCTAAAATCGAGGCATGATGTTCACCCAGTGCATCAATTTTTGCTAACATAGGGCTTAACATCAAGGCTTGGCTAACGCGCACATTTTTAACACGTAATAGTTTCCAATCCACATCAGTGGGAATATCGAGCAAGGTGACTAAATCACCATACAAACGCATGGCAGGCACAAGTTGTTTAAAAGCATCACCGCCGACAGTATCCAAAGCAATATCAACACCTTGCCCATCGCTCCAGTCTAATAAAGCTTGGCACACGTCTTCTTGGGTATAATCAATGACTAAATCTGCCCCTAATTGGCGCACAAAATCTGCTTTATCCGTTGAACTAACCGATGTTGCTACCGTTGCACCTGCCAATTTGGCAAGTTGAATTGCCACATGTCCTACACCGCCAGCACCAGCATGAATGAAGACTTTTTGCCCTGATTGCAGCATGGCACGGTCAAAGAGTGCTTCCCAAGCTGTAATCAGAACCAAGGGCGCTGCGGCGGCACTCTCAAAATCAAGTGCTTGCGGTTTTAAAGCAACATAAGCCGCTTTAATCACCGCATATTCAGCATAATTACCCACAGCTTGATGTTCAGGATGTCCTGATTGCTGCCCTAAACCACCATAACAGTAGTATACGGCATCACCAAGCTGTAGGTGTTCAACTTGATCACCAACGTGCTCAACGATACCTGCACCATCACAACCCAAGATAGCAGGGTAAGCATGGTCAAAAAATACACCGCGCTCACGCAGCTTGCTATCAATGGGGTTGACACCTGCTGCCATCACTTTCACGATGATTTCATCTGCCGCACATGATTGGGGTGTTGCCCTATCTTGGAGTTGTAAGACATCTAATCCACCAGCTTTTGTCATCACCATTGCTTGCATATACACGCTCTTATTGTAAAAATATTGACCATCGCATTGATGGGGAAATGTTGGTCAAATCCAGTTTGATTAACATTCCGAGTAAGCGAATAATAGGTAATTTCGGGATGTTGTACAGCGATGTATAGTATATAAAATATGCGCTTCTTTTGAAGGTAAATCGGAGATAGTGTAAT
>CAZWPS010000190.1:0-2974 GCA_964635775.1 uncultured Zetaproteobacteria bacterium | reverse complement strand
ATCTTGTTTGGATAATAAAGTCGTTTCTTGAGTGGCAAAACCCAAAGCATTTAATCGCGCCAGCATCTGCGATTGACTATCCGCAAATTTCGCGCCACCCAAACCCGCTGCATAAGCAAAAAAAGCTAAGCCTCGCCCTGCCGTAATCGATGCATCAAGCTGACGCAACGAGCCTGCCGCAGCATTTCTTGGGTTTGCAAAAGGTTTGAGTTCAGCTTGTAATTGCCGCTTATTTAATGCCTCAAAAGACGCTTTAGGCATATAAACTTCACCGCGCAATTCAATATGCTCTGGAATTGCAAATTCAGTCGATGATAATGACCAAGGAATGCCCGAAACTGCCCGAACATTGTCCGTCACATCTTCACCACTGACACCATCCCCGCGTGTTACCGCATATTGCAACTGTCCAAAAGCATAATAAATATTAATCGCCAAACCATCCACTTTGGGTTCAGCAATATAAACAAGTGGCTCATCTTTGAGCAAAAGTTCTTGATTTCGCCGCATAAAAGCAATGATTTCATCATCTGAAAAGGCATTTGCCAACGAAAGCATCGGTAAAGCATGTGTTTTGCTGGAAAACGCAGGGTTAGGGTTAAAACCTACCGTTTGCGTGGGCGAATCAGCAGGAATTGCCTCACCGAGCATACGTTCACACTGCTCAAGTTCGCGCCACAACTCATCATATGCCGCATCACTAATCTTAGGCATATTCAAGCTGTAATACTGATAATTATGCCCTTTAAGCTCGCCCCTAAGTTGATGAATACGTTGTGTTAAGGTCAGTCGCGTGCTCACTTGGCGACAACAGGCTCTGCCAACAACTGTTCAATATAAGAAATAAACTTGGCATCTGTCCATGTCACTGCACCCTTTAAATACTGTCTTACCACGCCATTTCTATCAATAATCAATGTTTCAGGATAGCGAAAAACACCATATTGACGCGCCACCTTGGCATCTGTCTCATGCAAAACAGTAAATTCCATGCCCTGCTCTTGAACAAACTCAACCACCACATCTTTCGTTTTATCTTCAGCCACAGCCACAATCTTCAAACCTTGTTCTTTAAACATCGCGTACAATGCCACCATCGATGGTATTTCTTCACGACAAGGTGGACACCACGTTGCCCAGAAATTCAAAATCACCACTTCACCTTGCGGAATGCCTTGAACCTCACCTTCTAAATTAGGCAATGCAAACGCTCGAACTTGCTCACCAACCTTCACAGGTGGCACTGCATCAGGTGCAAAGCTAAAAATCAAACCCAGCAAAGCTACCAATAAAATTACTGCACTTATCACTCGCTTATTCATTGTATCTCATCCTTTTTTATCCTTTTTATGTTCATCACTTGTTGTAAGTCGCTCTGTTTTTACAAAACTTGCAAAAGCAAGCTAATCATACACATAATCATCTGCCAACTGCTGATTATTGTCCATCGCAACTTGGATTCGCGCCGTAAAGTCGTTTACAGATTCTCCTTGCTGCGCTGATAATGGTTCGCCCACCACCACCACACCCTTGCTAAATGGTTTGGGCAAATAAAACTTATCCCATGATGATAAACGCTTAAAATGACGTGTTGCATAACACACAGGAAGGATAGGCAAGCCTGATTTAAGGGATATTTGAGCTGCACCTGCTTTGGCAACTTGAAAAGGGCCACGAGGGCCATCTGGCGTAATGCCTGGTGAATAACCCATTTTTGCCATCCGTAATACTTTCAACAATGCCCTTGCCCCACCTTTACTTGATGAACCACGCGATGCTGTTACCCCAAAATTTTCATACACACCAGCAATCAATTCACCATCTTTATGATCTGAAATAATCACCGGTCCGCGCCAACCATCAAGTAAAAAAGGTGTCATCAACAAACGACCATGCCAATAACACACCACGCAAGGGCTTGTTTCAGGACGCACATCAGAACCAATATATTGCCAACGAATCGTATGTTTAAAGAACCATACCAGCACACTTACCATCGCTATAATCAGTCTATATTTAAGCGGCATATGATTTAATCCGCAAATTGAAGTTGATAAAGGTCAGCATAAATACCGCCTTCATCCAACAAGGCTTGATGTGTACCCATTTGTACAATTTCACCCTGATCCAGCACCACAATTTTATCAGCATGACGAATCGTGGATAAACGATGGGCAATCACAATGACCGTGCGCCCTTGCATCAAATGATCAATGGCTTCTTGCACCAAACGCTCAGATTCAGTGTCTAAACTGCTGGTTGCTTCATCCAACAATAAAATTGGCGCATTTTTAAGCAAGGCTCTGGCTAAACTCAAGCGTTGCCGTTGTCCACCTGATAAAATCACACCCCTTTCACCCACCAAGGTATCATAACCATCATCAAGGTTTTCAATAAAGGCATGAGCATTGGCGATTTTAGCAATTTCAATCACTTTTTCACGGCTAATACCTTCATAACCATACGCAATATTATTCATCACCGTATCATTGAACAACACAATTTCCTGTGTCACCAATGCCATATGTTGGCGCAAATCAGCTTGGCTCACATCACGCAAATCTACACCATCAATACGCACCACACCTGAAGTTGGATCCATAAAACGCAAGATCATGTTCGCCAGCGTGGTTTTTCCTGCCCCACTTCGACCAACAAGTGCCACCACTTCACCAGCGGCAACATCAAGATTGATATGCTTTAATACAGGCTGTTTAGCTTGTGGATACGTTAAACACACGTCTTCAAAGCGAAGGTGATGTTGAAAGTTTGCCAAAGGTACACAGTCTTTTTTATCAACAATGGCAACAGGTGCATCCAAAATATCAAAAATACGCTCTGCAGCAGCTAAACCTTGTTGAATTTCGTTGTTGGCGCGCGACAAACGGCGCACAGGGTCATAAAGTAATAATAATGAAATAATAAATGACATCAAGTCACCTGCAGTCGCTTCACCCGAAGCCACCCTTAACCC
>CAZWPS010000189.1:0-3006 GCA_964635775.1 uncultured Zetaproteobacteria bacterium | reverse complement strand
TTCTAAGAAATCAACAATGGCTTTGCCATCCAACCAGCCATAACCACAGCAATAATTGATTTCATCCAATACCACCAAATCAAATTCGTGAGATGCGATTTTTTCTTGAGCAAATGCCCAGATATTTTGAGTCGTTTTAATATCTTGTTCAGGATTTTTGGTGTCCCAGGTAAAACCATCACCCATGGCGTGCCACTCAATATTATCAAACTCAGTAGCAGCTTTTTGCTCGCCTGTTTTCCATTGCCCTTTGATAAACTGAATCACACAAACCTTCATGCCCCAACCTGCCGCACGAAAAACCACACCAAATGCCGAAGATGATTTACCTTTACCTTCGCCAGTGTTGACGACCATGACACCTTGTCTATTTTCACGTTTTTTCATTGTTTATTCACCCTCAAATTATAAGTTGGCATAAGATGACGACCTGAGCCTTGTAGTTTCACTTTAAAGATAGGTTCAAGTTGTGTTGCCGTCAGCAAAGCTTCGGCTTGCCCTACTTGCACACCGCCTTCCCCATCCAATAACACCACAATATCTGCAACTGCCGCCGCTTGCTGCAAATCATGCAGTACCGTGATAATTAAACGACCTTCTGTAGATTGTTGTTTTATCAGCTTTAGACAATCCACTTGATGCCGCATATCCAAATGTGCGGTGGGCTCATCCATCAACCACACAGGACAATCGCGCATCATCAATGCGGCAATTTCAACACGTTGCCGCTCACCACTGGATAATTCACCCAAAGCACGATGTTTTAAGGCTTCTAGTTCAAGGTAGGTCAGTGCTTGCTCAAGCTTTTCTATTGCACCACCTGCGGCTAGCTCCAAACGCTGTTGTACAGTTAAACCAAATTCTGTCGGTGGCAAATCCCCTTGCCATGCAATAAATTGAGACAGTTTCTGATGCGTAAAGCTTTGTATGTTTTCACCCTCTAAACACACATCACCCACATCAATGGAATACAGCCCCGCCAAAGCCAATAATAGCGTGGATTTACCTGCACCATTAGGGCCCAACACAACCACAATTTCACCCTTGTTAGCTTGCATGGTTAATGATGTAACAAGCTGTTTATCACCGCGTTGAATCTTTAGACCTTGAATATTAATCATGTGCTACGCCTTAAAAGAAGCCATAAAAATACGGGCACACCAATCATTGCAGTGAGCACTCCTACAGGCAATTCTGCAGGACTAATCACAGTCCGCGCAGCTGTATCTGCCAACATTAGCAATACACCGCCTCCAAATGCCGATGCAATCAACACACTTTTATGCAATGAGCCAAACAATAAACGCATCAAATGCGGCACAACCAAGCCAACAAAACCAATGGTGCCAGCAGCTGTGACTGCAATCGCAGTCACAGCTGAGGCAAGTAATAATAAAAATATTCGTAAACGAGGCACATTAACACCCAAAGATGCCGCATGTTTTTCGCCAAGCAGCAATTTATCCAATGATAGGGATAAGATTAAACCACAGCAAAGTGCGCTGACCCAAGCGACTAAAAGCGACCAAACAGGCAGTGCCGAGTTGGATAAGTCCCCCATCATCCATGCGTATGCCCTTACCACACCTCGTTCAGGTAACAAAGCGATTAAAAGCATCAGTATGGCAGCCCAAAATGCAGCAAGCACTACACCTGCCAACAATAATCGAGCAGAACCAAGGCGCGAAAATGAGAGAACAATGGCAATCCCTACCCATGCTCCAATAAATGCACCCAAAGATACCGCCCAAGTGATTTCAGGCATAAGCGCCATAGCTGAAACCGCACCAACAGCAGCACTTCCTGCGACACCCAACACATAAGGTTCAGCCAGTGGGTTGCCCAATAACACTTGAAACCAAGCACCTGCTAATGCCAGCATACCACCAACAGCAAATGCTGTAAGCAATCGCGGCCATCGCAATTCCCAAAGAATGCGCGACTCCATATCACTCATTGGGCTTAGTGGGTTAATCCAATGTTCACCTAAACCAAGCAAAACCCAAGTAATAATAGCACTAACAGCAAACAAACTTGTAAATAACAACCATGGATTTTGTTTAATGTTCAAGATGCAACTCTGGGTGCAATGCTTTGCTTAAGTATTCCATGCCGTCCAACAATCGAGGCCCTGGTCTATGCACAAGGTCAGGATTTACAGAAATCACACGAACATCTTTGCCCAACCATTTGCGCCAAAAAAACGTGCGCTTTTCTACATCCCGTTTTTCAGATGGAATAATGATAACTTTGGGTTTCGCTGCAATCACAGCTTCAACATTAACACGGGGCGCTTCAAGCTCCACATCACCAAACACATTAGCCAAACCAATACGCCACAAAACATCATGGATAAAGGTGTCTTTCCCTGCTGTTAACAATGGGTCAGCCCAAATTTCATAAAATACAGGCGTTTGGCTGTTGTATACATCCAGTTTATCAAGCCGCTGTTGCAAACCATTAGCAAGTTGAAAGGCCTTCTTCTGGTGCCCTGTAAGCAAACCCAATCGGCGAATATCTGCTAAAACCTCATCCACCTTTTTAGGATAGCTCTGAATGACTTTTACACCCAGTGCCTGCAGTTGTTTAACACCAGGTGTTTGCATATCCAAGACAATCGCCATCGTCGGGGCAAGTGCTATAGCCGCCTCAATATTAATACGATTGTACGCACCCACACGGGGCAGTTGATTCGCCGCCTCGGGGTAATCGCAATAACTCACCGCTCCCACCACATCCTTTTCAGCACCAATTGCATACAATACTTCACAAATATGCGGTGCCAATGCAAGGATACGTTCACCCGCAAAAGCAGGGCTTGCCGAGTATAAGCACAACAACATAACAATCAGTGTTTTAAAAAAGCTCACCATCACCCGCAGCTTTACCTATGCACACAGCAATGTCGAATTTCTCAATCCCGCGTTACACTAGAAACAGGTAATAAAACACTAAAAGTGTAATCGCCGATCAACCTCTAACCACGCTGATAAATCCACCTCTTTT
>CAZWPS010000188.1:0-3016 GCA_964635775.1 uncultured Zetaproteobacteria bacterium | reverse complement strand
TATCAAAAAATGCATCAGGAAGTGCCATTAAGAACCCTGCCAAACAAGGAGTGAGAATTCGCAGAGAGAGCAAGGGGCGAGGTGGGAAAAGTGTTTGTGTGATTGGTGGTTTGCCACTCGATAATGTCGAATTAAAAGTATTACAAAAAAAGCTTAAATCTCAGCTTGGAACAGGCGGGTCGGTGAAGGATGGGTGCATCGAAATTCAAGGAGACCATCGAGAAAAGCTTCTGCAGATTCTTGATAAAGAAGGTTTTAAGGCGAAGCTTTCAGGTGGTTAGAGCTTTATCACCCTGTTGTGTATACAAGCAGGGTGATATTGCTTTTAGTGCGCTGTTTTGTTTTTTGCGGAATTCACACGCAGCTTTCTGCCGCCAAATTCGGAACCGTTAAGTTCTAACGCTTCGATAGCACCAGCTTTATCCATTTCAACAAAGCCATAGCCTTTCGGGCGCTTGTTTGGGCCGCCTGTTACTAAGCGCACAGCTTTAACTGTGCCATAAGCTTCGAATAGACGTTGAACTTCATCTTCACGGGCATTGAATGGGATATTACCAACGTAAAGAACATTATCATTGCTTTTGGAGCCCTTTGTTAAAGGATTCAAAGCAACCAAAAAACCACCAAACAATGTGCCAATCAGTAACCCTGTTGCAAAGATCGAAGGTTCAGGAGAGCCGCCCATGGCAAGGAAAGGCATAGCATAATAACCAGCAAGTGAAAATATGGCCGCAACAACGCATAGTTTTATAAAACAAGTGATACTCATATTAATATATAAAACTCCTGTGGTCTAAGATGGCGGCAAGACTGCCAAATTTACTGCCATAATGAAACTTATATCAACGGTTTGTCAGATATTAGAATGCCATCCTCATCACTGTAAACATAATGAGCTGGTGTAAAATGGGCATCAGCAAAGTGTACGATGATGTCTCGAACTCCTTGTTGACGCTTGATTGTCTTGCGGGGAATGGCTGCCAAGGCTTTGACACCAAAGTCGAGTTTGCCAACATCTATGGAATCACGGATGCAGCCAAAAATGATAATGCCTTCCCATCCATGTTTTTTGCCTAGAGTAGCCACTTGATCGCCCATCATGGCACAACGAAGAGAGCCTGCGCCATCCACCACGAGCACTTTTCCAGTACCGTCCTCTTCAAAAGCTTCTTTGATGTAAGTGTTGTCCTCAAAGGCTTTGACTGTGCGAATTTGACCGTAAAACTTTTGTCGACCACCAAAATTTTTAAATATAGGTGTTGCAACTTGAATGGTTTCTAAGTGCTCATCATATAAATCATTGTTATTAAATGGCATGAAATCTCCAGAAGGGGTAATCTTTGCAGGGTATTGCGTAGTTTGCACAGCTGGCAGGCAAAAGATATGTGCTATTAGTATGCATGCGTAAGGATTCTTGATGTGTTGGAGGGCGAAATATGGAGCAGTTGGATCAAATATCAGCAGTTTTAGCCTTAACGATGGGCGCAGCATGGGCAAGCGGATTGAATCTCTATGCTGCAATTTTCATGTTAGGTATGATGGGCGTCACTGGAAATATGGATTTGCCACCTGGCTTGGAAGTGCTACAGAACCCTTTGGTTTTGTTTGCAGCAGGAACTATGTATGTCGTAGAATTTTTTGCCGATAAAATACCAGGTGTTGATACAGCTTGGGATGTGCTGCATACCTTTGTACGAATTCCAGCAGGTGCAATGTTGGCAGCAGGTGCAGTTGGAAATGTTGATCCTGCAGTGGCTGTCGCGGCTGGTATTTTAGGTGGCGGACTGACTGCTGCAACACATGTAACAAAAGCCGGAACACGTGCCATCGTAAATACATCGCCAGAACCTTTTTCAAATTGGGGGCTATCCATCAGTGAAGATGTGGCAGTGTTTGCAGGTTTATGGACGGCGTTAAATCACCCAACGTTATTTGTTGCGCTTATGTTCGTATTTATCGGATTGTTAATTTGGTTGTTGCCGAAAATGTGGCGTGGAATCAAGCTGGTGTTTGCAAAGATACGGGGTTGGTTTGGCAGCAAGAAACCAGAGGTTCAAGCAAGTTTGGAAGAGGTGAAACATGATTAAACATATTGTGATGTGGAAACTGAGAAACAAAGCTGATGCTGAGATTATTAAAGATAATTTGGAGGCCTTGGCTGGTAAAATACCGGGCCTATTAAGTGTTGAAGTGGGTATTGATTTTAGTAATAGCGAGCAGTCTGCTGATGTTGTGTTGTATTCGGAGTTGGAAAGTCGCGAGGCATTGGCTGTATACCAATCTCATCCTGATCATCAGGCTGTGATACCCTTGGTGAAGGCTGCTGCGGTAAGTCGGGTGGTGGTAGATTATGAGGTTTAAGGATAAACATTCGTGACGGTTGCTATCTTCGAGTTATAGTTCGTTTATTGATGTCTAGAAAAATGAGGTTTGTATGTTTCATGGTGTGATGACGGCGTTGGTAACGCCTTTCAAAAAAGATGCGAATGGTCAACATTGTATTGATAAAGATGCTTATTGCGAACATTTGGATCGACAAATTTCTGCGGGTGTGGACGGTCTGATTCCCGCAGGAACCACAGGCGAAGCTGCGACTTTATCTTTTGATGAGCACAAAAGCCTTATTGAATTAACGGTGCAACATGTTGCAGGGCGTGTGCCTGTGATTGCAGGTACAGGCAGCAATAATACGGCGGAGTCTATAGCCTTAACACAAGCTGCCAAGCAGTTGGGGGCTGATGCTGCATTACTGATTTCGCCTTATTACAATAAACCCATGCAAGAAGGCATTTATCAGCATTATAAAGCTGTTGCCGATGCGGTTCATTTACCTCAAATTTTGTACAATGTGCCAGGGCGCACCAATTCAAACCTATTGCCTGAGACCGTGGCACGGTTATCACAGGTAAATAATATTGTCGGAATCAAGGATGCAACGGCTGATTTGTCACAACTTACAAACACCATGATGGCATGCCGTGATGGCTTTGAGTTTTATTCGGGTGATGATGCAACT
>CAZWPS010000187.1:0-3042 GCA_964635775.1 uncultured Zetaproteobacteria bacterium | reverse complement strand
ATACTTTTTAACAAGGAATAACTCATTGACCGCGCTCCAAAATATAATCGGCAAGTTCTGCTAAGTTCTCACCTGTATCGGGTAGGGTTTTACAAGCATCTAGGGCGATATCTCTTAAATTGTCCGCCAACGCTCTTGCCCGCTCGATGCCTTCAATAGACACATACGTGGCCTTATTCTGCACCTCATCTTTGCCCGCACTTTTACCCAAATCTTCCGATGTTGCCGTCGCATCCAAAATATCATCGGCAATTTGAAATAATAAACCAACCGCCTCACCATAACGCGAACAAGCATGCAGCTCTTTTTCATTAGCTCCAGCCAACAAAGCTCCTGCTTCACAACTATAACGAATCAATGCACCTGTTTTATGCAAATGAATACGCTCAACTTCTAAAATACTATCAATACCACCCGCTTCGGCACACATATCCATCATTTGTCCACCAACCATGCCTTGCGCACCCGAAGCAACCGCTAACCTACGCAATAATGCAATACGTGTATCAGCCGAGACCTCTATTCTTGTTAACAACTCAAAAGAAAGCGTTTGCAGTGCATCGGCAGCCAACACTGCTGTCGCTTCATCAAATTTCTTGTGGCATGTTGGCTTGCCGCGCCGCAAATCATCATCATCCATGCAGGGCAAATCATCATGAATTAAAGAGTAGGTATGCATGCATTCAATACTAAAAGCCGCTGGCATCGCCAAGGCTTCATTCGTGCCGCCACAAGCTTTAAAGCAAGCCAAAACCAATGCAGGGCGCACACGCTTACCGCCCGCAAGCAAGGCATACGACATCGCATCCCACAAGCGCGACTCAACCACCTGCTGACGCTCAGCCATCATTTTTTTCACAGATACTTCAAGACTCTTGGCATAATTTGCCAAGAAAACAGGAGCTTGCATTGGGCTACTTGTCATTCGTCATTGCCATTTAGAATTTGTAAACGCTGCTCCGCACCATCGAGTAATGACTCACAACGCCGTGAAAGTTTCACGCCCTTTTCAAAGGATGCAACACTATCTTCCAAAGACATTTCACCCGATTCCAGCTGATCTACCAATCCAGTCAACTCCGTCAGCGCGCCTTCAAAGCTTAAGCTTTCAATCGCATCATTGTCTTTAACATTTTTCTGGGCTTTGGACACAGCATTCTCCCTTTACTGATTAAGGGCGATGACTCTAAGAGACTCACTCGATTTGTACAAATCCAGATAAAAAAGACTAAGCTTGCGACATGCGTATGATTCACCACCAACAACAAGCTTATCCCGAATCCATCAATGAACAGGAAAGCATTGTTGCTGATATTCTTAATGGCAAAACACCAAACACGCTTATTCTCACTGAACACCCACCAACCTATACACTCGGCACATCCGCACAGGAATCCGATGTGTTAACACGCAAGATCAATGGTGAATCCATTGCCGTTTATAATACAGGGCGGGGCGGAGAGGTAACCTATCATGGGCCTGGGCAACTCATTTGTTATGCACTGCTTAATATTCAACATGACAAGGATTTACATCTTCATGTACAGAAACTTGAGCAATTAATCATTGATACGCTGCAAGATTTTAATATCCAAGGCATTCGTGATAGCCGTGGCATTGGTGTGTGGGTTGATGGGCTTAAAATAGCTGCTGTTGGTGTGCGCTGCCGCAAATGGGTGACCTTTCATGGTGTAAGCCTCAATATTTCACCCAATCTAAAACATTTTTCAGGCATCGTACCTTGCGGCATGCGTGATGCACCTGTCACATCCATGCATCAGCTTGGTATCAGGCCTACAAGAGCAGAAGTGGAAGCGCGTATGGAACACCACGCTACAGCCCTATTTGAAAAATAAACATTTAACAATTGCATAAATGGTCTAAATCGCTATTTTAGAACATTAGAAATGTAAATTGTTACAAAAATTTATATTCTTATAAATTTCAGAAAAAATATCAATTTAACTCGAAGTGTAACTACAGGTTGATTCAGATTTGCAAGCTTTTAAGCAGTTTTCGATGAATAGCATCAAAACCACCATTGGATAAAATAAGTACATCATCACCCACTTGCGCATGTTTGGATATTTCCTGAACAATAGCACCCACATCTAAAATCACTTGCGCATGGCCACCAATATTTTTGCAGACTAACGCTGTATCCAATACTTCATCTGCAGCAATATTCCGGTCTGAAGCAGGGGCAAAAATCACCATATCGGCATCTTCAAAACATTGCGGCAAACGCTCTTGATGAATACGTGTTCGCATAGTATTGGAACGAGGCTCAACAATCACCCATAGTTTACCATCACCCCGCATCGCATATTTTGCAGCCGAAACCATACCTTTAATCGCTGTAGGATGATGAGCGAAATCGTCAAATATTCTAATACCGCGCGCGGTACCTACCAAGCTCATGCGCCGGCGAATACCTGCAAAACTCTCAAAGGATTTTTGAATATTGGCTAGCGAAACCCCAAGCACTGTCGCAGCCGCAGCAACCGCACAGGCATTGGAAACATTGTGTATGCCGATCATATTCCATACACATGCAATCACCTTCTCGCCCTCATGATACAAAGCAAACTCCGAACCATCTTGTCTCAGGCTTTGCCATTGCCACTCCGCCGTTGCATGCCCATGTTTTGCAAAGCTTATAACCGGTGTCCAGCAGCCCTTTTCTAACACATCGGGCAACTCCTGATCATCGGCATTGATGATAATATTTCCATTATTCGGCACGGTGCGTAAAAGGTGTGTAAATTGTCTTTTAATGGCATCTAAATCAGGAAAAATATCGGCATGATCGTACTCTAAATTGTTTAAAATCAGTGTTTTGGCATGGTAATGAAGGAATTTTGAACGTTTATCAAAAAAGGCTGTGTCATATTCATCACCTTCAAGCACAAAAGGGGCCCCTTCACCCAATCTCGCCCCACCTTCAAAATTTTCAGGCATGCCACCAATCAAAAAACCTGGTGATTGCCCTGCAACATCCAATACGTGCGCCATAATTGATGAGGTCGTGGTCTTGCCATG
>CAZWPS010000186.1:0-3097 GCA_964635775.1 uncultured Zetaproteobacteria bacterium | reverse complement strand
AGGTTTGTTTCTTTTTTCCTTTGGTGATGAAGCGAAAAAAGAAAACGAAACACAAAACTTAAATCAAGTCATGGATATTGCCGTTGACCAATCTGGGCGTGTTTATGTTTTGGATGAAGAAAAGGGTGGGCGAATTTTAATTTATACGGCCATGGGTAAGCTCACTGCACAAGTGAGCCAAGAAGATTTGTTGGGTTTACTCGATGTCACCGTGCGCTTAACCGCTATGACTGTGCGTCCTGATGGGGTCTTGATTTTGGCAGATCAAAAAAATGGGCGTATCTTTGAGATTGACTGGCAAAGTATGGAAGAGATTTCATCGTTTGGCACGGCAGGACGCGGACGTGGTCAGTTTCAGCGTATTAGTAGTTTAAGCCTTGATGATGATGGTCAACTCTACATTGCAGATAAGGGCAATGCCAAAATCGAAATTTTCCAACTCGACTGGAAACAAAGCCCATGGCTAAAACGTGAGGCGGATATGATGAGCGTACATCCTTCTTCGGTCTTGATGTCAGCTTGTGATATATCCTATATATTTAGTGCAGAACAATTATTATGTTTAGACACTAAAAATGATACTGTTGATTTACGCTCACATGATGGTGTGGTATTACAAAGCTTTCAAACGAAATTTGATGACCCTAAATCGGCAGTGTTTGATCAGCATGAAGTCTTTATCTTGGATGATAATGGCATCAAAGTTTTTGATGTTCAAGGTCATTGGAAGTTTAATTTTGGTGGCTCAGGACGCCGTGAAGGCGAGTTTTCTAATGCCTCTGCTTTAGCCTTAACCAAGCAACATGTTTATATTGCAGATACAGGCAATAAACGTGTGCAAGTCTTTAGTCGAAATGGGCTGTTTAGCAACCTCATTGGCAATCATGAAGGTGAAGCGGCTTTAGCCGAGCCAACAGCAGTAGCCATTGATCAGCGTGGCAATGTTTATGTGGCGGATAGCGAGCTTGGTCAGGTGTTTATTTATTCAGCTAAAGGTAAACTATTAAAACAGTTGGGCGCTGAAAAGGAACATTTACACTGGTTTGAAAAAATTCATGATATATACATTGATAATGAGAATATTTTATATGTGATGGCATCCATCGAAAACAACCCGTTGAGTGTGTGGATGTATAAAGATGCTGAATTAATTTATCGTTTTTCGCCAAGTCAACAAACTGCTACCGCAGGTTTTGATAAACAGTGGCAAGCTCAATTTAAAAAGAAAAAAGATAGTACGGCAGCGGATATTGTGTCATCCGCTAAAGATACACTTAATAGTGTTGTTGGCTTAACTTTAGGCACAGCATTAGAGCTGTTTACAGGCGGTGGTTTCTTTAGCAAAAGCAACTGGATATTTAATCAAATCCCTAACAATCCAGATACGGTAGCCTTGGTTGATTTAGGCGAACATGTGCGACATACCTTGACGATTTTACGCACACCTAAACAAGTGCGCGATGTGGTCATTACAGGGGACAAAACATCAGTTCAGCTGCAATGGTTAGCTGCAGGGAAAGATTTTTCGGGTTATTATACAGTATATGGACGCAAAGACATTTCAGAGCCTTTTGTGACCATACAAACCACCACAACGCCGAAATTGGTTTTGCCACGACAACAGTTTGGTCCTTCAGAGTATCGTATTTCAGCAATGAGTGCGTTTGGTAAAGAGGGGCAGTTATCGGCAACGTACCAAGATGAATTCTGGCTGGGTTATTTAGCTTTTCAAAGCGGACATTACGATAACGCTTTAACGATATTGGAACAAGCCACCCAAACCAATGCTCAATATGCAGCAGCATGGTTGTATTTAGGGCAAACTCAAATTGCGTTAAAGCTTTACGATGAGGCTGTATCCAGCTTTCAACAGCTTGCGCAACTTCAGGGTTCGAGCAAAGAGGCCGTGCATTGGCAAGCTAAAGCATTGATTAAAAAACAAGCTTGGTTAGACGTTAAAATACTCGTTGATGATGCGGAAAGTAATGAGCAAGTGGATGCGTTGTTGTACAGCTTTGCTGCCGATGCTTTGATTCGTTTGGACGATATCCCAAGTGCAATTTATTATATTCATCAAGCCATACAACTTGAACCATCATCATCGACTTGGCATTTAGCACTTGCAGATGCCAATTTTGAATTGGGTGCCAAGGACAACGCACTCGCTGAGTTGCTCAAAGCGACACAACTGGCAGGGCGTGATGTACAGGCTTGGTTGCGTGTGGCACGAAGCTATAAAAAGCATGGTTTGGTTCAAGATGCAGTCACGAGTTATCAACGTGCTTTAAATATTATGCCCGAACAAGCAGAGGCACTGCCTGAGCTTGCTATGTTACATTTAAGCCAGCATAAGTTGGATGAGGCGCGCTCATTAGCCACTAAAATGGCAAGTATTTCGGCTTTAAAATCAACGTCTTATTATGTCTTGGGCAGAGTGGCTTTAGCAGAGAAAAAAGCACCTCAAGCCTTGACCTTATTAGCAAAAGCAGGTCAATCTGATGCAGAAAATGCCAATATATGGTTGGCCATGGCGAATGCTTATGCGCTATTGCAGAAGAAGAAACGCGAAAAAGAATACCTCATGAAAGCTGTGGCACTTGATAATGAAAACTTCGATGTGCATTTACGACTTGGACATAGTTGCATGCAACAAAAAGACAGCAGTTGTGCTAAAGAACACTTTGAGAAAACGGTGTTCCTTGATGCTAAAAGTGTGGATGCGCGTTTGGGTTTAGCAACAGCTTTGATGCAAACTGGGAAGTTGGCGGAAGCTGGCGGTCATATTCAGTTGGCGTTGCAACAAGATGCCAGCTCCATTGCAGCTTTATTGCTGCTTGCCAAGACGCAAAGTGCGCGTGGTATGATTCCTGATAGTATTGCAACATTGAAAAAAGCCATGTTGGTGGATGAAACAAATATGCAGGTTCACCTTAAACTTGCACAAGCGTATGTCACAAATCATATGTATGATAAAGGCACATCGATAGCGGAAAAAGCGATGTTGCTTGATGTGCGTAATGCAGAACCTCTGGTCTTGATGGGGCATGTGTATGTGGCAAGGCAATTATTTGATGATGCCATTACTTCGTTTGGTAAG
>CAZWPS010000185.1:0-3113 GCA_964635775.1 uncultured Zetaproteobacteria bacterium | reverse complement strand
GGTTTGGTGGCGATTGTAGCATTGTCAGCAGTGGTTATTTTTGCAGATTTTGACACCAAAACAGTCGGTGATATTGCATCCATCGGCGGTGTTTTTCCACCATTCCACTTTCCCGATGTTCCTATAAATTTTGACACCTTATATATTATATTCCCCTATGCTGTGATTTTAGCTGCCATTGGTTTAATCGAATCATTGTTAACCATGACCGTGATTGATGAGATGACGGATACACGTGGTCATGGTAATCGTGTTTCTTTGGGGCAAGGTGCTGCCAATGTCGTCACAGGATTTTTTGGTGGTATGGGTGGTTGTGCCATGATTGGACAATCCATGATTAACATTTCATCGGGTGGCTTGCGTAATTTATCGGGGATTGCGGCAGCTTTATTTTTATTGTCATTTATTCTTTTTGCGAATGAATTGATTGAAATGATTCCTGTGGGTGTCTTGGTTGGCATCATGTTTATGGTGGTGATTGGCACTTTTGAATGGAGTAGTTTTAACTTATTGAACAAAATTCCGCGCGAAGATGCTTTTGTTGGCATTTTGGTCACTGTAGTCACTGTGTTTACTGATTTGGCAATTGCTGTGATTGTCGGTGTAATTGCGACAGCACTGATGTTTGCTTGGAAACATGCCAAGCATATTTATGCAGTGACAACAATCGAAAATGAAAGCAAAGTTTACACTGTGTATGGACCTCTATTTTTTGCATCGATTTATAATTTTGGTGAGTTGTTTGATGCAACACATGACCCTGAAGATGTGGTGATTGATTTTGCCCACTCAAAAGTAATGGATCATTCTGCCATTGAAGCCATTGATAATTTAGCCGAAAAGTATAAAAAAGCAGGGAAAACACTGCATTTACGCCATTTAAGCAAAGAATGTCGCTTATTGCTTGAAAAAGCAGGTGATTTGGTTGAGGTTAACATCAAAGAAGACCCATCATATCACGTTGCTGATGATAAGTTGGCAAGGTAAAAAAGCCAATCAGGGCTTAGAATTTGAGTCTAAATCACATATTTGTTACCCCAAACGCAGTTGTGAGATCTTATATGCAAGATGTTTGAATGCGCTTACCCTGTGTGTTCGTCATAAAGCCATTGCGCTATACATAATGTTCATTATAGTGCGCAAGCTTTCGCGAATTAAATTCGCTTTAAGCATCCGCAAACGGGCAAACCCGTTGGATTTATACCACCATTGGAGTGAAACATGACTGACTACGTTTTAGAAGCAGAAGTACGTGAATTAACAGGCAAAGCGCATACACGCCGCTTGCGTCACGCTGGAAAATTGCCGGGCATTATCTATGGTGGTGGCAAACCCGATTTGCCAATCACTTTAGATTATAATGAAACCGCTAAAATTATGCTGCGTGATGAAGCCTTTTATACATCTATGATTGAAGTAAACGTAAAAGGTAAACGCGGTAAAAACACAGTATTGCTTAAAGATACACAATGGGATTCTATTTATGATACCCCGCGTCACTTGGACTTTTTGCGTGTTTCAGCATCCGATAAGGTGCTTGTTGCTGTTCCCGTATCAGCATTGAATGTTGAGCTTTGCCCAGGTGTTAAACATGGTGGTGCATTACAATTAATTCGTCATGAGTTGGAAGTATCCTGTCGTGCAGACTCGATTCCTGAGCATATTGAAATTGATTGTGCATCATTTGAGCTTGATACAACACTGCATATTGATGATGTTACCTTGCCTGAAGGTGTTGAAGTGCCTCATGATGTGAATTTCACTGTATTAAACATTGCCGCGCCAAAACGTGGTGCAGCTGAAAGCACAGATGAGGAAGTTGAAGGTGGTGAAGAAGCAGCACCTACAGAATAACAACATGAAAATGTTGGTCGGGCTTGGTAATCCAGGTACGAAATATGAGAAAACACGGCATAATATAGGTTTTCGTTTTCTTGATAAACTGGCAAAATTAGAGGGGTTGAGCTTTGGCTCTGCCCCTCGTTTTTGTGCGCAAACAGCAGCTTGGACACTCGATGGTGACAAGGTGATGCTGGTTAAACCTCAAACCTTTATGAACAATAGTGGTGAAGCTGTTGCACCTTTAGCCAAGTATTATGATATTGACCCTACTGATATCACTGTGGTTTACGATGACTTGGATTTATTATCGGGAAAGTTGCGCCTGAAGTCGGGTGGTGGTCATGGTGGTCATAATGGCTTGCGTTCATTGAACTTACACTTACCAACAACGGACTACACCCGTATTAAAGTGGGTATTGGTCGCCCGCCTAGTGGTGATATTACACCTTGGGTATTGGGTGGTGCAGATGAAGGGGATAGAGCAGATGAATATCGCATTTTTGATGCTTTGTTGCCGCACATTCCGCTTCTTTTATCGGGGGAACGCGATAAAGCTGCCAATAAAATTCATCAAAGCTTACAACATTAAAATGATTACGAATCAAAGGATGTATCATGGCTCTTAGTATCGGTATCGTTGGTTTACCTAATGTTGGTAAATCGACATTATTTAATGCCTTAAATGGTGGTGGTGCAGAAGCTGCAAACTACCCATTTTGTACCATTGACCCTAATGTCGGTCTTGTTTTGGTGCCCGATGCACGCATCGATGCTTTATCTGATATTGTAAAACCTCAAGCTGTGCAGCATGCGGTGGTAGAATTTGTGGATATTGCGGGTTTGGTGGCTGGTGCGGCCAGTGGTGAAGGGCTTGGCAATAAATTCTTGGGTAATATTCGCGAATGTTCAGCGATTGCTCATGTGGTGCGCTGTTTTGATGATGACAATATCACCCATGTCAATGACCTTGTGAATCCACTTTCAGATATTGAAACCATTGATACAGAGTTGATGCTTAAAGACATGGAAAGCGTAGAAAAAGCCATGGAACGTTTGCAAAAGTTAACACGCTCTGGTGGGAATAAAGAAGCTGAGGCAGCATTGCTTGCCATGAAAGCGGTGTTGGCTGGTTTAGAAGATGGCACAACGGTTCGCCGCCAGCAACATGTCAACAGTATAATGGAAATCATTGCACCTTTAAATTTATTAACCGCAAAACCTGTACTGTATATTGCGAATGTAGATGATGCTTCCTTGCCTGATGGCAACGC
>CAZWPS010000184.1:0-3168 GCA_964635775.1 uncultured Zetaproteobacteria bacterium | reverse complement strand
AGACGGCATACGAGTTTCGCCTTAGTCTCGTGGGCTCGGAGATGTGTATAATAGATAGTAATAACATTCTCACTGCCATTCTTGGTAATGCCCAGCTCGCAGAAATGCAAAGTAAAGACAACCTTAAAGCCAGCAAAGCATTGTTGCGTATTATTAATTCTGTGAGCAAAGCCAGTGTATTGTGCAAACAAATGTTAGCCTATTCAGGCAAGGGTAGCTTTGTTGTTGGCGCATTACAATTGAATGACACTTTAAATGATATGAAAAAAATACTCGATAAAGCTACAGGGCAGCAATATAAGCTCAATTATAATATTCATTCAAAGATTGCAGCTGTTGAAGCTGATGATGTTCAACTGCGCCAAATGATTATGAACCTTACGCTTAATGCTGGCGAAGCTTTACAAGGAAGAGATGATGGGATGATTAGTTATGACCTCACTCAAGCACACATCAAGCAACAAATATTATCAGACCTCCATGCTGAACAGCCATTAAGTGAAGGTGAATTTGTTTGCTTAACCATTACGGATAATGGTGAGGGCATTGATCAAGATAACCTTGAAAAAATATATGAACCTTTTTTCAGCACACGTTTTATTGGTCGCGGATTAGGTTTATCTGCTGTTCATGGTATTGTTCGCGGTCATGGCGGCGGCATGCGTATTGCCAGTGAAATAGGTGTTGGCACGACCGTCAGCATTTTCTTACCTATTCTTTAAAAACATTCAACTTAAGGACATCAACAGCAGTGTTTCAAGGCAACCAAGAAGAAGTTTATCAACAAGCTCAACAGGCGATGGGTCAGGGTCAATTTGATTTGGCGCGAAAATTATATGCACAACTATGGCAGTCTTTTGTCTGGCAAGGTGATCGCGATTTACAAATTAACTATGCTTATGCCTGCGAGAAAACGGGTCATCATCAAGAAGCACTGAAAATATATCGCGAAATGATGGACACTTACGAACAAAGTGACCCTTCTGATAACAGCCAAGTGATGATGGAAGAAAGCATGACACAGTTACGTGATATGATGCTTTCAGGTCGTGGCAAAAACACGATTAGTCAAACCCTTGATGTGAAACACAATAAAGATGATGCACAATTAATTCGCCGTTTATTTCGTTATGGTGTTGAGAAAAAATACCCTCAAGGCACCAACTTATGTCAAGCCGAAGATATTGCGGGTGAAATGTGGTTACTTTTTGATGGCTCACTTGATGTTGTTGTACCGAATGTGCCACAATCAACCATCACAGGGACAAAAACAAACCCATGTTTGCTTGGTGAGCTTGCTTACTTCACAGGTTTACGCCGCGCTGCAACACTGACCTGCGCTCAGCCTGTTCGGCTTTATCAATTATCCTATAAGCGCCTAGAACAAGCCATCAACGAAACACCTGAAATCCAAAAAGACTTGGATTATTTGTTTCGCAGCCGTTTGGCGGCAAATGTCTTGGGTAAACATGCTATTTTTAGCTTACTCAATGAACAACTTCGCTATAAAGTGGCGCTTGCGATGACGCACGAACACTTAGCCGCTGGTGAGCACCTTGTCCATAATGACCAAGAAACACCTGATGCTTTTATGATTCAATCAGGCACAGCGCTCATGTTACAAACCAATAGCTTTACACAGGAAGAAAGTTTGATTGGCAGCATGCGCCCTGGTGATTTTTTTCATTTAGGTGGCTTATTGCGAGGATTTAAACCCGATTATAAGGTCGTTGCAGGTTCGCCATGTCGTATTTTACGCTTACGACGAAAAATATTTGAGCCTGTCATGATGAAATACCCCAAACTCATTAAAGCTATCCTTGAGCAAAGCCGTCAGCAGCTGGGGGAACAAATCATGCACCCTGAAGCTGGTAATTTATGGGCTGCTAACCGTTATATCGATATGAAATCATGAAACGCATCGCGTCAACAGCATATATTCTTTTACTTGATGATGAAGAAGAGCTTCGTTTAACCATGCAAGACTATTTAGAAGCAGCTGGACATCATGTTACGGCAGTGAGCAGTGCGTTACGTGCTGAAGAAGCGATGCGTGATGGTCAGTTTGATGTTGCGATTCTTGATGTGATGTTACCCGATGGTAATGGCTTAGAATTATTAAAGAAATTCAAAGATATGGATAACAATATGGGGATTATTCTTATCACAGGTTATGCTGAAGTGAATACTGCAACCCAAGCTTTACGTTGGGGTGCAGATGATTTTTTTAGTAAACCATGTGATATCGAAGATATCTTGCTTTCAGTGAAGCAAAGGCTTCATAAAACCAACCACCAAGAGCCTCAACCCACCCAAATACAACAAAAAGAACAGCAGTGTCTTAGCGATAATTTGATTGGCGAATCAGCAGCCATAAAACGTTTACAATTAAGTATTCCTTATTTTTCCCAATCTGCTTCGCCTATATTTATTTCGGGTGCAACGGGTACAGGAAAAACAAAATTAGCCAATATCTTGTGCGCCTTAAACACACCAGAGCAGTCGTCTTCTTTATTATCTCTGAACTGTGAAGATATGCCTGAAAATTATAGGTTTTCAAGCTTAGAACACGGCACATTGATTCTTGAAAATATCGACCAGCTGCATAAAGAACATCAGCAAGCACTCATGCAGTGTTTACAAAAACAAGGCGTTCGCTTGATAAGCACAGCCAGCAGTGATCAACTTAATTTGCCGCAAAAGTTAATCAATTTAATACAAAATACCACCATCCATTTACCACCTCTAGTTGAGCGTGATAATGATGTATTATTGCTTGCCGAACATTTCTTAAACGAATTCAAGTCAAACAATCAACAGGCTGTAAGCATCAATGAAGAAGCACAAACATTGCTCTTTAATTATCCTTGGCGTGGTAATGTTCGCGAGCTCAAAGATTGCATCCAACAAGCATTTGTTGTGCAAAAGAACAGCTTAATTACAGCGGATGATTTACCACATAAACTCCGCGACAGCAGCCAAGATTTTGCCAATATCAATGCCATCAACCTTGATTCATATCACGCTTTCTCGCTTAAAGAAGCATTAGCAAAAATTGAAAAACAAGCTTTAGAAGCAGCTTTAAAACGTTTTGATTGGAATCAATTTCATACTGCTAAATTCTTGCACATGAATCGCACTACACTCATTGAAAAAATAAAAGAACGC
>CAZWPS010000183.1:0-3217 GCA_964635775.1 uncultured Zetaproteobacteria bacterium | reverse complement strand
GTTGTATAAGAGACAGACCCTACGCTTATCAGGTGTGATTCACTCATCCTAGGCTATTCATGAATCAACACGTCACATTACAAACGGAGAATGCATATGCAAGACCTACTCATCGCTCGACAACCCGTTTTTAATCGGCAACATAAGCTTACTTCTTATGAGCTTTTATTTCGCAGCCATGCTGGCAGCAATGATATAAGTGATGATCACATGACCGCTCAAGTCATTGTATCGGCTTTGATGGATATTGGTTTGGATAAATTATCAGGTGGTCAGCGTGTCAACATCAATTCCTCAGTCAGTTTTTTGCAAAGTGACCTTGATATGTTGTCTATGCTTCCTCCAGAGATGATTGGTATTGAAATTCTTGAGACTGTCCCTGTAAACGCCGATACCATTAGCGCATGCAAGAAGTTAAAAGATAAAGGTTTCACCATTTTACTCGATGATGTGGTATATGCACCACAATTATCACCTTTAATAGAGCTTGCTGATATTATTAAGGTTGATTTACCCCGTGTTCCCAACTTAGCCGAAGAGGTGCGTCATTTACGCCAATATCCCGTCAAAATTTTAGCTGAAAAGGTTGAAACCTTAGCCCAATATGAACAAGTCAAACTCTTAGACTTTGATTACACACAAGGGTTCTTTTTCAGCAAACCTGAAATCATTCAAGGCAGGAAACTTCCCGACTCAAAACTAGCGATATTAAGAGCTTTGCATCAAGTCATGACGGCTCAAGCTGTTTCAGACATTCATGATGTCATCAAACAGGATGTATCTTTATCTTATCGTTTATTAAAATACATCAATTCAGTTTCTTTTGGTATGAAGCGTCAAATTGAATCCATTGAACAGGCTTTAGCCTTATTGGGCTTAGACAATATTCAACGCTGGTTATCACTGCTCTCTTTGGCAACTTTAGGTGAAAAGAAGCCTACTGAATTAATCAAAATGGCTTTAGTTCGTGGTCATTTTCTTGAACACCTTGCCAAACATCGTCAGGAAGTTGAAAGCGGTGACGATTTTCTTCTCGGTCTCTTTTCTATATTAGATAGCTTGTTGGATGTTGAGATGGCTGATGCCTTAGATGGTTTATACTTGCCTGCTGGTGTGCGAGAAGGGCTACTTAATCCCAAATCAGAAATGGGCAAAAAGCTTGGGATGTGCATCGCTTTAGAACATGGTGACTGGCAACATATCATGAATTGGAGTGACCAAGGGAGGGTCATTCGTATGCAAAGCATCACCCTTTACCATACCCAAGCATTAACTTGGGCTGATGCACAGGTCGCTGCAATCAGCTAGTTTAGATGATGCATAAATCGCCCTAATCATCAAGCAGCGCCTTGGTTCACAGCCCGCTGCAAGCTTAAATCGTCATACATCTTGCAAAAATGCGCTAAACTTCGAGGTTGCAGCCTATGTTTTCCTTTGCTGACCTTGATTGGATGCTTTTTCTGCTCGCCCTTATCTCTTCAACACTTTTCCCAGGTGGTTCAGAGGCTTATTTACTCTATCGTTTACAAGAAACACAGAGCAATGCCTTCGCCCTTGTTGCCATCGCCAGCATAGGCAATATTTTAGGCAGCGTTATTACTTATTATATGGGAAGACTTGCTCAACACCTTGGACATGATGCCATTGAGCGTCGTTTTCGTATTTCTGCTGCGCATATCAGTCAAGCCGAAGCACATTTTCAACGGTATGGCTTGTTCGCTTTGCTCTTTGCTTGGTTACCCATCATCGGCGACCCTTTATGTTTGGTCGCAGGCTTACTTCGTTATTCGATTGTTTACTTTATACTCATCGTAAGCCTAGGAAAAATTGCACGTTATGCCATTTTAGCATGGGCTTTTTTCTAAAAAAGTGAGGAATGATTCAGTTTACCTCTCATTCACCCTCCTTTTGCATCAAAAGTGCTGAATCGTTACAAAAAGACAGAGGTAAACGTCGTTTAACTAACGCTTCCAGCTACGCCACAACAGCAAAACCACCGCCACCGAAATACAAGCATCCGCAACATTAAATGCAGGCCAGTGATAGGCCACACCATCCCAAACCACATACCAATCTACAAAATCAACCACATAACCCAACGTGAGCCTGTCCCAAATATTGCCCACTGCGCCAACCAAAATAAGCATCAATAACCATGAGTCCAAACCAGCTTGCTGACGCTCTTTCCACCACCAAAGCAATACCACCAAAGCAATGCCAATCGTCACTCCAAGCAACATATTGGTGCGCCAAGCATGATTCCAATCAGCAAACAGCGAAAATGCTACGCCAAAATTGTGTGCTTTGACCAAATTAAAGTAACCATCAATCACCACTTGATAAAAAAAGGGAACTTGCTGTTCAATCCACCATTTACTGCATTGATCTGCGACTAAAAGCAGCGTAAAAAAGAATATTTGTTGTTTACTTCGTGTATGCACAGTCATTCCTTTGGGAAGCGCTAAACAACGCATGCTTAGCGATTCTGTAATCTAAAAGCAGCGTTAACGCGCGCTTCTTCATGTCATCAATATCATTTAAAAAAAGTAATCCCAACATCAAAAACAACTTAATTCAATGCTTTTTTACATTCCACCAGATTATACAAGTGTTCGGTTATGCAGCATGTAAGATATTGCTTTTTTATGCCCCACTGTCCCGCGTTCACTAAAGCAATACAGTGTCATCCCGAACGAAGTTGAGAGATATTCAGTCAAACTAGTTGCCACTTTCATTGATTATGCAACATGTTCATTTTCACCCTTTAAATCAACGAGCGGATTCAGCCAAGTTTCAGCTTGGTGATTCCAGTTTTTGGTGTTGCCAGACCATCGTTCTGGGTGTTGTTTCTTGTCATTTCGTATACCTTTTTTCGTTTGCTTAAGATGTTCATATCCTCACCCACATGACGTTGTTCTAGCGTCACAAATTGAACGGTGTGTGGTGTTTTACCAACGCACAAATTCATGCACCCAAACACGCGCTTTCCCAATGATGCAAATGGTTTTAATGGGTAGTTGGGTTTGTATTTAATCGTCCGAAATAATGACGCAAAATACAGAATTCTGGGGGACACAGCACTTAATTATTTGACAGCGGATGTTTTTGACTGCACTTTGGGACAAGGAAGAGGTTGAATTATGTATTGTGTCCCCAGAATTGATGCAATCATTAAAGTTGTTGGCGAAAGAGCTTGATGTACCTGTGGTAATTGCAT
>CAZWPS010000182.1:0-3218 GCA_964635775.1 uncultured Zetaproteobacteria bacterium | reverse complement strand
CATCTTCGATGTCGGGCTTAACACTGGCCAACGCAGGGCTTGGCAGTGTGCATGGGCTGGCTTCACCTATTGGGGCATTCTTTCCCATGCCGCATGGCGAAGTGTGTGGTTCACTGCTATATGATGCCTGTCGTATCAATATTGATGCCCTGCAGGCGCGTGATCCAGACAACATCGGTCTGTACAAATACGCAGAAGTTGGCCGCATGATGGTAAACAATCAGGATATGGATCAGGTAGCTGCTTTAAATAGCCTGTTGAAACAACTGAAACAGTGGTCAACTGCATTTAACATGCCGTTGCTCTCCGATTACGGCATCACCAAAGCCGACATTCCCAAACTGATTGCCCATGCCAGCCGTGGCAGCATGCATACCAATCCAGTTGCCTTATCCGATGATGAAGTTGCTGCACTGATTGCTGCACGACTATAAGCTCACGCTCCTTCATATAATCACAGCAGAATCAAACCACCTGAATTCAGGTCATAACTTTATTCAATGCCTGCGTTAAAGACGTGATTCATGTTCGATGACAAACGCAGCAAACCAGCCTTGTCCATAACATTAAGGGTTAAAAATCGTCCACTTTAATCACTTGCTCAACGGCTTGGGCTGTGCGGGCAAGCAGGTCTTTTTCTTCGCTATTTAATGCACCTTGTTCAAAACACATGGCTAACCATTGTGCATAGCTACTTAAACCTACGCGCCAAGTGAAGCCATTGTGGCGCAAACGTTTTTCGATGATGGCGGCTTGGCGTACTAATACAAGGGTATGTTGTAAGCTGGCGGTGATGTCATTGGCATCATCACTTTGATAAACACCGTGAATAAGATGTTGGTGTAATTGAGCATCAGCATGGGATGAGACCAGTGTATGCCCCAAAGTATCTGATGGAGGATGTAAATGTTTACCCCAAGGGAAGACGAGCATTTTCATTTTAAACTTTGCAAGTTTGAGCATTAAATGATGTTTGGGAAACGCGCGAATGATAGCATCCAAAGCCTCTTGAACTTGGAAGAGTGCGTGCTGGCAAGCCCAATGCATGGCAGCGGCATGTGATGTTTGTTGACCTTCTTGCTCAAATCGCCACAAGCTTGCTGAACATAAATACATATAACCCAAAGCATCTGCGAAGCGTCCTGAAAGTTTTTCTTTGCGCTTTAAATCACCACCCAACATGAGCAAGGCAATATCAGATAAACTGGCAAAAGCAGCGGAAAAACGATGCAATTGTTGATAATAGACTTTGCTTTCTCCGCGCTGCGCTGAAGCTGCAAACACAGCACCGCCGCAGGCAGAAAACAAAGCGCGGGCTTGGTTAGCTAAGCTATGTTGAGCATGTTGTATCAATAGTTTGTCAAAAGCATTGATATTGTTGGCATCATCCTCAAGGGCAAGCAAGGCTAACTCATCTTGTACAAAGGGGTGACAGCGCATCGAGCCTTGTCCAAAAATGATTAAGGTGCGGGTTAAAATATTGGCACCTTCAACGGTGATGCCCACAGGAATACTTTGATACATGCGGGCTAAATAGTTGGATGGACCCATGCAAATACCACGCCCCCCATGCACATCCATTGCATCATTGATGATGTCACGCATGCCTTCGGTGAGGTAATATTTCATAATGGCAGTCACGACAGCAGGACGCTCGCCTTGATCTAAAGCAGCAAGGGTAAGCCTTCGCCCAGCATCCATCATATAGGTTTGCCCTAACATGCGCGCAAGGACTTCTTCAACACCTTCAAATTTAGCAATGGGCAAACGAAATTGCTGACGAATATGGGCATAAGCATAGGTGGTGGAGCAAGCATGTTTAGCCGCGCCTACACTTAATGCAGGTAGTGAAATACCGCGCCCTACAGCCAAACATTCGACCAACATGAGCCAGCCTTTGCCAATGTTCTTTTTCCCACCAATCAACCATTTCATCGGCACAAACACGTCTTTACCGCTATTGGGGCCATTCATGAAGGCGGCATTGAGTGGGTAATGGCGTTTACCAATGCTTACACCAGCGGTATGGGTGGGAATCAGGGCGCAAGTAATGCCTAAATCTTCTTGTTCGCCGAGCAATTTATCGGGATCATAGGCATGGAAAGCCAAGCCAAGTAAGGTGGCGACAGGGCCAAGGGTGATGTAACGTTTTTGCCAGTTAATGAGAAAACCTAAGGTGTGTTTACCTTCAAAATCTTGTTTACACACCAGACCAATATCAGGGATTGCACCAGCATCTGAGCCAGCACTAGGGGCAGTGAGGGCGAAACATGGGATGTCTTCTGCTGAAGCTAAACGGGGTAAATAATAGTCTTTTTGTGTTGGCGTACCATAGCTTAGCAACAACTCTGCAGGACCAAGAGAATTGGGAACCATGATGGTAACAGCGGCGGTGAGGCTGCGAGAGGATATTTTTTGGATGATTTCGGAGTGGGCAAAGGCTGAAAAGGCTAAACCACCATACTTTTTGGGGATAATGAGGGCAAAAAAGCGATTTTCGCGGATAAACTGCCAAACTTCAGGTGGTAAATCGTTGCGATGGTGGGTGATGTCCCAATCATCAAGCATGGCGCATAGTTGCTGGACTTCATGATCGAGATAATGTTGCTCTTCGCTGCTAAGGCTAGGGTAACTGGTTTGTTGCAGTATGTTCCAGTCGGGATGACCTGAAAATAGTTGGGCATCCCACCAAGTATTGCCTGCGGCTAAAGCTTCTTGTTCGGTTTGAGACATTTGCGGCAGTGCTTTTTTCATATAATGAAAGAGCGGTTTGGTGATGTGTTTTTTGCGCCATATTGGGGTGAAGATGGGCAAGAAAATGAGTATGTTGAAGCACAACAGGCTCAACCATAACCAAGGTTGAAAGATGCCAGTGAAGGCAGCAAGGGTGAAAAAGATAAGTAAACCCACTGCCCATGTTCGCGCAGTGTATTGTTGATGGGCAAGTAAACCGAGAACCACGACAAAAAACAGGAACAGCCATAACCATTGCATCCAAATACCTCCTCAAACCAGACTTTATCGCCATACACACTTGGTGATGTCTATATCTAGTTTAGACCTGTCTCATCTACACATCTCCGAGCCCAAGAGACTAAGGAGAATATCGTATGCCGTCATCTGCTTGAAAAAAAAAAAAAAAAAAATAACAAGAGAACAAATAACCAAGAAAACCATAAACACAGCACAAAACAAAAGAGACAAAAAACAACATAGAG
>CAZWPS010000181.1:0-3254 GCA_964635775.1 uncultured Zetaproteobacteria bacterium | reverse complement strand
ACGCATTTTCCGCGTGCCAATATGTTGTATTCACCGCGCAATAAAATCCAAGCTTCAGGGGCGATTATTGAAGCCTTTTTATATGAATCACAAACGGGCTCAGGCATCTCTTTTGAGCAGTTTGAAGGCTTACAAGATGTAGCAGATCATTGCACGATTTGTCATAAATGTGAAAGTCCATGTCCAGTGAATATTGATTTTGGTGTGGTCACTGAAAAAATGCGCGCCTTGCTCAAAGATAAAGGGCAAGCACGTTTTAATATTGGCTCTAAGTTGGCTTTAACATTTTTGCTGATTCAACATCCTGTTGCTGTTAAAATCATGCGTGAAACCATGATTCGCTGGGGTTATTTAGGGCATCAGTTGCTGCATAAAATTGCTAAAAATCTTGGTCTTGTGCGCCGTCAACCCGCAGCCACACGTAATCTTGAGGGTATTCAGGCACAAATGATTAATTTTGTGGAGCGACCACTGCCAACATTACCACTGCAAACATCGCGGCAAATGCTTGGTATTGAATCACGCGATAAAAATATGATTCCGATTTTACGCAACCCTCAACAAGCCAATGGCAGAGCGGTCTTTTATTTTCCAGGTTGTGGTTCAGAGCGTTTGTTTTCACAAGTGGGCATCGCTACACAGGCGATGTTGTTTGATTTAGGGGTGAATGTGGTACTGCCACCTTCATATTTGTGTTGTGGTTATCCAAGCACAGCCAGCGGCGATTATCAAAAAGGGGATAAAATCACCTATGATAACCGTGTATTGTTTCATCGTTTGAAAAATGCATTGTCTTACCTTGATTTTGAGGCAGTGATTGTCTCTTGTGGCACGTGTTACGATCAACTTACAAAATATCACTTGAATGAAATCTTCCCCGATGCACCATTGATTGATATTCATGAATATTTGATGACGCAAGATGTGAAGGTTGAAGGTGTTTCGGGCGTGCAATATATGTATCATGAGCCTTGTCATACACCGCTTAAACGTCATGGCTCTGCTGCCGCGATTGACGCTTTATTAGGTGCACCATCCATAGAGACGACGGATTGCTGTGGTGAAGCAGGGACTTTAGCTGTGGCTTCGCCAGCCATTGCGGGAAAAATAAGAGCGAAAAAAGAAGAAAAAATGCTAGAAGCGAGCCAAAAGTTGAAAGAACAAGGTCATGATAAGCAAAAAGTGCTGACTTCATGCCCTTCATGTTTGCAAGGCTTATCCCGATTAGAAGATGGTTCAGGTGTTGAGGCGGATTATATTGTAGTGGAGTTGGCGAAACAGTTGCACGGCGATGATTGGCAAGAGAAATTTGTACAACGCATTAAAGATGGCGGAATTGAACGGGTATTGATGTAATATGTTGCCTTTATTTCACATATTTCATGCATTTTTAATCATGATACTTGCTCAATGTTATCAAACAACGCAGTCTACTCTTAAATGATGAGATTATGTTTTGAAGGGGCGGCAAGCACAGTGAATAGATTGAAGGCAAATGTTGTAGTGGAGATAATGTCATGATTAGCTGGCTTTCAGGTTGTGTGGTTGAGCTTGATCCTTCTGGCTCGTTGGTATTGAATGTGAATGGGGTAGGTTATGAGGTGTTTGTTAGCATGCAAACGCTTTGTATGCTTCACCTTGGTGAGCCTGCGTCATTACAGATTCATAGCCATATTCGCGAAGATCAATTCACTCTTTTTGGTTTCGCCGACCATAAAGAGCGTGCTTTGTTTCGCAATTTAAACAAAGTATCTGGTATTGGTGCTAAAACGGCATTAAACTTGATGTCGGGCATGAATGCTGATGATTTAATGCAAGCGATTGAAAACAGTGATGATGTTGCGATTGCGCGCACACCTGGTATTGGTAAAAAAACGGCGCAGCGTTTGATTTTAGAGTTGAGAGGCAAATTAGTAGCGGCTGATGTTACAGGTGGCTCGGCAACGGCAAACAATAGTTTACATCATGATGTAAAATCTGCCTTGGTGAATTTAGGTTATAAAACACCACAGGTGGAAAAAGTATTAAAGGCTGTGGATAGCGGGCTGGATTTTGAAGCCATGTTTAGAGCTGCTTTGAAACTATTATGAATTTCATACCCATGATTGAAGATGAAGATGTTGAGCCAACAGGTGAGTTAGGCGAAAACCGTATGATTGACGGGCAATCGCAAGGTGAAGCTGGTTTTGATTCAGCTTTGCGCCCTAAAACGTTGGCTGAATACGTTGGACAACCCAAAATATGCGAGAATTTATCCATTTTTATTCAAGCGGCATGCAAACGTGGTGAATCTTTGGATCATGTGTTGCTTTATGGCCCACCAGGACTCGGAAAAACCACACTTGCGCATATTATTGCCCATGAAATGGGCTCACAACTGCGTGCGACATCAGGTCCTGTGATTGAAAGACCCGGTGATTTGGCAGCCATGCTTACCAATTTAGAAGAAGGTGATGTTTTATTTATTGATGAAATTCATCGGCTTAATCCACAAGTGGAAGAGATTTTATACCCTGCTATGGAAGATTTTCAACTGGATATTGTCATCGGGCAAGGACCTGCGGCACGTTCCATCAAAATGGATTTACCACACTTTACCTTGCTTGGGGCAACGACGCGAGCAGGTTTGCTGACCAATCCTTTGCGTGATCGTTTTGGTATGTTGATGCGTTTGGAGTTTTATAATCATGCTGATTTAACCCACATTATTAAACGTTCCGCAGCATTATTAGAGATTACCAGCGATGCCAAAGGTGCAGCAGAAATTGCCCAACGCGCACGCGGAACTCCGCGCATTGCCAATCGTTTGTTGCGTAGGGTGCGCGATTTTGCTGAAATCGAATATGAGGGTGTGATTACTCAAAAAGTTGCTCGAAATGCTTTGGAACGGCTTGATGTGGATGAATATGGGCTTGATTATTTGGACAGAAAGTTGTTGGCAGCATTGATTGATAAATATGCAGGTGGGCCTGCTGGTTTGGATACTTTAGCTGCTTCAATCGCTGAAGAGCGTGATACCATTGAAGATGTTTTAGAGCCTTATTTGATGCAAGAAGGTTTTCTCACGCGTACGCCAAGAGGAAGAGTGGCGACACCACTGGCTTATAGCCATTTAAAACGAGAACTTCCTGAAACGGATAGGCAAGGTTCACTGTTGTGAGCAGTCTTCATGTTCGTATTTATTATGAAGATACCGACCACGGCGGCGTGGTTTATCATGCGAATTATTTAAAATATATGGAGCGCGGGCGCAC
>CAZWPS010000180.1:0-3276 GCA_964635775.1 uncultured Zetaproteobacteria bacterium | reverse complement strand
TGTGGTTTTCATGCGATTGCCCTGAATCGTTGCCAATCAGTCATGGTTGATGACAAGCTTTGTTTGTAACGATTCAGCGCACTTCTGATTGACCCGATGGCGGCGTTAAAAAATTGTTCGCTTACAGTAATAAGCTGTTCTTTTTCGCCTTGTCCTCGCATCAATCATAAACAATCTGAGCAGTTACTTTTGTTTTAGCTTATCCAGCACCATTAAGGCATCGAGTGGGCGCATGGCGTTGACATCTACATCGTCCAAGATGCGTTCTAAATCTTGTAAACGCTGCAAGTTTAACTGTTGCTTGCGTTTTTCAGCTTCGGCAAACAAACCAAGCTGCGCTTTGCCCGATTCAGCTTCTAATTCAGACTCATGTTCAAGCCTGTAGAGGTGTTCTCGCGCATTTTTGACCACCGCTGGCGGTAAACCTGCAAGTTGTGCCACAGCAATCCCATATGAGCGATCTGCAGCATCTTCAGTGACTTGATGCATGAAAATCACCTGTCCTTTCCACTCTCGCACCGTTACTGAGGCATTAAATGCTGTTTTATGGTTGTCTGGCAAGTCTGTAAGCTCGTGATAATGTGTAGCAAATAGACTCAACACATCTTTAGCCTGAATCAATGCCTCTGCCACTGCCCAAGCAATAGCCAAACCATCCCAAGTGCTGGTGCCGCGCCCAATTTCATCTACAATCACCAAGGAACGTGGCTGCAAGTGATTGAGAATCGCTGCTGTCTCCATCATTTCAACCATAAATGTAGAGCGCCCTGAAGCCAGCTCATCACCTGCACCAACACGGGTAAATAAGCGTTTGGTAAGCGGTATTCTTGCTGAATCAGCAGGAACAAAACAGCCGACATGTGCCAGCCATACAATCCAGGCAACTTGTCGCATATAAGTCGATTTTCCGCCCATATTGGGGCCTGTAAGCAGCATGAACTGGCGTTTTTTCATGTCCATTGTTGTATCATTGGCAACAAAAGCGTTGTTGCCCAAAGATTGCTCTACCACAGGATGGCGACCGCCTACAATCTGCATCGCTCGCCCAGCATGCACATCAGGGCAAACATAACGATGCTCCATCGCCAAGACCGTAAAACATGCCAAAACATCCAGCCTTGCTACAGCTAAAGCAGCGCCTTGTATTGCGGCTGTTTGTTGTGCAATTTGTTGTTGCATTTGGCTCACCAACAAAGCTTCCCTTGCCATAGCGGCATCTAAAGCACCCAAGATTTCAGATTCAAAGCTGTGCAGCTCATCGGTGATAAAACGCTCAGCATTCACCAGCGTTTGCTTACGCACATATTCAACCGGTGCATCAGCTGCCTGCGCCTTAGAAATCTCAATGAAATAACCGAAAACTTTATTGTATTTCACCCGTAAATTGGCTAAGCCAGTACGCTCACGTTCTTTACGCTCATATTCCTTTAACCAATCCCCCGCGTTTTGTGACAAAATCCGTAAGCGATCAAGCTCAACATCAAAACCATCACGAATCACACCACCATCACGAAACAAAGCAGGCGGCATATCCACAATCATTGTGTTTAAGGCTTGCCCTAAATCTTCAAGCCCCGCTAAATCACGCAACATCGGGGCAAACAAACCTTCGCGTTGCCCCAATGCTGTGATTAAGGCAGGCAAAGCTAAAATACTGTCCGTTAAGCCGCGAACATCGCGCGGTGCAGCCCGATTGAGTACAATCCGCGTTAACATACGTTCCATATCGCGGATGTTTTTCAGCGTATCACGTACATCCTCGCGCGCTTGCCCATCATCCATCAAACTTTGAACAGCTTGTTGTCGTGACTTTATTTCTTCCAAGTCAGATAAGGGGAAATCCACCCACTCCCTAAGCAAACGCGCACCCATAGGCGTTGCCGTTTTATCCAATATCGACATCAAACTACCCTGCCGCTCACCACGCATCGTTTGATACACTTCTAAATTTCGCCGTGAACGCATGTCAATGCACATGCCCTGCTTGGATTCGTGAAATACGGGTAGAGTCACATGCTCAAGTTTGCCCTTTTGCGTTTGCTCCACATACACCAATACCGCCGCCACTGCTTTCGCAATCGCTGGGTGCGCTGCCAGATTCAAGCTCTCCCAATCACCAATACCAAAGTGTTCGGCAAGCTTTTCTTGCGCCAGCTCAACAGCAAAGCTCCACTCGCCCACTTCCCATGTTTGAATCGAGCTTTGTAATGCTTCATTGATGCTTTGATTCGGCTGCAACAACAGTTCCGCAGGATTTAACACACTTAATGTTTCATCAAGCATATCAAGCTCGCCGTGCAATAGTTTCCATTGTCCCGATGCCACATCCAAACAAGCAATCGCCCAAGATGATGCCGTTTGAAACAACGCGGCAAGTGGTGCAGCACGCTCTGCTTCTAACAATGAAGATTCAGTAATCGTGCCAGGAGTAACCACGCGCACCACCTCACGTTTCACAGGGCCTTTTTGTCCTGGTGTTGGTGTTTCCATTTGGTCACAAATCGCGACCCGACAGCCCGCTGCCACCAATTTTGCCAAATAACCTTCTGCCTGATGCCAAGGTACACCTGCCATAGGAATGTCATCACCATTACTTTTCCCACGTTTGGTCAGGGTGATATTAAGAATCTTTGAGGCTTGAACCGCATCTTCAAAAAACAGCTCGTAAAAGTCCCCCATACGATAAAACAACATACAATCAGCATGTTCAGCTTTAATTTTAAAGTATTGTTGCATCATTGGTGTGTGTTTGGGTGCGTTGGCAGAAGACATGGGCGCAAGCCTACGCAAGAAAGACGTGCAGTTGAATACAATTGAACGCATCATGCGCTATATCTCGTTTGTTACCATAAAAGAGAGGGCAATAAAACATGAATCAACCACCACAAGATCCTGAAACAGAGCGCTTTTATAAACTCAGTTATATATTTATCCCTATTCCCATGGTTTTGGGGCTGGTCTTTGCTGCTTATGTGCTCATCACCGAAGATTCACGTAATTTATCCTATTGTACAGTGGCAAAAGAGGCGCATTTTTATCAACAAAACATCTTAAATGCCGACAACTTTGACTATCATGAAGCGATTAGTCTCAACCTTTGCAAAGATAAAGATGAAGAAATTGATGATGCTGATGGACACCTTCAAGGGCGCGTTCATTGGTTTATTTGTAAAGGCACAACCTGTGGACCGCATTGGGAAACCCTATTAGCACAACCTCAATAACAACACCATGACAACACAACAGCACCATGTCTGTCATCCCGAACGAAGTTGA
>CAZWPS010000179.1:0-3279 GCA_964635775.1 uncultured Zetaproteobacteria bacterium | reverse complement strand
ATTGTCCTCATATTTTCTATACATAGATGGAACGTTATTCCTTGATATTGCAAAACACAACTGTAAAGAGGGATATTCGCGTATGTCTTCATATACATCTAAAACGAAACGCAGCACTGAAGGTTTCCACCCGCAATCATCTCGTCTGCTTGATTAGGTAAATAGTAAACAAAGGGCTCAAGGCTTGATTCGCGTATTCATGATTGGTAACATATTGTTTTTGAAGACAATATGTTATGATAAGTGCGTCTTCATCGGTGTGTTCTTAGATATAAGCGGATCCACCAAACCTGCCGCTGCAAAACCTTGCAACCTAAAATGACACGAATCACAATGACCACAAGCTTGACCCGATGTATCAGGGTCATAACATGAGCGGGTCATCGCATAATCGACGCCCAAAGCCATGCCCATCTGGATGATTTCAGCCTTGTTGAGTTGAATTAAAGGCGCAACCACTTCAAAAGAAGCCCCTTCTGCACCTGCTTTCGTACCTAAATTTGCCACTTGTTCAAATGCCGTTAAAAAATCAGGGCGGCAGTCGGGATAACCTGAATAATCAACCACATTAGCACCAATCACCAACTTATCCGCGCCAACTGTTTCAGCAAAGGCTGCCGCCAATGATAAAAAGATGAGGTTTCGTGCTGGCACATATGTCGTAGGAATCGTTGTTGATTCAGCCATATCTTTAGGCACTTCAATGTCGCTGGTTAAAGCGGAACCGCCAATCGCCTGCAAATCTACCGTAATGACTTGATGCCGTTTGGCTTGGAAAACAGATGACACAGCCATAGCCGCATCAAGCTCCACGCGGTGACGCTGCCCATAATCAAAGGCAATCGTATAACAATCCCACTTCTTCTCTAAGCTTGCCCAAGCCAGTGCCGTTGTTGAATCAAGGCCGCCTGAAAGCAATACCACAGCACGCTTTTGTTTGTTGTGTTGTTTATCTTTCATCACCTTCTAAACACCCGTTGCCTTCTCGCCCCAAATATATTTATGCAATTGTAATTGCAAGCGCACATCCAACTTGTCTTCAACAATCCATGCCGCTAAATCTTGAGGATTGAGTGTTTCCCAAGCGCATGACATCAACACCGTATGCGCTGTTAAGTTATAGGTCTGTATTATAGATTTAGCCCATATATAATCATCTCTATGCATCAATACAAACTTAATTTCAGTGTTTTGGCGTAATATCTTCATATTTTGCCAACGATTACGCGCACTCTCACCACTGCCTGGCGTTTTTATATCTAAAATCACTGCCACAGCATCAGGCACAACACTGATGTCATATGCCCCTGATGTTTCCAGTTGCACATGCTTATAAAGAGGCAACAATCCTTGTAAGAGTTCAATGCAGTTTTTTTGCGCTAAAGGCTCGCCACCAGTCACCAAGACCACAGGTGTTTGCACAGGCAATAAAGCCTTGAGCATGCCATTTAATTGCTGGTTTTCTCCTGAATCAACAGGAATAGCTTGCGTGGTATCACAGTACACACAACGCAGCGGGCAACCCGCCAAACGAATAAAGGTGCAAGGCATGCCTGCCAATGTACTTTCGCCTTGAATACTCTGATAAATTTCATGAATGCGAAGCGTGTTCGCGAGATTGGAAGTGATACGGTTGCTCCTAAAGGGGGATAATACTGATTACAGTCTCGTTTGATGAAGCGACAACGCAAATCATGTGTTCATCAAGTGAAATTATTCAGCTCACCTCTTATTTTCTGATTTGCGCTTTTTTCTTGAAGACGAACAAGTCAGAGGCAACCTGAACAGCTACGGGGATAAAAACTGGCGTTTCTCAGCTCTTTTGAAAAGTGCTGAATAGTTACAATCAAATTTGGTTTAATGTGTTTCTTTAAGACGATGACATACTTTGTAACAAAACCCTAGCCCGTTCAGCAGCGCGGCTATCAGGGTGCTCTTGAATCACCCTAGCCAATGCGGCACGCGCATCACCAAGCTGATTTAAACTTTGGTAGGTCGTTGCCAACTTCAGCAATGCAGCAGCATGTTTAGCACCACGAGGATACTTGCTTACCACCAAACTAAAGGCTTTTACGGCACGCTTTAATTGCCGCTGTGCAACCAAGCTTTCACCCAACCAATAATAAGCTTGGTCAGTATATTCACCATCTGGATGCGCTGCAATCACATCAGAAAAGCCAGCTGAAGCCTCGTCATAACGCCCACTTTTTAAAGCCAAATAAGCGGCTGTATATGCATTCTTTTCATCAGCAGGCGACAACTTTATCTCTACTGCTTTTGCAGTGGGGATAATCAGTTGTGCGGAGAGTTTATCCAAACGACTTTTTAACCGTTTGTTCTTATCTTTTCTCAACTTTTTCTTCACTTTGGCAACAGGTTTTCGATGTCCAGCAGAGGATTCTAACGCTTTTATTTTAGTAGACTGCTTAGAAGCAATACGCTCTAATGCTAAAATACGCTCATCAAACTTATCCATGTTTTCTCTTAGCTTGGCATTTTCCATATGCGCATCTTGCAACGATTGTACCACCAATGTTTTATCACTTAACCACAAGTCTTCGCTGCTTTTTCCTGTTGCACAACCCGAAAGCAGCACCAACGACAAAACCACCAGCAAAGCCGATGGTTTTGATAATAAAGTCGTTGTTTTCATGAATAGGTACTAACTAATTAATGATTAACCACATCACCATGACGGTTTTGAGCCCAGCATACTTCACCAGTACCGCTACATGCAGGACGTTCTTCGCCAAAAGAAACTGTAACAACACGTCCTTCAGCAACACCATTTGCCACTAAAACATCACGCACGGCGTTAGCACGCTTATCACCCAAAGCCAAGTTGTACTCGCGGCTACCACGCTCATCACAGTTGCCCTCGATTGTAACGCTTACATCAACATTCGCATTTAACCATGCTGCATACTCAACCAAAACCATGCTGCCCGCATCATCAATTTTTGCACTATCAAATGTGAAGTACACTGAGTTCGTCGATGGTTTTGCCACCATGTTTTCAGCTGCTGCTGCTTGCGCCGCTGCATCTGCTGTTGCTTGCGCCGCTGCATCTGCTGTTGCTTGCGCCGCTGCAGCATCCATTTCAGCTTGTTTTGAATCAAGCATCTTCTGGTTATTTACTGCTGAGTCGGTGTTTTTTCCGCCACAGCTGGCAAAAGTTAAGCTCGCTACTGCAAGTGCAACCAAGGCCATTTTTGAATAATGTTTCACAATCATAAGTATAAATCTCCTCTCGTTTAAAATCGAGTAATATGTTTATTC
>CAZWPS010000178.1:0-3284 GCA_964635775.1 uncultured Zetaproteobacteria bacterium | reverse complement strand
CTATTTTCAGCCGCATGATCCAGTAGTTGACGTAATGAAATTAATGCCATTTTGTTCTCCTTACTTTTTATTTATAAATCATTCTTACAGCGGTCAAAAGACCAAAACCAATCATGCCTTAATCATCATTCACACTAACGATTTTCATCGCATTGGTGCCACCTGATTCACCCATAGGTGTGCCAAAGGTCATAATAATTAAGTCATCCTTATCAGCAAGGTCATCTTCTAACATCCTTGCTTTAATATCCAATGTGGCTTGCGGCGCACTCAAAGGCCCATATTGAACATTCATGCGCAGCGGAGTCACATTACGAAATAATGTGACACGGCCAAGCGTCGCTTCTTCTGATGTAACCGCATAAATAGGCACATCACCCAAGTGGCGTGACATATAAAGTGCGGTATTACCTGTGCGTGTAAAAGCTGCAATCGCCTTGATTGGCATAGCATGAGCAACTTCCATCGCCTGACGCGCAATACATTCATCTACTGAATGGGGTGGAAACCTAGGGTCACGTGTTGACGAAGACGGCATCACGCGCTGTTTTTCTGTTTCAATACATGTTCTGTGCATCGCTAGCACAGCTTCTACAGGATATTTACCAGCAGCAGACTCGCCTGACAACATCACAGCATCTGTACCATCTAACACTGCATTCGCACAATCATTCACTTCTGCTCGTGTTGGAATCGGGTTTTCGCACATCGATTCCATCATTTGTGTCGCCACAATCACTGGGCAATTGTATTTGGGTGCCATACGTAACATTTTCTTTTGCACAGGTGGAACCGCAGCATCACCAATTTCTACACCCAAATCACCACGAGCAACCATCACCGCATCTGATGCTTCCATAATCGCTTCTAGATTTTGATCCAAAACAGCTTCTGCACGTTCGACTTTAGCAACCATGCCCGCACTTGAACCTTCAGCTTCAACCAAAGAACGCGCATATTCCATGTCTTTACCATCTCGCGGAAATGAGATCGCAACATAGTCCACACCAATGGCACAAGCAGTTTTAATATCTTCTTTATCTTTATCCGTCAAAGCATCCGCAGACAACCCGCCGCCAGCACGATTAATGCCTTTGTTATTGGACAACACACCACCAACAACGACTGTACAATGGATGGCTTGACCAATGACTTTATCCACATCCATGACCAACAAACCATCATTGAGCAATAAACGGGCACCAGGCTCTACATCACCCACAAGTTCTTTATAAGTTAAACCAACACGCTCATCATCACCATCATCCAAAGACATATCCGCATCAAGGATAAACTTTTGACCCATTTCAAGCATGGTTTTGCCTGTTTTAAACTTGCCACAACGAATTTTAGGGCCTTGCATGTCCGCAAGAACACCAACCACAACACCTAATTTCTTCGCTGCCGCACGCACGTTATCTGCACGCATCTGATGATCTTCAGGTGTGCCGTGCGAAAAGTTTAAGCGCACGACATTCACACCTGCTGCAATCATTTTTTCTAACATTTCTGGCGATTCCGAAGAAGGACCTAATGTTGCAACAATCTTTGTTCTACGAATAATATGACTCACTGCGCTGCGCGCTCCTCTAACATGGCAACTGCAGGAAGCTTCTTACCTTCAAGAAACTCCAAAAATGCACCACCACCTGTTGAAATATAAGATACTTTGTCTGAAATGTCATATTTATCGACTGCTGCTAAAGTGTCGCCACCGCCAGCAATAGAAAACGCCTCAGATTCTGCAATCGCTAAAGAAATAGCTTTGGTACCTTCACCAAATTGATCAAATTCAAAGACACCAACAGGTCCATTCCATACAATGGTACCCGCGTTTTTAATAATCGTTGCCAATTCAGCAGCTGAATCAGGACCAATATCGAAAATCATATCATCATCAAGACATTCACCTGCATTTTTTAAAGTTGCTTCAGCAGTAGGTGAAAACTCTTTTGCACACACAATATCTGTAGGAACAGGAATGCTGCCACCTTTAGCTTCTGCATTTGCAGTTAACTTTTTACATGTTTCAATCAAATCGGCTTCATACAAAGACTTGCCCACAGGTTTACCCGCTGCTGCAATAAATGTATTCGCAATGCCGCCGCCAACAACCAATTGATCAACAATAGTAGATAACGACTCAAGAACGGTCAATTTAGTGGAGACTTTAGAGCCGCCAACAATAGCAACCATAGGGCGTGCTGGATTATCCAAAGCTTTACCCAATGCTTCTAATTCACCAGCTAACAATGGACCCGCACAAGCTGTAGGTGCATAAGTGCCTGCACCATGCGTTGAAGCTTGAGCGCGATGTGCTGTACCAAAAGCATCCATGACATACACATCACAAAGCGCTGCATATTGTTTGGATAACGTTTCTTCGTTTTTCTTTTCACCTTTATTGAAGCGCACATTTTCTAACAATACCACTTCACCATCAGCAACTTCAATGTCAGCACCTAAATAATCACTGACTAAACGCACACTCTGATTCAACAAACCCGCCATATGTGTTGCCACTGGCGCAAGCGAAAACTCAGCCGCTGCCTCACCTTCTGTAGGGCGACCTAAATGTGACATCACCATCACTTTTGCACCGGCTTTCACACAGTGTTCAATGGTCGCTAGTGAAGCACGAATACGCTTATCACTACTTACTTTACCATCAGCAATCGGTACATTCAAATCTTGGCGAATCAACACACGTTTGCCCGCCAAGTCTAAGTCAGTCATTTTAATTACAGACATTTATTACTCCCTATTTTATTATCAACTCAAAACACTTTTCGTTGCTTATGAATGCATTGTAACAATAACAAGCAATGAAAAGCGTGGCGCTACCCGAAGGTAGCCCCTTGCCTTCATAGTTATGCGATATGACGCAATACGCGCAACATATTAGCCGTATAACCATATTCATTATCATAAAAAGCAACAACTTTCACAAATGTTTCATCAATGGCGATACCAGCAGTCGCATCAAAAATAGATGGGTGAGCATCACCACGGAAGTCAGTTGATACAACTTTCTCATCTGTAAAGCCAAGAACACCTTTCATTGAACCTTCAGAAGCTTCTTTCATCGCTGCAACGATGCCTTCATAAGAAGTTCCTTTTTCCAATTCCACTGTTAAGTCAACCACAGATACATCTGAAGTTGGCACACGAAAAGCCATACCCGTTAGTTTACCATTCAATGATGGAATAACTTCTGTCTATTATACACATATCCGAGCCCACGAGACTAAGGAGAATCTCGTATGCCGTCTTCTGCTTGAAAA
>CAZWPS010000177.1:0-3307 GCA_964635775.1 uncultured Zetaproteobacteria bacterium | reverse complement strand
ATGTTGTGGTGTAATGATGTTGCTCTGCGCTTGATTCATCGGCACTTACGAATCAGCTTTGAACCCCTTATCCAACATATGAATCAAGGCATCATCTTCCACACAACAATAATCACCTGAGCCAAGCTGAAGTTGGGCTAAGGATAACTTGCCAAGTAAAATGCGGCTTAAATCAGTCACGTGATTACCCACCGCTGCAAACATGCGGCGCACTTGATGATAACGCCCTTCATGTAATACCAAATGGACATGATAATCATCCAATACCGTGAGTTCAGCAGGTCGGCAAGGTGTATCGTCGGCTTCTAACATTAAGCTTCCGCTGGCAAAGCGTTCGATTTCATGCCCTTGAAGGGGGCGCTCTAACTTCACATCATATGTTTTAGATATGCCATGCTTGGGGCTTGTAAGATGGTGATTAAGTTGACCATTATCAGTGATAATTAACAAGCCAGATGTTTCTTTATCCAAACGCCCAACGCTTGAGAGCGCTGGTTTTCGTGCTAACCAGCGTTCTGGAAAATCATCATAAATCAAACGCCCATCTTCTTTGCGTGAGCAGACGCTGCCCAGTGGTTTATGGTAAATCACCGTTAAACCATGCGGATAATCCAAGGCTTGACCCTCAAGCAAGACATCATCAGCATAGACCTTTTGCGCGGCAGACTTGGCAATTTGCCCATTGACGGTAATCCAGCCCTCACCAATCCAGTGTGGCACATCTTTGCGTGAACCATAACCTAATCGCGATAATAATTTTTCTAAACGCTCTGTTTTTGCTTTCATGTTCAGCACTTCCCTTAACGTTTGCCATAGATGATTTTAAAACCATCACCCACAGCGCGGATTTCGACATGTGATAGCTGTTCAGCCAATAATTTTTCATAAGGCAGTTGCCGATTGGCAACCAAATAAAGCTCGCCACCATGTTTTAAAGCATGGCAAGCGCGGCGCACAATACTCTGCCCTAAAGCCACATCACGCACATGCCCGCGATGAAAAGGGGGGTTGCAAACCACCCAATCCAAGTGTTTGGGTAGGCTTTCACAACTGGCATCGACATGGTGATAACAAAGCTGCGTGCTGTGCTGTGTTGTTGCCGTATTTTGCTGGGCGCAAGCCAAAGCCAAAGCGTCGGCCTCGACCAAGTGTAAGGTTTTGATATGGGGTGAATTTTCTAAGATATCGGCGGTTAATAATGCATAACCACAACATAAATCCATGCCAGAACCAGTTAATGTATGGGGTAAATGCTGCAATAATAAGGCAGAGCCTAGGTCAGCTTGTTTCCAGCTAAAAATACCTGCTTGTGTCCATAAATGATGGCTAGGAAGACGCTGGACACGGCTTGCGGCAAGCCATGTTTGTTGTAAGCTTGTGACTAAATCAGAGGTCTTAGACGCAGAAAACAGTCTACATTTTGCTTTGGATGTACTGTTGACGTGTAAAGCAAGCTGTTTTAAAGCTGTTTCATATGATTTTGCACCATGCTTGTTTTCACAAGCCACATGGCATTGACCATGTTCAACTAAGTGTTCAAATGCCAATGCCATCCAGCCTAAAGTTTGCACTTTATCCTTGCTCGGTATGATAAGTATGCGATCATATAAGCCTGTTAAGGGTGAGCTGTCCAGCCCCAAATGTGCCAGTGCATTTGATTCAGGCTTAAACCACTGCTGGCAGTTTACCTTTGGATGTTGTTGCTGCATATCACTTAATAAAGGGTGGGCATGGGCGTTAATGATAGCGATGTTTTGTGGCGAAAAGGCTAAAGCTTGTTGGTATAATAAGGTCAGCGCTGGAGACTCACTCACTGTCGAAATCATCCTCGAAGTCGTCAAAATCATCATCAAAATCATCGTCTGTGTTGATTGCAGGCGGATGACCATCATAAATATTGTATTCACGACTTTGTCGCCATGCTTCTCGGGTAAACACATATGCATCTAAAGCGATTTCATCACGCATTATAATCGCATCTTCAAGTTGAGCACGTTGATCAATATATTTAAGAACCGTTGTCGCGATTGCCGCTTCTGGCGACATCACCCATGACAAATAAGTTGCCCCATCTAAGGCATATCCGAGGATTGTCCCTGCGGTATTACGCACAGAATTAGGACCTAATACGGGGTATACAAGGTATGCGCCTTGATCAACGCCCCAAACTGCTAAAGTTTGCCCAAAATCTTCTTTGTGTTTTTTTACACCCGTATAACTTGCGACATCAATCAAGCCAAAAAGACCAATGGTTGAGTTAATCACAAAACGATAAGTATCTTTAATGCCGCGATCAAGCTTGCCTTGTAATACATCATTCACCACGGTGTTGGGTACCAATAAATTATCAAAGAAGTTGCCTATAGCAATGCGAAAGCCCGGTGGAATGGTGGCAGTATAAGCTTTGGAAACAGGGCGCAGCGCAATATTGTCTAAGCTTGTATTAAAACTATCCACGGCACGATTGCCAGGTTCAAGGGGGTCGAAATCATTGTCAATCGTTGCACAACCAGATTGCAACAATAACATGAGTAAAACAAAACATAACTTTTTCATAGCCGCAATGATGCCGTGAACAGCAAACATAGCTAGCCCAAACTATTCACGAATGCGGTGAAACTGTGGTATCGCAAATCAAAATCTGATGCCTTTTTCCCATTACAGCGTTAAAAAGATTCCTTTCAAGATGGCGATTACCCCTCACTGACACCAATTAAGGGCAAGTAAGTTAATTAAAAGTGCCGATGAAGACCCGCGAATCAAGCCTTAGCCCCTGTTCAATGCTTTGATGCTCTGGTTAGGCATGGTTGGAGCCAAACATAATTATCCCCATACCGATTAAACAAACCACCACTCCAACTAAATCAGTTGTTGTGGGACGCACAGAATCAACAGCCCATAACCACATGACAGCAACCCCAACATATACACCTCCATATGCTGCATATACACGACCTGCAGGATGAGGATGGAGAGTGAGCAGCCAGGCAAACAGAGCAAGGCTAATCACTGCTGGTAATAACAACCAAGCAGATTTACCTTCTTTAAGCCAAAGGTACGGCAAATAACAGCCAATAATTTCCGCAAGGGCTGTAAAGATAAATAAAACTAAAGTTTTTATGATTTCCATTTCTGTATTTTATGCCATCCGATTCGATTTGACGGGTTAAATAAAATCACTGACCCCATTGATTCACTGCCTGTGAATTCAACTTTTGTTATTGGGTCGTTAAGCAAGAATTCTGTTTTATGAATCAATAGGGTCAGACTCGATTGATTTAGTGAATTCATAATAAATCCTTTTATA
>CAZWPS010000176.1:0-3333 GCA_964635775.1 uncultured Zetaproteobacteria bacterium | reverse complement strand
GAGCTATATATACTTTTTTCATAGGGCGAATTTATAACGATTTATATTCCAAACGTCCAGCAATGATTAACGTCAGATTAAAATCAAAGCAAGGCATTGACATTCATTTATTCCCCCCTATGGTTCGCGACCAATTCGCATGGGGTATGATTAAAATTGACCATGTTTGAGGAGATTTATACATTGGCTAATCATGTATCATCATTAAAACGCGCACGTCAAGACATTAAAAAACGTGATCGCAATCGTGCACAAAAATCTAGCATGCGTACTGCAATCAAACGCGTGCAAGATGCTGTCGCATCAGGTCAACAAGACGTTGCCAAAAGTGCTTTATTACAAGCATCTTCATTATTGGCTCGTGCTGGACAGAAAAACATCATCCATACCAAACAAGCTTCGCGCCGTGTTTCTCGCTTAAATGCAAGCATCAAGGCAATGGCTGCTTAAACAAGCATGCCAGACAATGATTAATGAAAGAGCTCCTAAGTGAGCTCTTTTTTATTGCCTACTTTGTAACGGTTCATATCACCTCTTATTTGCCCACTTTTTGCGTCAAAAGTGCGAACTTATAGCAGAAAACTGCGCTTTTTTCCTTGAAATCGAGCAAATAAGAGGAAATCTGAACAGTTACAGGAGTAAAAAATGGTATTTTTCAAGTATTTTGAAAAATACTGAATCATTATTTTACTTATTTGAATATAAATCATGTGATTTTACCCCATACTCGTCTAAACTTCCCCCCATCTATGAAACTTCAAACAGACAATATCTCTACAACTTGGCTACTTATTTTCACCAGCTGGCTGATTGCAAGCATCGCTACCCTTGCCAGCTTATTTTTTAGCGAAATCATGGAATTAACACCTTGTATCTTGTGTTGGTATCAACGTATCTTCATGTTTCCTCTAAGCATTATGCTCTTCATTGCTCTTTTCCCGCTTGATCAACACATTATACGCTATGCCCTTCCCTTCACCATCATTGGCATCAGCATTACCTTCTACCATTGTTTAGTTTTTTTCAACATCATTCCCGAAAGCTTACAACCATGTAGCCAGGGTGTGCCATGCAATGATGATAGTATGATTTTATTGGGCTTTTTACCCATTCCTATCCTATCCCTCATCGCTTTTATCAGCATCACAATTTTATTATTAACTGCACGTTCAAGGATGTCATCATGAAAACCCATCACCTTATTGCTCTCAGCATAGGCTGTTTAATTCTTATTTTTGCTATCGCTGGATATGTTTATAATCAGCAGCAAGCAACCATACAAACAGAACAAGCCGCAACACACAGCCAAGCGCTGATCCAATTTCACTCCCCTCGCGCAGGTAACCCCAATGCTAAAGTCACTATTGTTGAGTTTATGGACCCCGCTTGCGAAACATGTAGCCAGTTTCACCCTTTGGTTAAAGCGCTCATGAAAAAACATGATGGTAAAGTTAATCTGGTGATTCGTTATGCCCCATTTCATCACGGCTCTGATTATGCCGTAAAAATCCTTGAAGCAGCCAGAAAACAGGGGACATATTGGGGTGTGATGGAGTTAATGTATGAAACACAAAACACTTGGGCATCACATCATCAGCCACAACCTGAATTGCTGTGGAAATATTTAGAGCATTACAACTTTGATGTTGCAGGCTTAAAACAAAACATGAATGACCCTGCTATTGCCAGCATCATTGCCCAAGATTTAGCTGATGCACGGCAGTTGGGTGTCAATAAAACCCCATCTTTTTTCGTGAATGGTAAGCCGCTTATTCACTTTGGTTATCAACAATTAACAACACTTGTTGAAACAGCAGTTGAAGAAAACTACCCTAAGAATAGTGCTCAATAAAGATTTTAGCGCGCAGGTTTCACCAACCAAGTAGGCACCAACTGCCCTTGTTGCTGCAATTGCTGACGGTTTTGTTGATAATCAGGGTCAAACTGGGCAACCCATGCCCAAAATTTTGCTGAATGATTATGATGGCGTAAGTGAGCCAACTCATGAATCAACACATGGCGCAGCAATGTAGGGGGCAAAAAAAGCAACGCAGCATTCAAGTTAATTCGCCTTGCCATGGAACAACTACCCCAACGCCTTTTTTGTAAACGAATCGATACCGAAGCATAGCTTTCGCCCATTTCCTCGGCAATTTCTGCCAACCACGGCAATAATATACGTTTCCCCTGTGTTTTAACCCAATGACATAAACATAACCGAACCGCTTCATGGTTAAGCACATCACCTTCAATACATAATTGCTCAGCCGAAGTCGTGAGGCGAAGTCGCTGACGATGATGGGCTTGATAATGCACTTGCCATTGTTGCCCTATGGCTAACAAATCAAGTTGTAATGGTGGGAAAACTTCATCGTGTTGCGGTTGGAGTTGTTCAAGATGTTTGACCACCCAAGGTATGTGTTCTGACATCATTGCTTGAGCTTGATTCGCGGGCATACCTTCTGGGCATACCAACTCCACTAAACCATGTTTGTCTAAAGTAATTTTAGGACGGCGCACACGTTTAGAAACACGTATTTGCCAAGAAAAAGGAAATGTTTGGGGCATCCGTGTTCAACTATTTTTTAAGGTATTTTGCCATCATTGCCAAAGACAATGCCCGTGGTGTCAGCATTTGAATTGCCCACAACAAACGATGGCGAAGACCGGGAACACAATAACCACCACCCGTCGCTAAACTTTGTAATGATGCTTGCACCACTTCACATGCAGATGTACTGAAAAAACTACCCTTACCCTTTGGCGCACCTGAAACATCACGGAAACCTGTAGGCGAAGGACCTGGTGCAAGCGTTACAATACGTAAACAACCTTCATTTTCAGTGCGAATCGCTTCACTCCAAAAGGTCATGCCCGCTTTAACTGCTGCATAAGTCGCCAAATAAGGCAAGGGTGTCTCCCCCGCCAATGAGGATACATTAATCATAAATCCCTTATTTTTCTTCAATAAAGGCATCAAGGCATGCCCAAGCATGACCGGTGCAAGCAAGTCAACACGAATCACATCTGCTTGTGCCACACCTTCACGATTGGCAAAGTTACCCCACATGCCAAAACCAGCATTATTCACCACACCATAAAGCTCATCTTCCACAACAAGCGCATCAATCAATGATTCAGTTGCTTTACGCGAAGACAAATCTGCCAAAAGAATACGATGGCACTCTGGTTTTTCCAAAGCATCAAGTGTCATTTGCAAACGTACTTGATCACGACCGTGTAATAATAAGCTATAACCATCTTGTTCTAGCTGCTTGGCAAACTCATGACCAAAACCACCAGAAGCCCCTGTAATCAATACTTCTTTCATAG
>CAZWPS010000175.1:0-3337 GCA_964635775.1 uncultured Zetaproteobacteria bacterium | reverse complement strand
GCATACGAGATTCGCCTTAGTCTCGTGGGCTCGGAGATGTGTATAGAGACAGGCTAATGCCCGTGTTGTTTGTAGAACAATGGGATGCAGAAAAAAAACAATGGTTGGAGAGAGAAACTGAAAAGCAGCCAAGTTTATGGGATGCATATCGCCTTTTTATCGCAGGTGGTTTGTTGACGGTATCTACCGATAAAGATTCAGGCTTGGTAACGCTGGCAATTGAATGGACAGATGCAGATTTGGCTGCCAGCTGGGCGAATACTTTGGTTGAGCGCGTAAATAAATATTTACGCCAGCAAGCTATGGCACAAAGCCAGCGCACACTGAAATATTTAAATGATGAGTTGATGCGCACACAAATTGAAGATCAGCGCAAAGCTTTGTTTCAGTTGATTAGCCAAGAGCAGCAAAAATCCATGCTGGCTAATACACAAAAGCAATTTGCATTTCAAATTATTGATAAAGCTGTAGCCCCCGATAAAAAATCTAAACCAAAGCGAGCAATTATTGTTATATTGACAGGCTTTATCGTCGGTTTCTTTGCTGTGATTTTCGTATTTATTCAAGAGGGTATTAAGCAACGAAATTTAGCTAAGGATATAGAATGAAGGGAATAATATTAGCGGGAGGAAGCGGCACAAGGCTTCACCCTTTGTGGCAGTAAGCAAACAGTTGATGCCTGTTTATGACAATTTGGCAGGACAGACAAATTGGACGGGCCGTCAGGTTCGCCCGCAGGGGACAGTACATGGATGTACTGCATCACAAACCGATGATTATTTTAGCAATAAATGCGGGGTCTTATTTATATGAAAGGTATTATCTTAGCCGGTGGCAGTGGAACTAGGCTGCATCCTTTAACCTTGGCAGTAAGCAAACAATTAATGCCGATTTATGACAAACCAATGATTTATTACCCGCTTTCAACATTAATGCTGGCAGGTATTCGTGAAATTCTTTTGATCTCAACACCACATGATCTGCCACATTTTAAGCATTTGCTTGGCGATGGCTCTCAATGGGGGATTCAGCTTTCTTATGCAGAACAGCCTAAGCCTGACGGTTTGGCACAAGCGTTTACGATTGGTAGAGATTTTATTGGCGATGACTGTTGCAGCCTAATTTTAGGCGATAATATTTTTTATGGGCATGGTTTGGTTGCGCAGTTGAGAAAGGCTGCGAAATATGAACATGGTGCAACTGTGTTTGCTTATCATGTGACTGATCCAGAGCGTTATGGTGTGGTAGACTTTGATGACAATGGCAAAGCCTTGTCAATTGAAGAAAAACCAGATTCCCCCAAGTCAAACTATGCTGTAACAGGCTTATATTTTTATGATAATAAAGTCGTTGATATTGCCGCTAACATGAAACCATCGGCGCGTGGTGAATTGGAAATTACAGATGTAAACAGAGATTACTTAGAATCAGGTGAGCTTCGTGTTGAATGTCTTGGGCGTGGAGCGGCATGGTTGGATACAGGAACCCATGATTCATTATTGGAGGCTGCAAAGTTTGTGGAGATTCTTGAAAAACGCCAAGGGCTTAAAATCGGTTGCCCTGAAGAAATTGCTTGGGAAATGGATTATATTGGTGATGAGCAGTTGGTTGCATTGGCAGATTCGTTAAAGAAAAATGGTTATGGCAAGTATCTATTGAGCCGTTTGAAAGAAGGTAAATAATGCAGGTTGTTAAGACGGATATTCCAGAAATTCTTCTGATCAAACCCAAGGTATTTGGCGATGCACGAGGTTTCTTCTTAGAAACATACAACAAAGAACGTTATATGGCAGCGGGCTTTCCTGATGTGGATTTTGTACAAGATAACCATTCTCGTTCAAGTAAAGGTGTCTTACGTGGCTTGCACTTTCAGCTTGATAACCCGCAAGGCAAATTGGTTCAGGTGACAACAGGTTCTGTGTTTGATGTAGCTGTGGATGTTCGTGTCGGCTCGCCAACTTTTGGTCAGTGGTATGGTTGTGTATTGAGTGAAGAGAATCACCATCAATTATGGGTACCGCCAAAGTTTGCCCATGGTTTTTGCGTTCTTTCAGAGATGGCTGACTTTGTTTACAAGTGCACTGATTATTATCAACCCAGTGATGAGGGCGGTGTGCTTTGGAATGATGCGGCGCTGGCTATTGATTGGCCATTAGAGCATCCGCAATTGTCAGAGAAAGATACGATGTATACGTGTTTGAAAGACATAGATCATTCAAAACTTCCGAAGTATTGATATGAAAATATTAATTACAGGTTGCCATGGTCAGGTTGGTACAGAGTTGATGTTTTTGGCAGAAGCGTATGGTTGTAAAGCTCTTGGTGTTGACCGTGATACATTGGATATTACAGATCAGAGTGCGGTAAACCAAGCCATGCAGGATTATAAACCTGAAGCAGTGATCAATGCGGCAGCCTACACAGCGGTGGACAAGGCTGAGGGCGATGCCCAAGCAGCGCTGGCGGTGAATGCGACAGCTGTGGCTTATTTGGCAGAAGCATGTGCGAAAGCGGCTATTCCCTTGGTGCATATTTCCACGGATTATGTGTTTGATGGTAACAAAGAGGGTGCATATTTAGAAGCTGACCCTGTAAACCCATTAGGGGTTTATGGCGAGACAAAGCTTGCGGGTGAAGATGCTGTTAAAAGTTTTTGTGAGCAGTATTATATTTTACGCACCAGCTGGGTGTTTTCAGCGCATGGTAATAATTTTGTCAAAACCATGCTCAGCTTGGGAGCGGAACGTGAAGAATTGGGTATTGTTGCTGATCAGTATGGTAAACCAACATCAGCCCGTGAAATTGCACGAACAATTTATATGATGCTTGCGCATGATAAACAAGCTTGGGGCAGCTATCATATTGCCCAGCCCGAATCGACGACATGGTTTGATTTTGCCAAAGCGATATTTTCAGCAGCGGATAAACAAGGTTTGAAGATGAAAGTCTCTACGCTTAAGGCAATCAAAACAGAGGATTACCCCACGCCAGCCAAGCGCCCTAAAAACTCAGCGTTAGATTGCACCAAACTAGAACAAACGTTTGAACTAAAAATACAGCCTTGGGCAATATCATTGTCTGATGTGATGAAGGATTTGAAAAATGCTTGATTACATACCTAAAAATATTCTTGTAACGTGTGGAGCAGGGTTTATTGGTTGCAATTATGTGCGTTTTATGTTGGCGAGCTATGATGATGTAAATATCATCAATTTGGATGCACTGACTTATGCGGGTTCCTTGGATAACCTCAAAGATCTGCCAAGTGCATCGCGGCATACGTTTGTACAAGGTGATATTTGCGATCGTGAACTGGTTGATAAGCTGATGCGTGAGC
>CAZWPS010000174.1:0-3419 GCA_964635775.1 uncultured Zetaproteobacteria bacterium | reverse complement strand
GTTAAATATCTCCTAATTTAATAAATGAATATGAATTATTTAGTAATCACGCCAAGGATGTCGTCTTCACGCATCATCAACAATGTATCACCATCAATTTTGATTTCTGTGCCTGCATAGGTTGAAAACATTACAATATCACCTGCTTGCACATCTAATGGACGAACGTCACCATTATCTAAGATTTTACCTTTACCAACGGCAATGATTTCGCCTTGAAGTGGCTTTTCTTTTGCCGCATCAGGGATAATAATACCGCCTGCAGATTTTTCTTCTTCGTCTAAGCGACGAACAATGACACGGTCATGTAATGGACGAACTTGTGTTGCCATGGTTGTTTCTCCTGTTTGATCATCAATATTAAGGTATTCGCTTTATAAGAACCATACATCTCAAGTTCAAGCCCTAAACCGATTTTTTATCACTTTAATATGCAGCAGCATGCATGATGAATGAATCAACGCTTCTGTAAAAGGCGCTTTAAAACATATAATGAAGTTCAATACCCATGCCACTTTGCTGAATAATGGGTGTCCATACTATATCTTGAGTTGTAACAGGCTGTTGCAAGTGAGATTGCCCACGTTCATAAGCAATGCTGCCAAAAGTATAACCCAAAGCAATGGCCAGTGGGTAGTCACTTGCCCAATGCACACCATTATTCATCATTTGAAATGATAATAACGATAATAAAGTTACCCCTGTTGGCAACACCCATGTTTTTTCAGGGTAGTTTTTATGAATCACTGTTAACACCATGCTACCCACCGCCAAATGACCCGAAGGATAAGCATCATAAGCAGGTATATTCTCGTGATATGTGATTTGGTTGGGAAAAAAGTCCCAGCGTCCTGCGGGCTGGCTAGCATGATAAGGACTCTCTCGCCCTGTGATATGTTTAATCGTTTGGGTGGCGATGGTGGTGGTTATCATGCCCTCTATAATTTGAAAACCTGTGCGGTAAGCTCTATCATCATCTGCCCATGCGCCTGTGGCTAAGAAGCTGGCGGCAATGGCAGCATGTGTCCAGCCATCACCGATAAAATACATCAATGAGCCTACATCTGTAGGCAAACGTAAAACTGCCACATCACCAACCTGAAAAAAAGTTTTGGTGTTGTCTTCACGGGTTAAACCGACCTGGTCACCCAAGTGTTCTGCGGCTGTAATGAGTGGGTCATCAAAGGCAATAAGAACGGCTGTAGATAAACCCACAGCCCACCAGTAGGGCGCTGCTTCAGCATCAAAAACACGCTCATATGCTTGTTTATAGTCATCATAAACATAATCAAAAGTATCTGAAAACTGCGGGTATAATGATGGTGGTTGTACCACCACTGGCGCTGCATATAGCCGAGCAGCACAGCAGCATACGAACAACAGCAATATGAGGCGAGCGATAGCGGTATTTAAGGTTTTTGCCATTGTTGTTCTGCCCGTTCTTTAGTTTTTTGTAATAAGTTTGTCACACCACTTTGGCTTAATAATGTAACAATCCAGCCTAACCCAAAAGGAATATCTCCCGAGTCGGTGCGTGTGTGATAGGATAATAGTGTGTGATTTTTAAGCTTTGCCGGCTCTAAAAACCAATAACCTGATGTTGCAACAAGCGTTTCATCTGGCTTTAAACCTGGCCATGGCGCAAGTGTCCAGCTTAAGCGTCGATTTGAGCCATCCACGAGGCTATGAAGTTGTAAGCGGTAACGTTTGTGTACACCAAAAGGCAAAGCCATATCATAGTTAACCAACGCCATTTGCGCTGATTGCTGCAATACTTCTATCTTTTCCACATAAGGTGCATAAGCAACAAGCTGCGGAAAATCTGTGATTAAATTAAAAACATCTGCTATGGGTGCGTGAATCAAGACAAAGGCTTGCACATCTTGCACCCTTGGTTCGGTGTTGCTGTTGTGATGGCGAACCACCTGCCCACGCTGAAATTTCTGCTGCTCTACTGCACTAAAATCATGTTGCTCAAACCACGCCGTATCAATCGTCGTCTTCGCCTCTAAGATACTTGAACAACAGCATAAACAACAAACATACAGGTTTATTCGCCATTGGCGTTGAGTACAAAGCAACTTATCCGCCCAATTCGCGGCAAGCGGCTTCAATTCGCGTTTCACAAAGGGTTAATAAATCGCTGCGTTTACCCTCCTTCACTTCTGCTGCTGAAAGCGCAGGCAAAAAACGTAGGGTAATGACGCCTGGATGTTTTAAAAAGCTGCCTTTTGGCCAGCATACACCAGCATTATGTGCAACAAGTAATATTGGCACATCTGCTTTTTTTGCCAACATAATCGCACTGGGTTGGTAAGTCCCCGTTTCACCGGCTGCGATACGTGTTCCTTCAGGAAAAATGAGTACAGAACGTCCGTTTGCCAGCTCTTTCATGCCTTCAGTATTCACTTTTTTGAGAGCCTCGCGCGGATTAGAGCGTTTAATGGCAATTGCATCTAAAGCTTTTAATGCCCAGCCAAAAAGAGGAATATACATCAATTCTTGCTTAAGTACCCACACAAAGGGAGGTAAATATAAGGGTAGTGTTGTGGTTTCCCATGTTGATTGATGTTTTGAAACCACCACACAAGCTTGCTCGGGGATGTGTTCCTCCCCTTCAATTTTGATGCGAATACCACAAATATACCGCAACAAGACATTGGAGTTTGCCCCCCAAACTTGCCCTAATTTCCATGCTGCATGTTGTCCAAATAATCGCGCTATCGTCACCGCGCTTGTGACCACGGCGGTGGATAAGATAAACAACACATAAAATAACAAAGAACGTATATAAATCATCAAAAGTCTCCTAAAATAACATCGACACAAGCTGATAAGTTGTCATAAACAGCAACCGAAGCATCAATGGCTTGAACTTGTTCATAAATTTTAATCACATCACCATAACCACTGCCAACCAACATGCTTGCCACACCTGCTGCTTGTGCTGCCTGAATATCGCGCAAGGAATCACCAATCATCACGGTTTGTGTTCGGTTCAGCATATCAACGCCTTGCATGGCTTCAAGCAACAAACCTGCTTGAGGCTTGCGACACAAACAGCCATCATCAGGATGATGGGGACAATAAGCAACATAATCAATGTTGCCACCAGCATCGTCAATCGCCAGCATCATCTTTTGTTGAATCGCAGAAAAATCATCTTGATTCATCATGCCACGCCCCAAACCAGACTGATTGCTACAAATTGCAACCTTCACCCCCGCTTGGTTTAAACGTTGAATCGCCTGCAAACTACCAGGGATGGGCAACCACTGCTCAGCATTTAAAATATAATCAGGAGAATCAAAGTTAATGACACCATCACGATCCAGAAGCACAAGTTTGATATTTTTCATAGCTTGGAAGTATAGGGGTAAGTGAAACAAATGAAACTATCGCATAGGTTAGACAAGGGG
>CAZWPS010000173.1:0-3424 GCA_964635775.1 uncultured Zetaproteobacteria bacterium | reverse complement strand
TGCTTGGCTTGCTGATTGCGAGGCTATAGTATTACTTAACTGTGGACAATTTATGATGCCTGTCACGTCAATTCAAGGGCGAATACTGGATACACAACACCCTGAGATTCAAACTATCCAACATATTTTAAGCCAAGAAAAAGGAGTTTCATGTGTTTAAAAAAGCTGGTTTACGTGCTTTATGTTATAAAATATTATGCTTTTTTGTGCTCTTGATTTTAGGTTTAGCGGTGTATGTTTGGCAAAGCGTGTATGCGCAACAAGCGCTTGAACAGCAATCCTTGATGATTCCTGTAGGTGCTTCAAGTTTTTCGATTGCACACCGCCTTGAACAAGAAAACATCATCACTTCCGCTCTCCATTTTCGTTGGTTAAGTCGCTTATTGGGTGTGTCGGCTCAGCTCAAGTCTGGGTTGTATAATTTTGATGGACAACTCAATACATTACAGGTGTTAGCGATCGTAACAAAGGGCGAAGTACAGCAATTTAAACTCACGATTCCTGAAGGATTGCGGACGGCGGAAATGTTGGACCTACTTGCCCAGCGCACGCAAACACCAAGGGGTATATGGCAACAAGCCATGTTAAAAATAACCCAAAACAATGCTTTTGAAGGGCTTTTTCTGCCTGAAACATACCATTATAATCAACCCATTGACGCTTATACTTTTTTACAACAGATGTTTGATGGGCGTATTCAAGTTGAAGCGGTTTTAGCGGCTGAATTAGGCTGGTCTGAAGCGCAGATAGTGCGTAATCGCATTATGGCATCCATTGTTGAAAAAGAAACGGCATTAGCCCATGAAAGGGTATGGGTTTCGGCGGCGATTCATAATCGACTTCGTTTGCATATGCCGCTACAAATGGATCCCACAGTAATTTATGGTATGTATCAAACATTAGGTGATTTTTCAGGCAATATTCGTCGTCAAGATTTGCGCACCGACACCCCTTGGAACACCTATACGCGCCGAGGTTTGCCCCCCACACCCATTGCGAATCCTGGTGCAGCAAGCCTGCGCGCTGCTGCTTATCCTGCGGCGGTTGATTATTTATATTTTGTTGCCGATGGTACAGGCGGACATGCTTTTGCAAGCACACTTGCTGAACACAATGCAAATGTGCAGCAGTGGATTCGTGTTGAGCGACAACGCAAATAATAGCGGCGTAGTGAAATTGATATTGAGGTGTTTAGCGGATGAAAATTAAGCTGATGCAGTGTGTGCCAAGGGTTGGTGCGATTGAAGATAATGTAGCCATGATGTTGCAAGGCATGAAGGCATCAGGGCAAGAGCATGATGATTTAATTGTCTTTCCAGAGCTGGTGATTACAGGTTACCCCCCCGAAGACTTGCTTTTTCGCCCTGCATTTATGCACAGTGTTGAACAAGCAACACAACATATTATTGCGCAAAGCAGGCAAAGTATTGTGGTCTTTGGTGCGCCTCGTTATGAGAATAACCAGCTTAAAAATAGTGCATTTATAGCGCAACATGGTCAACTCATCGCGGTTTATGACAAACAATACTTACCCAACTACGGGGTATTTGATGAGCAACGTTATTTTGTAGCTGGCGAAGATCAACAATCCGTCTTTGAGGTGGATGGTTGGCGCATTGGCATCGCTATTTGTGAAGATTTATGGCAAGATGATTTGGCACAAACACAGTTGAGCACGCCTTGTGATGTGTGGTTAAATCTCAATGCATCCCCTTTTCATGTGGGTAAACAAGGCGAACGCGAAGCCTTGACTCAGCGCCGGGCGCAACAGTTTCAAGCACCTGTGGTGTATGTGAACATTGTGGGCGGGCAAGATGAAATTGTCTTTGATGGCGGCTCACATGTGATGGGTATGGATGGTGAATTGATGTTGCGTGCGCCGTTGTTTGTTGGTGGTGCATATAGGATTGATTTAGCAAAACTTACGCTGCCGCAAGTTGCGCCATTGCCACAAGCCATTGCTCAAATTGAGAAAGCTTTGGTGCTTGGTGTTCGTGATTATGTGTTGCGCAATGGATGTACTCAGGTCGTGATTGGTTTATCTGGGGGTATTGATTCGGCATTAACGGCAGCGATTGCGGTGCGGGCATTGGGTGCAGAGCATGTTTTAGGTGTCTTGTTACCATCGCTGTGCTCAAGTGAACATTCGTTGACTGATGCTCAAGCTTTGGTGGACAATTTAGGTATTCAAAGCACAACCTTACCCATTAAACATAGTGTAGCAGCCATTGAAGAGACGTTGCATGATTCATTTGTGCGTTGGGGAAAAGAAGCTGCTGATGTCACTGAAGAAAACATTCAAGCTCGGGTGCGTGGTGTGTTATTGATGGCGATTTCAAACAAAACAGGACGAATGTTGCTGACAACAGGCAACAAATCAGAGATGGCAGTCGGTTATGCCACGCTTTATGGGGATATGGCGGGTGGTTTTGCTGTGCTCAAAGATGTTTATAAGATGGAAGTTTTTGCTTTATGCGATTATTTAAACCAACAAGGCAAAATTATCCCACAAAACACCATTGATAAACCGCCATCTGCAGAACTAAGACCTGAGCAAAAAGATACTGATTCTTTACCCGATTATGTGGTGTTGGATGCGATATTAAAAGCAAATATTGAAGATAGATTGAGCATGGATGCGATTGTAGACTTGGGTTTTGAGCCTGCGGAAGTGAAACGTATTATCGACTTACTTCACCTTGCCGAATACAAACGTCGCCAAGCCCCGCCAGGCATTAAAATAAGTCAACGTGCATTTGGTCGTGACAGACGTTATCCCATTACCCACGCCTTTCGCTAGATTGAATTTTTACCAAGTCTAACGATTCAGCTGGCTCTTATGTCCTGTTTTTCGTTAAAATCACTCATTTATCGCTGTAAGCCGCGCGCTTTTTAAGTATCCTGAATGGTTATCATCAAGCTAAGCCAAATTGCGCATCCATGCTTCCGCGTCCTCAAGCAGTATGGATGAACTTTTGGATTAATTGGCTTCAAAATTGCTTTACCATTGCCTAGGAAGCGCTAATAAACGCTGGTTTGATGCATATGCAACCTAAAACCATGTGTTGAACAGCACTTTCTTTGAAAACATCGTTGATGAAGGTAGGTGAAGATGAGTATATTGGTTACTGATGACTCTACATTTATAAGAAAACGTATTTGTAAGGTCATTCTTGATGCAGGTTATGAAACCATTGAAGCTGCCAATGGTGTTGATTGTTTAAAGGCTGTGTTGAGCGATCATCCTGAGTGTATTTTTTTGGATTTGATGATGCCAGAGATGGATGGACTTGAAGTCTTGGAGCATTTACGAAAGCAAATCAATGCCCCGCCTATAGATGTGCTTACTGACGATATTCAAAGCAGTATCTGTCTCTAATACAAATCTCCGAGCCCACGAGACTAATGCGAAGAATGTATGCCG
>CAZWPS010000172.1:0-3449 GCA_964635775.1 uncultured Zetaproteobacteria bacterium | reverse complement strand
AGAATCAAAGCATGAAAAGGCATGGAAAACATCGTATATTTCATTAGCCACCTATTTGAATCATGGAACGTTTTTCGCTGTCAGCATCAAAATCATAAATACCAATCTCAGGTTTTATCAACGCTGAACGAAGAAAAACAGCGCGAATATCGTCATCACAACCACCGCCACGAATCAAATCACGCAAATTGAGTTGATTATCCGCTGGCAAACACGAGCGCAGACCACCATCGGATGTTAAACGCAGACGATTACAGCCCTCACAAAAGCGTGATGACATCGGCATAATAAAACCAACTTCACCCTTAACATGTTGAAGCGGCAAATAACGTGCCGCTGTATTGCCAGTGGTCAGTGTTGCATCCACATCAACACGTTCACGCACATCATCGCGCTGCAACACCTCATCAATCGAAATATAATGTTGCTCCCAATCCATGCCCTGTTTCATCGGCATCAGTTCAATAAAACGAATCGTTGCGCCGATTTCAGATGCAAAATCAATCAACTCGGCGACTTCAGACTGTTCACCCCCAGCATTGATACCACGCATCAATACCGTGTTCAATTTAATGGGAAATAATCCTGCTACTTTGGCAGCTTTTATACCTGCCAATACTGGTGCCAATTCGCCGCCAGTCAATTTTCGAAAACGCAAAGCATTCAAACTATCCAAGCTAATATTGATGCGCTTCAAACCTGCATCTGCCAAAGCTTGGGCGGATGCAACCAACAATGTGGCATTGCTGGTCATCGCCAAGTCTGTGATACCCTCAATGGCAGAAAGTTTAGCGATAAGTTGGGGCAAATCTTTGCGCACCAACGGTTCGCCGCCCGTAAGTCGTATTTTATTCACCCCCAATGATGCCGCAACCTGAACAATACGCTCAATCTCTTCAAAACTTAAGATATGCGAGCGTGGCTCAGCTTGATAAGCATCGGCAGAAGGTCTGCAATAATCACAACGCATATTGCAGCGGTCGGTCACCGAAATGCGTAAGTAATTAAGTTTTCTACCAAAAGTATCTTTAAAAAAAGAAGTTTTATTGCCTGCCTTTTGTTGGGGGTAAAATGTAATGGGTGCAGTCTTCATGACCCTGATAATAATCTTTTTATTTCAGGAACGCACGAACCGCAGCCTGTGCCTGCCAATGTGTATGCTTTTAAAGTTTCAAGTGAATTTGCACCATCCTTTATGGCAGCTTGTAGTTCAAGCTCACCCACATTGTTGCAAGCACAAATGATCCTTCCTTTATGATCTTCTTTATTAATCGGACCGCCAGGTGCTAGCAAATAAGGGCGAAGCTCGCCAACATCACGACCTTCCAACATCAATTTGCGCAACCACTTGGCTTCGTGAATATCACCACCCACCCAGCGCACAGCAATCAAATGTCCATCGTCCAACCATGCCTTACGATTTATGCCTAATTTACGATCAGCGTAAGTGAGTGTTTCAAAGCTTTGTCCTTGTTCCAAAAGCTGATCTAAGCGACGAAACTGTTTATCTTGCAAGGGTTGGCAACATGCCACATCCACAGAAGTCACCGCATGATCGCTGCCTGCACAAGCCACTACACCATAAGTATAAGCTGCTATCATTTCTCTGCCCAAAGCCATTTTTTGACCTGCCATCAACATCATACCGCGCCAAGCAGGTTCAAAACGTGTCACTTGTACAGCCGTATGTTTGAATTCCGGTTCTTTAGACAAAGGGTCCACGGCAATTTGCGTTAAATTGTTGGCACGACCAGCTTTGGCAGTCATTTCACCCCAATGCATGGGCAGAAACACCGTTTCAAGACGCGTATCTTTGCTGATTTGAGCTGGAACAATCACTTTGCCGCGTTTTGAAACCACTTCAACCAAGTCTTCATGGTTAATACCACGTTCTTTTGCAGTTTCAGGGTGGATTTGCAGCATAGGCAAACGCACATGCTGCATCAACTGCGGCACTTGCCCTGTTTTGGTCATCGTATGCCATTGGTCACGAATGCGCCCTGTTGTTAAAGATAAGGGATAATTTGTGCTGGTGGGTTCAGCCACAGCGCGATAACGAATATCAATAAAATTGGCTTGTTGGTTTGCCGTCTCAAATTTACCATCACTATATAAGCGTTTGACTTGATTCGGTTTTTCACCTTTGGGATAGGGCCATTGTTGCGGCCCATATTGATCCAAAATAGCATAAGATAGCCCTGTAATGTCAATAGCCTTGCCCTTGGTCAACCCACAATGTTCATCAAACACATCGCTGCTCTTTTGATAAGCAAATGCCTCAGACCAATCTAAGCCCAAGGCTTGCCCCAAATGCAGTGCAAAATCGGTTGCAATCCTCCAGTCAGGGCGTGATAAACCTGCCGCAGGCAAAGCTTGTTGCACATGGCTAATACGACGCTCAGAATTGGTAAGTGTTCCCTCTTTTTCTGCCCAACCCGCAGCAGGAAATAGAATATGGGCAAATTCAGTGGTATCCGTTGGGTGATAGGCATCAGAAACCATCACCAATTCAGCTTTTTTCAACGCAGCTTCTGCACGTTTGGCATCAGGCATGGATACAATCGGGTTGGTGCAAGCAATCCATACCGCCTTGACTTTCCCTGATTCCAAAGCTCCAAAAAGCTCTGTCGCTGTTAAACCAGGGGTTTGAGGCACATCATCTACACCCCAATAATCAGCCACTTCTTGACGATGCACAGGGTTGGCATAATCACGATGAGCAGCCAACATATTGGCAAGACCACCCACTTCGCGTCCACCCATCGCATTGGGTTGACCTGTGAGTGAAAAGGGACCACAACCTGGCTTGCCGACTTGTCCAGTAGCCAAGTGTAGGTTTAATAAGGCATTGTTTTTATCCGTGCCCGCAATGGATTGATTCATCCCCATGGTCCAAAAAGAAAGGGTTTTATTTTCAGCAAACCATAATGCCGCTTTCACAATATCTTCGGCAGGAATGCCGCATATTGCAGCCGCTTGGCGTGGTGTCATGGCTTGTGCACGATTCGCAACCTCAGCAAAACCTTGGGTATACTGATGAATATAATGTTCATCCGTTAAACCCTCCCACATCATCACATTAAGCATGGCTTGCAGCAGGGCGACATCAGTACCAGGTTTTAAGGGAAGGTGTAAATCAGCAATGGAGCAGGTGTCGGTGCGTCTTGGGTCAGCCACGATGATTTTAAGCTCAGGATTGGCTTCTTTGGCGGCTTCCATACGCCTGAAAATAATGGGATGCGCATAAGCAGGGTTTGCACCAATGATGAAAAAGGATTCTGCCAACTCAATATCATCATAACATGTTGGCGGACCATCTGCTCCAAAAGCACGTTTGTAACCGGCCACTGCCGAAGACATACACAGCCGCGAATTGGTATCAATATTGTTTGAGCCAATAAAACCTTTCATCAATTTATTGAAGACATAATAATCTTCCGTCAATAACT
>CAZWPS010000171.1:0-3458 GCA_964635775.1 uncultured Zetaproteobacteria bacterium | reverse complement strand
ACTAAATAGCGGAGCAATCAATCGTAGAAATTCTGGGACACAATACTTCATTGTTGCCCACTTGAATTTCATAAGAGCCTTTTTTAATATCCATATGAAGTCCAATATATTGAAAAGTATGTGTTTCCGCATTTGCGCGGATGATGATCGGGCAACGTAACTGTTGATTCACTGTATCATTGAAAGCCTTCGCCTTGAACACATGCATTTTAGATTGCAGGCTTATCCAACCAGCGTTAATATGCATCTGCCTTAGGGAAATACTGAACGTAACGATTTAGATTTCCTCTGATTTACTCGCTTTTTACGCCAAAAATGCTCATTTATAGCAATACGTTGAGCATTTTTCCTTGAAATTGAGTGAATTAGAGCTATTTTAAACAGTTACAGGGATAAATCTGGTGATTTTTAAGTGTTTTGGAAAGTGCTGAATCATGATTGCTGCTGCCGCTTAAACAAGCGATTTCAGCTTCATTAAAGCAGTGTGATTCAGTGTTTGTCTCAGATTAAAAATGAAAATGTCAAAGGAAGAAGATGAGTATTAAAGGTGTTTTACTGGATTTGGATGGCACATTAATCAATGCTTTTCCACCGATTATTCGTGCCATGCGTCAAACGCTGGCAGAATATGGCTTGCCAGAGATGACTGAACAAGCCATTCGTCGCCATACAGGGCGTGGAGATTGTAGCATGGCAGCATTATTTGCTGAGCATAAGGAAACAGCGAGCAAGCGTTTTATTGAAATACATGATGAAACCTACTTAAATGATATTCAGCCTTTATCTGGTGCTGAAATATTGATGCAGTGGCTAAAGTCACAAGCGATTGTGATGGCAGTGGTGACCAGCAAAGGTCAGCATAGAGCCGAAGCACAATTACAACAATTAGGCTGGATGGACTATTTCTCATGTATCATTGGTAAACAAGAGGGTAGGGCATCCAAACCAAGCCCAGAGCCTTTGCTTTTGGCGTGTTCCAAAATGGGGCTAGACATTGCTGATGTGCTGATGATTGGTGATGGCGAAGCGGATATGTTGGCAGCACAGCGGGCAGGTTGTGAGGGGCTTGGTTTATCACATTCCTTTACGGAACAAGAGTTAAAAAAAGCAGGGGCAAGGCATTGTTTTGCGTCGCTCGATGAGGTGTTGATGTGGTTACAAAAAAAGACGAGTTAATTCGCTTTTTACTTCCTGGTGCTCATGCTAGAGGGGTGATTATTCGGGGCAAACATTTGGTTGCTGAGGCTGCGCGTATTCATGGCTTACAAGGTGTGCCGGCACTGATGTTAGGCAGAACTTTATTGGCATCGGTGTTGTTGTTGAGCGTGAGTAAGGGTGGGGTGCGGCAGGTATTGCAGCTTGATGCCAATGCTGAACATACACCGATGAAACGTATGTTGGCAGAGTGTAAAAATGGTGCGGTGCGTGGTTATATTTTGTGGCAAGAAGAACCAGAACCTGCTTTGCCAGACAGTGATGGAATTACGGCTTGGTTAGGGCGTGATATGTTGCTTTCCACAGTCCGCGATACGGGCATTGGTCAGCCCTATATTTCAACGATTCAACATGATTCAGATTGGTTGGCAGAACATATCATGGCGTATTTGAAACAATCGGTGCAAGTACAAGCTGATGTGATTTTACAAGATGATATGGCGATAATGATTGAAGCGATGCCTGGTTGTGATGAGGATCACTGGTTTAAAGCAGTCGAAGCGATGGCGACGTTGAGTAATCAAAATATTCAACAGCAAAGTCCTGAATCCATGTTACACGTTTTTGATGTTTTGGGCTGCAAAATTGTAGGTCGGGATGATTATACATATCAATGTGGTTGTGTGAACCGCGATATGGCGCAAGTTTTGTCGAGTATTTCTCGTGATTCTTTGCAATCGTTGATGGATGAAGAAGGCGATGTGACCATATCATGTCAATATTGTAAACGTACGAGTAAAATGAATGTAAAGGATGAAATCAGGTGAGATTAAGTAAAGCGTTTCGTGATCAGTTTGTGCAACATGAAATGCGTACCCATGGACGAAAAAACGGTTTTGTCACCACAGGGCAAGAGGCAAGATTATTAAAGTGGCTGCCCGTGATTGGCTTGTCTAAAGATAAAACACTGCATACAGCGAATATTCCTGCTGATTCACCAATTGTGCTTGAAATTGGCTTTGGGAATGGTGATTTTTTATTGCATATGGCGGAAAGACACCCCGATTGGACACTGGTGGGGGTTGAAATTTACTTGCCTGGTGTGGCAAAAGCCGTTGGGCGCTTGGAAGATGCAGGTTTGATTGAACGCACCCGTATTACTCAGCTTCCTGCTCAATTTGTGTTGGAACATCAGGTAGAAAAAGAGCAGCTTGATGGGGTGTTTATCAATCATCCTGACCCATGGCCTAAAGTGAAACATCATAAACGACGTATTATTCAAAAAGACTTTGCAAACCTGATCGTATCACGGCTTAAAAACGGTGGTTTCATTAAACTTGCCAGTGATATTCCTGAACTAGCGACGTGGATGCGTGATATTTTAGATAGCACAGCAGGTTTGAGTAATGTCGCAGGTGTAGGCGGCTTTATTGAGCGTGATCAAGATAGAATATATACCAAGTTTGAGGAGCGGGGCATGAAAGCAGGCAGAAAAAGCCAGTTTTTGCATTACGTGAAAGGGTAGCTAAGCATCAAAATAATAGGCGCGATTGCGACATGGATTCGGAGTGTCAATGAAAGGAATGGTATGGCAAATTGCCTATGCATCTTGCGGTGTAAGATCCCTCAACTTCGTTCGGGATGACATGTTTGCTGTTGGGATGGTGTTTTGGTTGGTGTTTGGGGTTGAGCTTTGCTTGATTCATGACTACGCGCCTTGATTATCATGTTGAGTTTGCCTATGCATCTTGCGGTGTAAGCTCCCTCAACTTCGTTCGGGATGACATGTTTGCTGTTTGGGTGGGGTTGGTGTTGGTGCTGTAAGGCTTGATTTTGAGTGTGCTTTCATATGCGTCGCCATATGCAGGTTGCTATTCATGTTATAAACATTCATATTGCAAGTATTCACATAAAAGAAAAGGGAGTTTTGAGCATGCCTGAGCAAGAAGAGTTTTCAGCATTTGATTTGGAGGCGTTGAACTATCATAGTCAACCGACCCCAGGTAAGATTAGTGTTCGTCCGAGTAAACCTTGTGTAACGCAGCGCGATTTGGCACTGGCTTATTCCCCTGGCGTGGCTGTTCCTTGTCTTGAAATTGAAAAAGATCCTGAAAAAGCAAATTTATATACTTCGCGGGCTAATTTGGTGGGCGTGATTAGTAATGGTACGGCCGTGCTTGGTTTGGGTAATATTGGTGCTTTGGCGAGTAAACCTGTGATGGAAGGTAAAGGCGTATTATTCAAACGCTTTGCTGATATTGATGTGTTTGATTTGGAAGTAGATGAGCTTGATCCGATGGCAT
>CAZWPS010000170.1:0-3470 GCA_964635775.1 uncultured Zetaproteobacteria bacterium | reverse complement strand
GCGACATATGGATTAACAGTCCACCGTTCTACCAACTGAACTATCGGGGAATAACGCGGCGAAACATAGGAATGCACCTTGCCCTTGTCAACATGAAAAAATCAAAATGGAAATTTAGTCTGTTTTGATGTATGCTCGCCCCTATATTTTACAACTGAAAAAACAGGAAATAAACCATGGAAATCCAAAGTTTCACACACACACTTAGCGATGGTTGGTCTATTCCAACACTGCCCGATATGGATTCAAGCCAAACTTTATTGCTTGTTTTTGGTGCCAGGGAATACTTCAAACACCACGATGCGCTGTTAGAACTTAGCCAAGCTTATCCTTTGGCAGCAAAACTAGGCTGCTCAACCTCTGGTGAGATTCATGGTGATGAAGTCAGTGATGCCTCATTAAGTATTTCTGTCATTCAATTTGAAAAAACTCAGGTTCAAGTCGCATCGACATCAATTGCTCACGCTAGCGACTCTCATGCTGTTGGTGCAAAGCTTGCCCAAGCCATTAAGCGTGATGATTTGACCAGTGTTCTGGTCTTGTCTGAAGGCTTAAACATCAACGGCGACTATTTGGTTGATGGTTTAAATTCTGTTTTTTCCGCAAGCACTAAAATTGCAGGTGGTCTTGCTGGTGATGCCGATCAGTTTGAATCCACTTGGGTATGGGTAGGTGATAAACCTCAACGTAACACCGTTGCTGTTGCTGGCTTATATGGCAACGCTGTACAAGTCAGTTGCGCTTCTCAAGGTGGCTGGGATGTTTTTGGTCCTTGGCGACGCGTAACCAAGTCTGTCGATAATGTATTGTATGAATTAGATGGGCAGCCAGCCCTAGAGCTTTATAAGCGTTATCTTGGCGAACAAGGCAACGACTTGCCTGCATCAGGCTTATTGTTCCCTTTATCCATTCGTCAAGATGAAGAATCATCGCGTTGTTTGGTGCGCACACTGCTTGCGGTAGATGAAGAAGCAGGCAGCATCACCTTTGCAGGCAATGTCCCTGAAAACTGTTCTGCACAACTCATGCAGGCCAACTACGATAACTTGATTGATGGTGCACACAAAGCCGCTGAATCGTTAGGTGTTGATGCTGAACAAGAAGGTGATTATCTCTCTCTTGCGATAAGTTGTGTAGGGCGACGCTTAGTCATGGGCGCTCGTGTTGAAGAAGAACTTGAAGCCACACTTGAAGCCTTACCCAAAAACACCCATCAAATCGGATTTTATTCGTATGGTGAAATTTCACCGCAACTTGAAGGTGAGTTTAGTGACTTACATAATCAAACCATGACCTTAACCCTCATTTCGGAAAACGTCTGACCCCATGAACCCACTTCTTGCTCGGCAATTGCGTAGACTTAAAGTCGATACCGAAAACCCACCTGATGCTCAAACATGGCAAAAGTTATTGTCGCGTTTGGATTCAGTATTTGAGCATAATGATCAAACGTTAATTCGGCTTGAACGCTCGCTAACCATATCATCTGAAGAAATGCAGAGCATTTATGCAACGCTAAACAAAAATGAGCTGCAAATCCAACAACAACGCGATCAGCTTGATGCTGTGTTGGATGCTGTGCATGCTGGCATTTGCGCTATCTCACCAGCAGGTGAAGTATTGTTTATGAATCAAGCTGGTTATGATTTATTAAACATAAAAGAAGGCGCAGCCAACAATATCAATGCCGCCTCCATTTTGCCTCACTTTCATACAGGAAGCCAAACACTGGATGTGCCGCGTGTTTTTGACATGTTAAGCCAACAGCAATTCTATCATTTAGAGCACTGCACACTCATACAAGATGATGGAGACCTGCCCGTTAGCATTCATTTAAGTAGTCTAGGCAGTGGTGCAGAAAAAGGTTTTGTGGTCATGTCCTTTCAAGATGTTTCCGAACGTTTACGCAACGAAGAAGCCAAACAACAAGCTCAAAAAATGGCTGTCATTGGCAATTTAGTTGGCGGTATTGCCCATGAACTCAACAATATGCTCGCCAGCATTACGGGCAATTTATTCCTCGCTAAAGCGCGTTTGATTGGGCAAGATGAAGTCATCAAGCGCCTTGATATTGCAGAGCGTTTATCCTTTGACATGGGTGACATTATTGCCCATCTCATGGCATTTTCAGGGCAAAGTGTGGTTACTCGCGAAAGCATTGCTTTTAAGGTACTCGTGGAGCAAGTCATTATTGATTATGCCACCACATTACCTGGCAATGTCATCTTTGGTTATGATATTTGCGATCATAATCTCGAATTATTTGGCGCAGAAGAGCAGTTGCAACAAATCCTCAGTCATTTACTTAAAAATGCGATGGATGCCATTACAGCAGCGTCCTTACCCACCATACAAGTGCGTTTACAGCCCTATACTGCAAACGAAAAATTTTGCGCAAAACACCAGTCAAAACAAAACATTAACTATGCCCATCTGAGCATTCAAGACAACGGCTGCGGCATTCATGAACAATCCCTGCCGCATATTTTTGAACCTTTTTTTACAGGAAAAGACTTTGGTGCAGGCAAAGGTCTTGGTCTTTCTATGGTGCAAGGTGCTGTACAAATGCATAATGGTATCATTGAAGTTGAAAGCAGCCTTCACCAAGGCACAACCTTTCATGTCTATTTACCTTTAGAATCTCAACATGAAAATGGCGAAAGCCCCGCCCTTGAAACGTCGACCACCCACACCAATGCCATAGAAAACACGCGTGCTGCTGGCAATACCATACTGTTGGTTGAAGATGATGCAGATGTACAAGAAATCGCCACTGCCTTACTCGAATCCCTTGATTTTCAAGTGATTACTGCCAATGATGGGCTTGAAGGCGTTGAAGTATATCAACAACATCAACACGATATTGGTTTAGTGCTCATGGATATTATGATGCCTCGTATGAACGGCACAACAGCATGTAAAAAAATCCGAGGCATCAACCCGCAAGCTAAAGTCATCTTTGTTTCAGGTTATGACCAAAACAGTGCGCAATTAAGTGATATGGGGTTGGAAAATGAGCTGTTTTTAAGCAAACCTTATGATGTTATGGTGCTCAATGAGATTATTTCTCGTGAATTAGGGCGATGCTAATCAACGCATGATTTGCGATACAATTATGATGGGTCAATAAAGGAGTATAATGATGTCTCAACAATCAACAGTAGCTTATGAAGTCATTGAAGCACGCAGCCATGATCCTTTTTGTTATCTAGGACGGCATGCAAGCGGTAATAAAGGCATGTTGATTCGTGCGCTTAAACCACGTGCCGAACATATGACTTTCATCGACCATCAAGGAAAATCGACAACCATGCCTCGCCTTGAAGGCACAGATGTTTTTGAGCTTCAACTCAGCAAAGCTGACCTCAACAACCCTTATCATTTTGAAGTCACCGACAAACAAGGCAATACGTGGCAAGAAAAAGATACATATTGCCACAGCCCTATGCTTGGAGATATGGATATTCACC
>CAZWPS010000169.1:0-3518 GCA_964635775.1 uncultured Zetaproteobacteria bacterium | reverse complement strand
GCTTTATTTACTTGTGGCGAACATATTTTATGCTGTTTTCTTAATTTCTATTTTCATTTTTTGATTTTTGTGCGCAAACATGCTTTGATTCAAGTATTCATGAGAAAAGGAGTGTTTTAAATGGTTGTTACATTACTTGTGGTTGCGACAATATTATTCATTGCATTACAATTAGAAGACAAGCTCAAAATACCATCACCTTTAGGTTTGATTGGTTTATCATTTGTCGCGCATACATTATTTTCGGGTACGCCCATGCTGACAGGTGACCCCGAACACTTTGCAGCGCTGGTATTGTTGCTTTTGCCTATTTTATTAATATCAGACTCTTTGGAACTTACCGTTGCTGATTTAAAAGAACACGGTTTAAGTTTGTTTTATTTGTCCGTGGTTGCGGTATCATTATCTGTGGGTTTGGCATTGTTGACGGCAGACACATTGTTTGGTCAATATAACTTATCATTTGCAGCGATTATTGTGTTATTTGCCATGGTCTTAGCGACTGACCCTGTATCGGTGGTGAGCATTTTCTCCAACTTTGAATTACCCCATAGATTGAAAATATTAGCCGAAGGTGAGAGTTTATTTAATGATGCAACGGCACTGATTGTTTTTGTTTTTGTTGGTCTTTATGCCTTAGATGGCAGTGAATTAACAGTGGGTTATGTGGCTGAAATCAGCTTTATTGTGGTGCTTGGTTCGACAGTTTTGGGTATATTGATGGGTTATTTGGGTTTGCTGGCGATGAAAACAACGGAGAATCGTACGGCAGAGTTGATGATTGTGATTTTAGTAGGTTATGGTGCATTTGAATCGGCTGAGTTCTTTTATGTCTTTTTGAATATGTTTGGCGGTCATTCGCATTTACACTTATCCGGTATTTTATCGTGTATTTTTGCAACAATCACCCTGCATCATGTGATGAGCAAAGCAGTGCTTGCTGATGAAGTGGAATTAAAAGAAGAAGAAAAAGAGCTACAACGCGAATCAGCGAGAGAGGGCTCTTCGCGTAGTGTGATTGCGAATATAGTGCACAAAATCAAGGCCACGGTTGAAGAGCGGGACCGTCATCACCGTACCAAAGAGGATATTCAGCTTTTAGCGATTGTCGCCAATACGATTTTATTTGTAGCGATGGCGGAAATCATTGATTTGGCGATGTTGATGAAATACAGCACTGAAATTATTGTGATGTTCCTTGCGACGACCGTTATTCGAGCGTTGATGATGGCAAAATTTACCTTGATTACCAACCAAACCACCAAAATGACCAATGTGAACTTCCGTTGGTGGGGAGTATTAACATTTGCGGGTATTAAAGGTGGCTTGTCTGTGGTGATGTTGATGATGATTCCTGCTGACTTTGTACATATTGAGTTGTTTACTGCCGTTGTGGTGGGTGTGATTATGCTTTCCACCTTTATTTATTCGCTTATTTTATTGCTCATTATTGGCAAGAATAAAGAAATTTTTCAACGCGAAAAGGCTGAAGAAGAGAATGCTCATTAAAAAGATGTTGATTTGCGCTGCTTTGAGGCAACGGCAATGCAAAGCAGACTTTCCTAGAGGGTAATTGTTGCCTTGTTAAGCATTCACCATGAAGCAACGACACGCATTGAAGGCATATTGCAGCGTATGGCGATGCTTTATGGCTGGTCTTTGTTGACTGTAGAAGCATATCGCTCTGATTTATTGTCATTGAATCATTTTTTGCAGACTTCGAATATCCCACGAACTGCTTTTGAAGCGAATCAAAGTGATGTCACTGCTTATTTGAGCGATTTACAAGCAAGAGAGATGCACAGCAACAGCATTCGGCGACAACGCAGTGCGATGGCGACATGGTTTCACTACTTACAGCATGAAAAGATGCGTGATGATTTTCCTTTATTGGATATGGGTGTGATGCGCGCAGCATCACGTTTGCCTAAAGAAATGACGGAAAATGATGTGGAAAGTTTGCTGAACGCACCTGATGTGCGTGTCGCTAAAGGTATTCGAGACCGTTGTTTATTAGAATTGATGTATGCTACGGGGCTGCGTGTATCGGAGTTGGCGGGTTTAAAGTGGGCGAATATTAATCGCAGCAAAAAGACGTTGCGCGTATTGGGGAAAGGTAATAAAGAGCGTGATATACCTTATGGTGAAGGGGCTACTGTTTGGTTAGAAAAGTGGTCTAATACGTTGAAAAAAGAAGATGTTTTCGTATTTCCTAGTCAAGGTCGTTCGTTAACAAGGCAGACTTTGTGGCGTTGTGTAAAAAAACATGCGAGAACAGCAAACATTAGCCCTATACCATCACCGCATGGGTTAAGACACGCCTTTGCTACACATTTGTTGAATCATGGTGCAGATTTGCGGGCAGTACAAACCATGCTTGGGCATGAAAGTATTAGCACAACTGAAATTTATACGCATGTATCACATGGGCATTTGCAAAATGAAATGAATGCAGCTCATCCCATGGGTAAAAGGAGCGAAGCAGGATGACTGAGCAAATTGAAAACTTAACCCTGCCTATCTTATTACGCAAGGCGAGAAAACTGGCTTTTCGTGAAGCGTTTAAAGATGCCGCAGCATTGTATGCTGTTGCTATTGAACATGATGATATGGTTGAAGTTTTTGATGTACGCATGCGTTATGCTATATGTTTAGAAGAGGCTGAAGATTTCAAAGAAGCACTGAATCAATTTGAGCTTATTTTTGCTGAATATGAAGTGCGTGAGGAGAAGTTGGCCGCAGAAGGTATTCAAACAACCATTGACCTTTTGAAAGGAAAACTGCTTGCAGAAGAGCAGGCTGCCAAGAAAAATAAAATTGCAGAAACACCGATTCGACATAATGATTTATTGCGTATTTTTTCAGAAGTCGGCAAAAATATTAAATTTATGCCGGATGAGTATATTTGTGAAATAGGTGAGTTATCCAGTAAAATATGGTTGTTAAAAGAAGGTGTTTTAACCATCATATCGGAAGAAAAAGATGTGATGCCAGAAGAAGTTTATGCGTTGAACCATGAGTATGTATTATTGGGTGAGCGCGGCTATTTTACGCGCCAACGTCGGGATGTTGCAGTGCGGGCAAAAACATATTCTGAGGTGATTGAAGTTTCAGATGCTTGTATTCGAGCGATGAGTGAAGAAAACCCAGCATTTGCGGTGGCGGTGGAGCGTTTGATGCGCACGACTTGGGTTGAGCCTGCTTTAGCAAGGCAAGATGTGTTTTCGCGCATGAATGAAATGGATAGGATTCGTTTGTCGATAAGTTTTACGCGTCAGGATTTATCTCCAGGGGATGTGTTGTTTGAATCAGGCGTTGATGTTGATGGTACTTATTTATTGCAATCAGGTTGTTTGTTTTTCTTGTGTGAAGATGACGACAAAGATAGTCAAATGAGCAGTGTATTTCCTGGAGATATGATTCATCTTTCGGGTTTGATTGAAGGGTTGGCGGGCCGGAGTGACGCAGGAGATTATACACATGGTGGTGGGGCGGTGGGCGGTGTGGTGTCGGTGTGG
>CAZWPS010000168.1:0-3538 GCA_964635775.1 uncultured Zetaproteobacteria bacterium | reverse complement strand
CTATGGGAGTATTTAAATGAATATACATGAATATCAAGCTAAGCAATTATTATCTTCATTTGGCGTGTCTACGCCTGCGGGTGTGGCTGTATGCAATGTGCAAGAAGCTAAGGATGCAGTGGACACACTTGGCGGCGAAGTGTGGGTGGTGAAGGCTCAAATTCATGCCGGCGGACGCGGCAAAGCAGGCGGTGTTCGTGTATGTCAATCACTTGAAGAAGTGGCGGCAGCAGCAGAGGCTTTATTAGGCTCAACCTTAATCACGCATCAAACGGGCCCAGCAGGCAAGGAAGTTAAACACTTATACATCGAAACAGGTGTGGATATTGCGCAAGAGTTTTATTTGAGCTTGCTGGTAGATAGAGAACACGAAAACATTAGCTTTGTTGTTAGCCCTGATGGTGGTATGGACATCGAAGCTGTTGCGGCAACGACACCAGAGCGTATTTTGAGCGTAGCAGTGGATACAGCAGCTGGTTTTTCGCCTTATATTGCCCGTAAAATGGCATTTTTTCTTGATTTAAAAGGTGATGATATCAAAGTTTTCGCCCATATGGTGCAATCATTGTACACCATGTTTACCACCACAGATGCCAGTCTTTTAGAAATTAATCCGCTGGTGTTAAGCAAAAAGCATCAATGGATTGCCCTTGATGCGAAGTTTGCAGTCGATGATAATGCTTTGTATCGACAAACAAGCATTGCTCAACTAAGAGATTTCAATGAAGAAGACCCAAGAGAAACTGAAGCCGCTAAATATGGCTTAAACTATATTGCTTTGGATGGTTCCATTGGCTGTATGGTGAATGGTGCGGGGTTAGCAATGGCAACCATGGATATTATTCAACATAAAGGTCAAAAACCAGCAAACTTTCTTGATGTGGGTGGGGGAGTGACTGTACCCGCTGTGCAAGAAGCATTTAAGCTGCTTTTTGCTGATGAACATGTGAAAGCGGTATTGGTGAATATTTTTGGTGGCATTGTACGCTGTGATATTATTGCCCAAGGTTTGTTAGAGGCGATTAAGACACACCCTATGACTGTGCCTGTGGTGATGCGATTGGTTGGAACCAACGAAGAAGAAGGACGTGCCTTGATTCATGATGCAGGTTTGGATGTGCGCTGGGCAAATGATTTGGATGAAGCTGCAACATTGGCTGCTGAGGCGATATTATGAGTGTATTATTAGATCAAAATACCCGTGTGATTTGCCAGGGTTTTACGGGTAAACAAGGCACCTTTCATTCGGCACAAATGATGGCCTATGGTACGAATTTTGTTGGTGGTGTAACCCCGAATAAAGGCGGCTTAAAACATTTAGATAAACCTGTATTTAATACGGTTGCCGATGCAGTGAAACAAGAAGGCGCTGAGGCAAGTGTGATTTATGTGCCCGCACCATTTGCTGCTGATGCCATCATGGAAGCTGCTGATGCGGCAATGCCATTGATTGTGTGTATTACAGAAGGCATTCCTGTTGCAGACATGTTGAAAGTAAAGGCTTTTTTACAAGGCAAAGAGAGTGTGCTTATTGGACCAAACTGCCCAGGCATTATCACGCCAGGACAAGCTAAAATTGGTATTATGCCAGGACACATTCACTTACCTGGACGTATTGGTGTGGTTTCGCGTTCGGGCACACTCACTTATGAAGCCGTTGCCCAACTGACCCAAACCAAACTTGGTCAAAGCACATGTATTGGCATCGGCGGCGACCCTATTCATGGTATGAGTTTCATTGATTGCTTAACGCTATTTGAAGCGGATGCGGATACCGATGGTGTGGTGATGATTGGAGAAATTGGCGGATCAGAGGAAGAAGAGGCGGCAGCTTATATTGAGCATCATATGTCTAAACCTGTGGTGGCTTTCATTGCAGGAGCAACTGCACCTGCGGGTAAACGTATGGGGCATGCAGGGGCGATTATTTCAGGTGGAAAAGGCACAGCAGAAGCAAAATTTAAGGCGCTTGAGCAAGCTGGTGTGTGCATTGAACATAATCCAACCTTGCTTGGTCAACGTATGTTAGAGCTTGTTTAACACCGCTTAAAAAGAATTTATGGCTTGAATTCAGGTTGTTTGAATCAAAGACATGCTTTCATCACCGCTTATGATGTACATTCCAATAGCAGACACCTCGTTGCTCTCGCGGTGATGTTGAGGCTGTTGAAACGTCTGCCGCGTAAGATCCCTCAACTTCGTTCGGGATGACAAGTTGAGTGCCTTGTTACTGTTAGAGTCATTGCATGAACATCAGCATTTCTCCCACTTATTCAATAATGGTGGAGGCATGATGATTGTCTAGTTATGCTTTATCAAGCAACTTTAGTCGCCTTTAAATATGGTGCATAAAAAGCATATAGCCCCGCACATTTGCAAGGATAACACGGTCAACTTTAATGCAGTGATGCGCCCTTGAATATATTTCCATTTGCATTCATAAAATCACTGGCTATATTGCGCTCCACAACGGAAGGGTGACAGAGCTGGCCGAATGTACCGGTCTTGAAAACCGGCGTAGGGAAACCTACCGTGGGTTCGAATCCCACCCCTTCCGCCAGTTTTAGTGGGCACTGTTCTTTTTTTGCAGTGCAATCACATGGAGAGATGGCTGAGTGGCTGAAAGCGCGCCCCTGCTAAGGGTGTATAGAGTAAAATCTATCGAGGGTTCGAATCCCTCTCTCTCCGCCATGCTTGTGCGGTTATTTGTTGCTGTAGGTTTGGCAATGTTGATAACGGCATGCGATGGGGAAAAAAGCAGAGAAATTGAGTGGCAGCTTCCTTTAAGTGTCCCTGAGGATCCTCATGGTTCTCATCAAGGCAAGCAACTTCCTGAATGGGCAATGAACATTTCAGGAAAAGCCAAGATTATGTTTTTGAAGAAATCTACAGCACGCACATTTGCTGTAGCGTTAAACAATGGTGATGAGGTCGTTGAAGGTGATTGGCGGGTTCATGTACAAGGGATTGCGTTTGGTCTTCGTTTACAAGGGAATACCTTTATAAACGATGATAAAGTACACAATCCCGCAGCCTTTGTAGCTTTATATCAAGGTCAAATCTTGATGTATGAAGGTTGGTTATACCAAGATTTTCCTGAATTATTTGGCATGGATAATTCAGACTGGAAAGTTTGGTTAGAAGAGGTTACTATGCCGCAGTCTTCGCAAGAAGGCGACAATCTGCTCCCTTAGCTCAGCTGGATAGAGTATCTGACTACGAATCAGAGGGCCGGGCGTTCGAATCGCTCAGGGAGCACCATTTTGAAGCATTTAAAAGGAGTTACGGCAACGTAGCTCCTTTTTTATTGTACTCATCATTGTGTTTACATCATAATCAAATCCGCCATTCAAGCTGGGCGTGATTTGCGGATTTCACCATCACCTAAAGCCTCACTTATCATAAAATATTGTCTTCAAAAACAATATGTTACAAATCGCGAATCTGGTGTTTGTCAAACTAGTTTGACAAACACCGAGCATAAGTAACCAGCGAATGCCTTTGAATACTTTTTTATCCAATGCGCTTTCAGCATCAC
>CAZWPS010000167.1:0-3549 GCA_964635775.1 uncultured Zetaproteobacteria bacterium | reverse complement strand
GCTGTTGACTGCATCCGTTATTCGCCTTATTCTCGTGGTCTCTGAGATGTGTATAAGAGTCATTTTCATCATTTCGTTCGCTTGCTTTTGTAATTGCATTAAGAGAGTCTTGGTTGCCTTACCATGTTAGCGGAGGGCTTTTCTTTTTTGATCGGGCTGAAATCCAAGATTTTTTATCTTATTTGCGTTTGATTGGCAATTTTTCTGATGATTTGGCATTTATGCGGGCAATTTCTCGTCCTAGACGTGGTATAGGCAGCAAAGCTTTGGAAATTTTAGGTCAATTTGCCTTTGAAAAGAACAGCTCCTTGCTCGAAGCGGCGTTAGAAGATGATTTTCAGCACCGCAGGGCAGATGTATTACGCGCTTTTGGGCAAATGTTGGTCGAGTGTGAGCATGTCTTCTTACATGGTGAAGCTGATGATGCCTTTGATATGTTGTTAGCCCGTTCTGGGCTTGAAGATGCGATTCGTGGTGAAGCTGAAGATGAGGATGAAGCTGAGCGCCGCATGGGTAATATCATGGGTTTACGCCGCTGGTGGTTGCGCCATAGCGAAAATGGCGGTGATTTAAGCCAGTTTTTACAACACATTTTCTTGATGGCAGACAATGAGGAAGATGACCCCAATGGGCAAGTGCGTTTGATGACAGTGCATGCAGCTAAGGGGTTAGAGTTTTCGCATGTGTTTGTGGTCGGGATGGAAGAAGGAAGTTTTCCACATCAACATGCTGTGGAAGAAAATCGCTTAGAAGAAGAGCGACGTTTGATGTATGTTGCCATGACCAGAGCGCGTTTTATGTTGACATTAAGTTATGCAAAATCACAGCGCAGATTTGGACAAGTTGAAAAAAGGGGACCATCTTCTTTTTTGAAAGAGCCTGATTCAGAAGTGTTATTTTGGGTGGATAAAAATGCGGACAGCGAAGAGGGGCAAGTTGCTGCTCAAGAAGAGGCCAGCGCACATATGGCAGCCATGCGAGAAATGTTAGGCTTAGATTAAAACACTTGAATTTCAAAAGAGCCCTTTTCTTTTATATAAAGGCATCATACTTGCTTATATATAACATGCTTTAATAGAAAACTTAAAATATCTGTTTTCAATTCACAAAAAGGGTACGCATTGATTAAAGACTTTCATATTTGGCTTAAAAGAGGCTCTGTGGCACGCCAAATTACGATGGCTGTGCTTCTTATTTTCTCCATGATCATGATCGTTAACACCTATATCGTTTGGCATAACGCACAAACAGCGATGCAAACCCAAGTGCAAGAACAAGTATCGCAAATGAACCGTATGTATTTTGATTCTTTAAATACGTTGATGCTTACCGGCAATATGGATCAACGAGAAGCATTGCGAGAGAAATTGTTAAATATCCCCAATGTGGTAAATGCGCGTGTTATACGTAGTGATGCTGTTGTGCATCAATTTGGGCAAGGTTTTGCCAGCGAACATGTTGTAGATGACATTGATAAACTGGCATTACAAGGGCAAGACGTTGTGCGCATTAATGATGTGAATGAAGCGCGAATCTTAACCGTTGCTTTGCCTTATCGTGCGACATCGTCATCCTATCGGGGTAATTGTTTAAAATGCCATGATGTTGCAGAGAATACAATTAATGGTGTTGTTCGCATTGATTATTCGCTACAACATGCGGATCAAATGATTACCAACACATTATGGGAAACCTTGATGGTGAATAGCATTGTTTTGATAATGGGTATCGTATTGTTGGCATTTTATATGAATCAAAATTTAACCCATGGCATTCGGGAAGCGGATATTGTGGCAGAAGCTATTGCACAACAAAATTTTGATATTGAGATGCCTGCGGTACGCAAAGATAATCTTGGTCGTTTGATGTTTTCGTTGATTAAAATGCGCGATGCTTTGATTCAGCAGTTTGAGCTGATTAAGTTAAAAGCTGAAGACGAACGGCAAGTGATGAGTGCACAATTGAAACAGCAAGAAAAAGAAAGTAATTTGGTGGTTGCTTTTGAATCGGGCATTGTGAATATTGTTAAAAATTTAAAGCATACCAGTCAGGAAGTTAGCGGTTCTGCTTCATTGTTGTCTGATATTTCTTCTGAATTGAATCAAAATACCATTAAAGCTTCTGCTGGCACCACTGATGTGTTAGAGCAGGTTGCTGATACATCGCATGCTACCCATAAAATAAATGAGTCATTCAAAGATGTTAGTAAGGTAAGTCAAGAGGCGATTCATATTTCTCAACAAGCAATGGATGATGCAGGGGCAACCTCCAAACGTATGAAAACATTACAAGTTGCCTCCGATAATATCGGTTCAGTCATTGCAACCATTACTGAGATTGCTGAAAAAACCAATTTACTTGCTTTAAATGCCAGTATTGAAGCTGCTCGTGCAGGTGATGTGGGTCGAGGTTTTGCGGTTGTTGCCAGCGAAGTGAAGTCGTTGGCCAACCAAACCAGTAACGCAACAAAAGTGATTGCGCAGCAAATTGCAGAGGTTCAGGCAGAGTGTAAAGGTGCTATTGATTCGATTGCAGAGATTAGTCAGGTGATTCAACAAATGAATACACATACACTGCATATTGCCGATGCAATGCTGCAATATACAACCACGCTCGAAGAGCTTGATGAAAACACCGCTGCAGCTAGCCAAGGTATGCAATCAGTTGGCCATGCGGTCTCTGGAGTGCATCAGGCAGCAGAGAGAAGTGATGACATATCAACGGAAGTCGCACAATATTGTGAACAATTACAAAATATTGCGATGGAACAAGAGCAACTGGTTGTTCAATTTCTTGCCATGCTGCAAGGGATTCGTAATGATGATATGATGAACCCAAAAAATGACGAGGATGAACTTTTTTAATACGCTTTACCTTTAAAGTATAACACCCCAAAGTGTAAAGATAGTTTTCATCAAGGTTTCCAGCATACAAATGATTCCAACAGGGCTAAACCAGCCTGCTGGCTTTTTTCAGGATGAAATTGCACGCCTAAGATATTGTCTCTGCCAATACATGCAGCAAAAGGGAAATCACCATATGCACACGCCGCAAGCAGTTCATCAGGGTTGCGTGGCGCACAATAATATGAATGCACATAATAAACTTGCCCTTGTGCAGCTGATAACACCTTATGTTTTTTGTTTTCAGGCACAACCATATCATTCCAGCCCATATGTGGGATTTTAAAGCCTCGCTCAACATGGGATTCAGGAAAAGCTTTTACTTCCCCTTCAATTAAATTTAAACCAGCATGAACACCAAACTCATAAGAACGCGTCATCAAAGCTTGCATACCCAAACAAATACCTAAAAATGGTGCGCCTTGGTTCACGCTGGCAATGATGGCTTCAGATAAACCCGTTGCTTTTAAATTTGCCATACAATCACGAAATGCACCCACACCAGGCAATACAATACGCTCATATTTTTCCACTTCATCAGCATTTTTAACCAAGGCAACTTGCCCGCCCACCTTTTCCAAAGCTTTAGCAACAGAATGCAGGTTACCCATGCCATAATCAATCAATCCAATCATATTTATAGTGT
>CAZWPS010000166.1:0-3562 GCA_964635775.1 uncultured Zetaproteobacteria bacterium | reverse complement strand
CCCTTCATTTATTGGTGAATTTAATCAACGCATCCAGTGTTGCAGTGGCTTTGCCTTCATCAATTGCTTGTGCGGCAACGCCAAGCCCGTCAGCAATGCTCTCCACCTTACCCGCCACCCAAAGTGCTGCCGCACTGTTGATTAACACAATATCTCGCCCTGCACCTTGTATGCCAGCTAAAATATGCTTGATAATTTCAGCATTTAACGCCGCATCACCACCTTGCAAAGCCTCTACAGTGGCATAAGGTATACCAAAGGCTGCGGGGTCAATTTCAAAGCGATGCATGGTGCCATTTTCTACCCATACAGCATCGGTGATTGTGGTGGTGGTGATTTCATCTAAACCATCACGTCCATGCACAACCAGCGCACGTTGCGTGCCTAATTGTGTTAATGCACCAGCGACCAAATCTAACTTTTCTTCACCAAACACACCTAAAATCTGATACGCTGCACCTGCGGGGTTGGTAAGAGGACCAAGTAAGTTAAAGACCGAACGTACACCCATTTCACGGCGCACTGGACCAGCATATTTCATGGCAGGGTGACATTGCGGGGCAAACAAAAAGCCAATGCCTACTTCATCCACACATGCCGCGACTTGCTCAGGTGTAATATCCAGTTTGACCCCCAATGCTTCTAACACATCGGCACTACCTGATTTGGAAGAAATCGCGCGATTACCATGTTTGGCGACGGGCACACCACATGCTGCCAAGACCAAAGCAACGGTTGTTGAGATATTAAATGTGGAAGCACCATCACCACCTGTGCCACATGTATCTAACAAACCTGTTGCTTTAGGCTGAATTTTTGTTGCCGCAACACGCATAGCGCGGGCTGCACCCGTCACCAAGTCTGCGGTTTCGCCTTGAATGCTTAAGCCCATCAATAAGGCGGCAATTTGAGCAGGTGTGGCTTGCCCTTGCATGATTTGCTGAAAGACATCTTCTGCATGCTGACAACTGAGTTCAATGCCTTGTTGCGTATCGGCGATGGCTTGTTGGATTGTGTAGGTCATGTTGATAACTCCAAGAAATTTTTAAGCATGTTATGCCCATGTTCGGTCAAAATGGATTCAGGGTGAAATTGCAAGCCAAACGTAGGATGCTCTTGATGGCGCAAACCCATGAGCTCACCTTCTGCTGTCCATGCTGTACGCAATAAAGCAGCGGGCAATGGTTCATCAACAATCAAAGAGTGATAACGGGTTGCAATGAATGGTGTTGGAAGCCCTTGAAATATGCCCGTTTCATCATGTAAAATAGGACTCACCTTGCCATGCATCAAACGTGGCGCACGAATCACCTGACCGCCAAAGACTTCAGCAATCGACTGATGACCCAAACACACACCAAGAATAGGTAGTTTACCTGAAAAATGTTGGATTACGGCTTTGGAAATGCCCGCTTCTGCTGGTGTGCAAGGACCTGGCGAAATTAAAATACGCGATGGTTTTAAATCTTCAATTTCATCAAGGGTGATTTTATCATGCCTATAAACCATGGGCACATCACCAAGCTCCCCTAAATATTGCACCAAATTAAAGGTGAAGGAATCATAGTTATCAATGACTAAGGTATTGGATTGTTGTTCGGAAGCCATGATTAGCGTTCTCCCGTTTTATTTTGTTGTGCTTTAGCTAATGCCACAGCACGAAACATGGCTGTAGCTTTGTTGACACATTCTTGATACTCCATCTCGGGCACAGAATCTGCAACCAAACCTGCCCCTGCTTGCACATGTAATTGTCCTGCTTGAATCACTGCTGTACGGATAATGATTGCTGTATCCATATTTTCGCCAGCAAAAGAAATATGCCCAATGCAACCACCATAAGGACCGCGTGGCTGCCCCTCGAGTTCATCAATGATTTGCATGGCGCGAATTTTAGGTGCGCCAGATAATGTGCCTGCAGGGAACGTTGCCGCTAATAAGTCTAAAGCATCAACATCATCACGCAACTGCCCTTCAACTTGTGATACAATATGCATGACATGCGAATAACGCTCAATCGACATGGAGTCAGTGACCTGGACACTGCCAAACTCACTCACGCGTCCTAAATCGTTGCGTCCCAAGTCCACCAACATCACATGCTCGGCTAATTCTTTGCTATCTGCCAATAATGCTTGTTCCATAGCCAGGTCTTCAGCAAGATTTTTACCGCGCGGGCGTGTGCCAGCAATTGGGCGAACAATGGCTTTATTGCCCTCTTTACGCACTAATATTTCAGGCGATGAACCAATCAAGGTCATCCCTTGAATCGACATATAAAACAAATAAGGCGATGGATTAATATGACGAATCGCACGGTATAATGCCAAAGGGTCCACATCTAAAGGCTGGCTAAAGCGTTGGGATACTACAACCTGAAACACATCACCTGCTAAAATATATGCCTTAGCCACGTCCACCATACGCTCATATTCAGCTTGGCTAACATTTGATTGTGGTATTTGCAAAGCGGCATTTTGTTGGCTTAGTGGATGAAATGGTGCTGGTGGAGGCGTGTTGGCCAAGGTGTTTTCAAGTGTTGTTAAAATTTCATCTGCGGCAGATTGATGTTCTTCGAGCACGCACAAATGCACAATACCTTTAAGGTTATCATGCACCACAAATCGATCGACCAACATATAAGCTGCCACCACGGCATCAGCAGTGTTTGGCGGGGTGATGCCTGATTCAAAACGATGGATAATATCATAAGAAAAATAACCCACAGCGCCGCCAGTGAAAGGCAAATCTTCCGCACCATGCCCTACAATAGGCTCATGTTGAATCACTTGCTGGCGAATCCAAGTTAGTATGTCACCATCAATGACATGTTTTGTTTTACCATCACGGTAAAGAACCGTTAAACCCTGCGCTTGCTCCATCGCAATTTGAGCAGGATCAAAGCCAATAATGCTGTACCGTCCCCAATGCTCGCCGCCTTCCGCACTCTCAAATAAAAAACAATCATACTCACCGCGCAAGCGCGAAAACAGGGATACAGGGGTATCACAATCGGCAGATAAAATGCGTTGAAAAAGTTTCACAGGCAATAACCTCAATCATCTTGATGCGCCGCATATTGACACAAATTATAGAGCATGGCTAAATGCGCGACATATACGTTGTTGGTTTAACATTGAACACAGCGTCTATGGGGCCTTAGCTCAGCTGGGAGAGCGCCACACTGGCAGTGTGGAGGTCAGCGGTTCGATCCCGCTAGGCTCCACCATATATGTATCCCTTTATATGTTGGGATCATTCAAATGCTTGGTTAACCTCCTTCTAAAGCGCATACAACATACTTGTACAAGCTTAGAAGGAGGCAGCCGCCATTTGTGGCGAAGATACAGTTCAGCCCTTAATAAATGCATAAACTTCACCCCGCCCTGCTTCTATAATACCCCACAAAAACCAGACAATAAAATATTAGTCATTATTTCCTTATTACTGATAATTATGCTAAAAAACGGGTCGCAAACAGGAGACGGTATGAGTAAAAAAAGAAAAGTTTACAGTGCAGCTTTTAAAAGCAAATTGGTTCTAGAAGTTTTGAAAAATGAGC
>CAZWPS010000165.1:0-3599 GCA_964635775.1 uncultured Zetaproteobacteria bacterium | reverse complement strand
TCTTGTAATAATTGATAATTTTCTTCTAAGTGGATTTGTTGGCGCAAACGAACAGCATCTAAGATGCCTGCAATCAGCACAAAGAATATAAAGGAACATAAAAAATATCACTGCTCTTCAGTGCCGTAAGGACTGGGAAAAATAGCAAATCGATCAAGTAGGTGCAAACCGATTAAACCCATCATAAATAGAGCTATCCAACGTATACCTAAGCGAATCCCAGTCATGGCAAAAATTAAAAATGGCAATAATGGAACCCAGTAGATGCCAGTGTTCGCAATACCTTCACTGGCAAGTAGCGTTAAAAAAACAAGTAAAGTGCCAAGAATAATCATGTTTTCTTTGATATGAATGGGCATGATTTTCTCGGGCATCTTTAAGAAAACTGCAAAACTAAGACCAAGAACCAACTGAAAAGTCGCCAGTCGATAACTTTCATGGGCATAATGAACAGCAGCGAATATCAACAACATCAAAGCTGACAAAAGAAGTAAGATATAAACCAAATAACGCCTTGGTTCCGCATCATGTTGTAAAATACCACTACCTACTTTGATGTAGGGCATTAAATCTTTCCACCAAGCTAACAATTGCATTGTTTACCCCTTTGCCTTTGCAGACTTTAGGTTATAACCGCATCAAACCAATGTCTATCCGATATTGCTTCTAAAGAGCGTGGGCATCAAACCAGCTTGTTGCTGCTGCAATGTCGGCAACTAAAGGCACGTCAAGTTGTACGGCATTTTCCATTTCCGCTTGCATGATTGCAGAAACATCTTCTTCATGGGTTTGTGGACACTCAACAATCAACTCATCATGCACTTGCATGATAAGTTTAGCAGATGGAAACTCTTTTTGCAGCCTTTGATGCAGATTAATCATGGCGACTTTAATAATATCTGCGGCGGAACCTTGTAAGGGGGCATTGATAGCAGTTCTTTCTGCATATGAGCGTTGCATATTGTTTGTACTATTGATGTCATGCACATATACCCGATGACCAAGCAATGTTTCAACATAACCTTGCGCCCGTGCTTGGTCTAAGGTGATGTCCATAAAGCTTTGTACACTTGGGTATTGGGCAAAGTAGTTTTCGATGAATTGTTTGGCATCACTGCGGCTTACGTGTAACTGTTTTGCCAAGCCAAAAGCACTCATGCCATATAAAATACCAAAATTCACGGCTTTAGCTTGCCTTCGTAGTTCGCCAGTGACCGCTTCAAGTGGAATTTGGTTCACTGAGGCGGCTGTTGCCGCATGAATATCCAAACCATCGGCAAAAGCTTGTTTTAAGACGGCATCACCTGAAAAGTGTGCCATTAAACGTAATTCAATTTGTGAATAGTCTGCAGCAATCAATACATGACCTGCTTCTGCGACAAATGCTTTGCGAATTTCGCGTCCTTCGGGGCTACGAATCGGAATGTTTTGTAAATTAGGGTTGGTTGAAGACAAACGTCCTGTGGTGGTAATGGCTTGATTGTATGATGTATGTACGCGTTTGCTTTGGGGGTTGATGATTTTTTGTAAGGCATCGGTATAGGTTGATTTGAGCTTGGATAAGCCGCGCACTTCCAAAATAAGCTTAGGAATATCATGATTACCGGCTAATTTCTCTAATACTTCAACGCCCGTTGCCCACTGTCCTGATTTGGTTTTTTTGCCGCCCTCAAGCCCTAATGTTTCAAACAATAATACTCCCAGCTGTTTGGGAGAACGGATATTGAAGTCTTCACCTGCTTGTTGCAAAATTTCTGTTTCTAAAGCGGTGATGCGTTCACCAAAACGATGGGATAATGTTGCTAACTGTGCTGTATCAAGGTATGCACCTTGCCATTCCATATCTGCGAGCACTTCGGATAAGGGTAGTTCAATGGTATCATGTCTTTTGAGTTGTTGTTGTAATGCTGTTTTAAGTGTTTGGCATAAACGCCATGTCACTTCTGCATCTTCAGCGGCATAGTTGGCTGCGGTGTTGATAGAGACCAAATCAAAGGTGACTTGTTTAACCCCTTTTCCTGCGACATCGGTAAAGGAAATACATGTATGGTTTAAATACTTTTCAGCTAATTTATCCATGCCTACGCCTTGACCTGCTTCAAGCACATATGCCATTAACATGGTATCGTAAGCCACACCACGCAGTGTAATGCCTTCACCGCGCAAGATTTGTCTATCATATTTGGCATGTTGCAAGACTTTAGCTTTGTTCGCATCTTCTAAAATAGGTGTTAAAGCTGCTAAAACCATGCTTTTATCCAATTGTTTGGGTGCTGCACTCAATAAATCTGCTGCTCTATGCCCTACAGGCACATAAAATCCTTCACCTTCTTGCACAGCAAAGGATAAACCGACCAGCTCTGCATGGTGGATATTCAAAGATGTGGTTTCGGTATCTACGGCAATCAAATCAGCTTTATTTAATGTTGTAAGTAAGCTTTTCAGTGTTTCTTCATCATCGACAAGATGTGTGATTAAGCGCGATTGTTGTGGGGGGGGGGATGTTGTTTCATTTTGATGCTCAGCCAGTGTTGGTGGTGTTTCTTCTGTATCGCTGAATTCAGCGGTTAAACGCTTAAACTCCAAGTCAGCAAACAAAGCAGCCAGTACAGGTCGGTTGGGTTGTTTCATCTTTAAATCATCAAGTGTAATGGGCAGTGGTGTGTGTTCATCAAGGGCAACAAGACGATAGGATAATCGGGCATCTTCGGCAAATTCAATCAGGTTTTCACGGCGCTTTTTCTGCGTTATTTCATGGGCATGACTTAATATGCCTTCTAAATCACCAAAGCGCTGAATTAATTCCAATGCTGTTTTAGGACCAATGCCCGGCACACCAGGAATATTATCTGCCGAATCGCCAGCGAGTGCCAGTAAGTCATGTAACTTCTTAGGCTCAACACCCCACTTTTCCACCACTTCATCAAAGCCATATTCTTTGCGGCGCATGGTATCGAGCATCCAAATCTTATCGCCAACAAGTTGCATTAAATCTTTATCGGTGGAAACAATGGTGACATCCCAAGCTTGGGCTTCAGCTTGCCTTGCTAAGGTTGCAATAACATCATCGGCTTCATAATTATCGACACAAACCCGTGTTAAGTTAAAACCATCGGTGACTTGAAAAACACTGTCCCACTGCACGGCTAAATCTTCGGGCATAGGCGGACGATGTGCCTTATATTGGTCATACATTTGATTACGAAACGTGCCACCTTTGGGGTCGAAGACCACGGCAATATGAGTGGGCATTAAGTCTTTAATGATGCCGCGCACCATTTGGATATAACCAAACACGGCATTGGTGGGTTGCCCTTTACTGTTGCTTAAATTGTGTTTTACCGCATGAAAAGCGCGAAAAACATAGTTTGGACCATCAATTAAGACTAAATGTGGCATTATAAGACCTTTTTACGATTAAAATATGCTCCCATCATCATTGCAATCAAAGCTGCGGTCAAATAAAATCATGGCACTAAAGAAATACTGATGGATAAGCAGCAATGAGCCATGAGGTTTTTCGAGGTGTTTTCATGCGATTGCTTTGCTCAATGCTTTTCTATCCATTGACCATATCAACCAAAACCTTAATATTGGTT
>CAZWPS010000164.1:0-3601 GCA_964635775.1 uncultured Zetaproteobacteria bacterium | reverse complement strand
TGTTGAATATTCATCTGCTGTAACATGGCTTTTTGCAACACTTCTGCTGCCTCATGCCAAGCTAAATACTTGAACATCATTATACCCGAACAAAGCAGTGCATAAACATGCGTATGAAGCGATAAATTCAGAATCACTGGGTAAGCTTGAGCTGTGCTTTCTTCTTGTAACGTAACATCTTCCAGAACATGCCAAACAAGAAGACGTTGATCTCCATAAGCTTGCGCAACCGCCGCCGCTAATACTGGCTGCATACCCGCCCAAATATCGGAAACATCAGCACCAACAACAGCAATCACTGGCTGCGCTGGAACTTGCAAATCACCATGTTCACCTACAATGATTGTTTCGCCAGCAACAGAGCTTTGAACCGTATCCAATGTTCATAGTGCTCCTCATATACTACAGTGATTCAAACTATTAAGACTATTCTTTGCGTTTTGCAGCCAACCGAGCTTGACGTTTAGCTTGGTTGGCTTTTTGTTTTGCCAACACATATTTTTTAGCCGACAACGCCTCTGTCGCTTCCATTAAAGCACGTTCAGCACTTTGATAAAAACGATACGATGCTTGTTCTTTAGCGGCTTCATCTGAATACAAAACGCGTACCGATTGCACTGCCGCTCTTGCTTCAGCCATGGTTTGCACAGGCGGTTTCGTGGCACACGAAACAAAACAAAGGCCCACAAACAACATCAATAACACACGCATCATATGCCTCACGTTGTACTTTTTTGGAGTGCTGTCAATCTTTTGGGTTGAACGATTATGATTCTATATCAATTTGGGTGCGACGTTTACGCAAGCCTAGCTCTTTCCATTGCATATCCGCCACTTCAGATGGTGCTTCTGCCATAGGATCTGCCGCTTTTTGTGTTTTCGGAAAAGCAATCACATCACGAATAGATTCCGCACCCACCATCAAACTCAAAACCCGATCAAGACCAAAAGCTAAACCACCATGCGGTGGTGCACCGTATTCCAAAGCTTTGAGCAAGAAGCCAAATTTATCATGGGCTTCTTCATCGGAAATACCCAAAGCTTTTAACACACGCGATTGCACGCTTGTATCATGAATACGAATCGAGCCGCCGCCAATTTCTGTACCATTCCATACCAAATCGTAGGCTTGCGAGCGCATCTCAAGTGGTGCTGTTTCAAGCTTGTCCAAATCCTCAGCATAAGGTGCTGTAAACGGGTGGTGCAATGCTTGCAAACGTTTGTTTTCTTTATCCCATTCAAACATAGGAAAGTCCACAACCCACACCAGTTGATTTGATTTTTCATCAAATAAACCAAGGTCTTTGCCCAACTCAACACGTAAATAACCCAAAGCATTGTTGACGACTTCTTTGCTGTCCGCACCAAAAAACAACAAGTCCCCATTTTCTGCTTCACAACGCTCAAGCAAGGCTTTAAGCACATCTTCAGATAAGTTTTTAACAATAGGTGATTGCAAACCGTTTGGAATATCATCTTTATCATTCACTTTGATATATGCCAAACCACGCGCACCATAAATCGCAACAAATTTGGTGTAATTATCAATTTTCTTGCGGCTAAGTTTTGCACAACCACCTGGCACACGAATCACTTTAACCAAACCACCATTGTTTGCAGGGCCACTAAAGACTTTAAAATCAACTGATTTCATCAAATCAGTAACATCAATATGCTCCAAAGCAAAACGCACATCAGGTCTATCTAAACCATATTTAGCCATCGCATCAGCATAGGTCATGCGCGCAAAAGGTGCTTCCAACTTCTCGCCCATACCCGCTTCAAACATGGCACAAATCAAACCTTCGGCTTTTTCCATCACATCATCTTGATTTACAAAAGACATTTCCAAATCAATCTGCGTAAACTCTGGCTGACGATCGGCCCTTAAATCTTCATCTCGAAAACAACGTGCCACTTGATAATACTTATCCATACCCGCTACCATCAATAACTGTTTAAAGAGTTGTGGGCTTTGGGGAAGCGCGTAAAAAGAACCAGGATACACACGCGAAGGCACAAGATAATCACGCGCACCTTCAGGCGTTGATTTGTTCAAAATAGGTGTTTCGATATCAATAAAATCTTGTGAATCTAGGTAGTTACGCGCAGCATGGGTAACTTGATGACGCAAGATAAGGTTGCGTTGCATTTTAGGGCGACGCAAATCCAAATAACGGTATTCCAAACGATGTTGCTCACCAGCATTACAATCATCATCAATCGAAAAGGGCGGTGTTTGAGCGCGATTCAATAGCTTCAACATTGAAATCTTAATTTCAACTTCACCTGTTGCCAGTTTGTTATTCACCACCGCAGCATCACGCGCAATCACCTCACCATGCACTTCAACAACATCTTGTTGACGCATCGCATGGGCTAATTTGTGCATTTCAGGTGTATCAGGGTGTGCCACAACTTGCACCAGCCCAAAACGATCACGCACATCAAGAAAAATAACTCCGCCATGGTCGCGGTTGGTTTCAACCCAACCTGAAAGGCTCACGTGTTGTCCTAAATGTGTACTACGAAAATCACCACAATAGGTACGGGTAGAGGTGCAACTGCTCATCAATAAATCTCCAAAATGCGTCAATTCCTACAGAATCATAAGTATGCGCAACCTAACCATGCCCACCTTGACTGCAAGCAGCTATAAATCATAGCGCAACCGCAAGCCTATTTATGATTCATCATCATCATACAATCATGCCTGCACCAACGGTATTGTTCGTGAAACTATCAATCATGATAAAGCTGCCTGTTGTTCGATTGTTGGCATACGTATCGACACTAAGTGGTTGCATCAGTTTCAAGGTAATCCGACCAATTTCATTCATGGCTAAAGCATCCGCCTGCTCATGGCTTAAGCTATGAATATCAGTTTTATAGTTGATTTCAGCAACCATTGCTTTCACTTCACTGCTTGCATGTTTAATGATGTATTTACCACGCAATTCCAGCGGCTCATCACCAATCCAGCATACATTGGCCATTAAAGATTTGGTTTCCGTCGTTTTTTCACCCGTATGCATCAACATATCACCACGTGAAATATCAATTTCATCATTTAAGGTGATGGTAATGCTTTGTGGTGCAAAAGCTTCTTCAAGCGGACCATCAAATGTCACAATTTCTTTTACCGTTGAGGTTTTACCCGATGGCATGACCACCAACTCATCACCCACTTTCACAGTACCCGATGCAATCGTACCCATAAAACCACGGTAATCTGGCAAATCAGCCGTTTGTGGGCGATTTAAGAGTTGAACGGGCATACGAAATGCTTTTTCATCCAAATCATCCAACACCGACATACTTTCCAATGTTTCAAGCAATGTTTTTCCTTCATACCAATCCATATGCTCACCACGAACCGTAACCATATCACCAGAAAGCGCCGACATTGGAATGCAAATCAAGTCTTTCACGCCTTGTTTGGCACAATATTCTCTCATTTCAGCTTTTATTTTCTCAAATGTTGCTTGATCATGATCCACCAAGTCCATTTTGTTAATGGCAACAATCAAATGCGGAATATCTAATAAACCTAAAATATGCGTATGGCGTTTGGTTTGTGCCAATACGCCATGCCTTGCAT
>CAZWPS010000163.1:0-3613 GCA_964635775.1 uncultured Zetaproteobacteria bacterium | reverse complement strand
TTTTAGTTGAGGCGGATACCACTGGTGATTTGATTTTTGATTATTCTGCAGGTATTATTACCCTCTTAGAATAATCAAAATATCAAAAGGTGCTAAAGGAGAAATAGTGGAGATTAAAGCCGCATCATCCTTATACCCTATGACTGTTTTTAGTATTGATGACCAACGCAGCGCAACAATGAACATCAAAAAAATCCTTCAACATATCCCCCACCTTGATTTTCATGCCTGTAATTTTCCTGAACATGCCCTTGAACAAGTCTTAAATGTAGGTCCAACCGTCATTTTACTTGATTTACATATGCCTTTATTAAATGGTTTTGAGTTGTTAAGCCAGCTTCGTCAGCATGCAACCACCTGTCATATTCCTGTGCTCATGCTGTCAGTTGATGGTTCAGCTGCATCAAAAGAAAAGGCATTTCAACTTGGTGCCAGTGATTATATCATCAAAACACCGACACCCACTGAACTTCTGGCACGACTACAATGCCATAGCCGCGCTTATATCGACCACCTCGAACGCGAATCATTACAACGCAACTTACATGAAACCCAGCTCAAGCTACAACAAAGCTTAACCTTGCTCGAAAGCATCTCTTCTTTAGATGGTTTAACCGATGTCGCCAACCGCCGCTTTTTTGATCATATTTTCGCCCGTGAATGGCAGCGTTCGTTGCGTGAAACATCTGCTTTATCCCTTATTTTCATCGATGTTGATGATTTTAAAGCCTATAATCAACATTATGGACACCTTGCAGGTGATGATTGCTTAAAAGAAATCGCCACTGCCCTACAACAAGAACTCAAACGTCCCTCCGATTTAATTGCGCGTTATGCCAGTGAAGAATTTGTCGTACTTTTACCCAACACCCATGGACAAGGTGCCATGCTGATTGCTGAACGCTTACGCCAAACCATTGAGTCGCTTAATTTGGAACATCAAAGCTCAAGATGTTTGGATTATGTGAGTGTAAGTTTGGGTGTTGCCACCACTTCACCCAAACGCAAAGATCAATCTTATGACTTCCTCGAAGCAGCCGACAAAGCCCTTTTCCAAGCCAAGGAAGAAGGTCGTAATCGTGTGATTTGTAAGAACATATAACCACATCGCCTATAAAGTAAAATAAATAACTTGCTATCTCATTTTAAATATGTTGTTCTATAAAGATGGCTACTAAAAAAATGAAACAACAAGCACGAAATGTATTAAAAGATGTCTTCGGGTACGACCAATTCCGTCCCCCTCAAGAAGAAGTGATTTGCTCCATACTCGATGGTAAAGATGCCTTTGTGCTGATGCCAACAGGTGGTGGTAAATCCTTGTGTTACCAAATCCCTTCCCTCATGCTCGAAGGCACAGGTATTGTCATCTCTCCACTCATCTCATTGATGAAAGACCAAGTCGATGCCTTAACCCGTTGCGGCGTGGCTGCAGCATATTATAATTCATCACTCAAAGCGGCAGAAGCGAAGTTAGTGATGGAAAGGTTTGAAGCAGGTCAGCTTGACCTTTTATATGTTGCACCTGAGCGTTTATTAACCAAGACTTTCCTAAGTCGATTGAAAAAAATAAAAGTCGGCTTATTTGCTGTGGATGAAGCGCATTGCGTATCCCAATGGGGACACGACTTCCGCCCTGAATATGTACGCTTAGGTGAATTGCGCGAAGCATTTCCTGGTGTGCCTATGATTGCCTTAACCGCCACCGCCGATATTCATACCCGTGATGATATTGTCAAACGTTTGGGCATGAAACGCTCCAAACGTTATGTCTCTAGCTTTGATCGCCCAAACATTCGTTACTTAATTGCCGAAAAACGCCAACCTTTAACCCAAGTCTTACAATTCTTAGAAGACTGGAAAGATGAGTCAGGCATCATTTACTGCTTATCCCGTAAACGTGTGGAAGAAATGGCAGTTAACTTACAACGCCACGGTATTCGTGCCTCTGCTTACCATGCAGGTATGCCTAGTCGCGTGCGTGAAAAAGTACAAGATGATTTCTTGCGTGATCGGGTTAAAGTGATTGTGGCAACCATTGCTTTTGGCATGGGGGTAGACAAACCCAATGTGAGGTTTGTCATTCACCATGATTTACCGAAATCGATGGAATCTTATTATCAAGAAACTGGACGTGCTGGGCGTGATGGTTTGGAATCTGAAGCCATGCTTCTTTATGGTTCAGGTGATGTCAATTTAGTGCGTCGCTTAATTGAGAATGTTGATAATCCAGAGCAGCGCCGTGTTGAAGTGCATAAGCTTAACAGCATGATTTCATTAGCTGAATCATTAACTTGCCGCCGCCGTGTTTTGCTGGGTTATTTTAATGAGTACATGGGGGAAAACTGTAACAACTGCGATGTTTGCCTTGATCCACCCGAACAATATGAAGGCACGAAACCTGCACTCATTATTGCCAAGGCCATCCAAGCCTTAAATGGTGATCATGCGTCAGGTTATATTGTTGATTTCTTGCGCGGCTCAAAAAGCAAACGTATTCTTGATAAAAAGCATGATGAATTAGCTGAACATGCGTCAGGTAAAGACATTAATGCCGATGAATGGACCTCTATTGTGCGCCAACTGGTGCATCAGGGTTATTATGTACAAGATATTTCTCGGCGTGCTGCATTGATGAAAACCGATAAATCAGATGCTTTGCTTGCAGGTAAAGTGAAGGTCACATTATCCAAATATCAACCTGGCTTAAAACGCAAACTTAAACGTTTTACTGTGCCTAAGGATAATAATTTATTCAAAAAGTTGGTTGAATTACGTGATCATTTAGCAGCAGAAGAAGATGTTGCACCTCATGCTTTGCTCAGTGATGTTACGCTCACTGAAATGAGCCAGTTGGGCAAAATTGATAATGTAGAAAATCCTTTTTTTCGTATTAGTGGCATGGGCGTACACAAAATCGAAGCTTATGGTGATACTTTTATAGAGCTGATTCAGTCACATAAAACCAAAGCATCCTCGAAAAAGAAATTTGCTGATGATAAACCAGTGCTCTTGGCCAAAGGTCCTTCGGCAACGGATGCGCAAACCTATTCGTGGAACTTGTATAAAGCTGGTAATTCAGTAGAAGACATCGCCGCTGAACAAGGTGTAAACAAGAAAACGGTATTGAATCATTTTATCGCTTTGGTGCGTGCTGCACATTATATTGAAGTGCGTGATGTGATTGGCGAACCATTTCATCAAGCCATGACAGAACTTAGTGATGCCGATCCATATGCCTCATTATCTGAAATTAAACAAGATTTGTCCGTTGACTTAACCAACGAAGAGTTTCGTTTAATTCTCGCTTGGCGTGAAGGTATTGGTGTTTCATAACAGAAAAATGAAGCATTCCTGCCCTCTATTCATGTTTTAGGGTCATCGTATTAAAGTTACACTTACGATTTGAGCCTAAAACATGTTTATCACCCCAAACGAAGTTGGGGGCTTATGTGGTAAGATGTTTCGGCAGGCTTAACATGACAGCAAGGAGTGTGATGATGAATAAGGCATAGCCCAACATCATCACACGCCAAGCCAAAACACACACGCCAAACCTGTCATCCCGAACGAAGTTGAGGGATCTTGAGTGGCAAGATGTGTAGGCAGGCTC
>CAZWPS010000162.1:0-3633 GCA_964635775.1 uncultured Zetaproteobacteria bacterium | reverse complement strand
ACAACAAACGGTTCAGATTGTGGTTCGCTTTGCTCTCACAATCTAACCTTATTCGATATAGAAGGTAAATGAAGTCACTGCGCTTTGCCCACATCGAGCAATCTTGCATTCCTGTGAATCAAATAGACTTTTGTTGCATGATATAGCGCGCCAAGAAGCCCCAATATGGAGCAGGCAAGAAAAGTGACATCCCATAATGGTCCCTCGGCGGCTAAAGCTGCCGATAATTGTGCTACTAGCAGCACAAGCGTACACAATGCAGAGAACAGATAGGTTCTGGTGACCGACTTGTTTAATGAAGCCTGCTCAATCCGTCCTATGACCACAGTTTTTAGATAGTTATCTTTTGCTCTTTCTGCCCTATCCCCACCTCTTCGCTTATAGGCTTCGAAATCCTTAATCGCTTCAATGCCTCTGTTATCCCATAGGATTTTTGTGCGCACTTGCAATAAGTATACGGCTATAGATGCCACAAGCACAGCTATGCCTCCTAGTGGTTGCCCTGCAATCAATCCCCCAGCAAACAGCCCAAGAGATAAAAGCACCGCAGATATTGCCGCAATACCCTCCCCATCGGTGTGCATGGTTACACCATTAGGAAGAAAATAGCTTTTCTCATAACGTTTCAAGTCATCCTCAATATCGCAAATGTAGACATAAATTTCATCCGCATCGATTTCATCTTGATTACTCATCATTTGCACATCTCATTTCCAGCCCACTTTTCTTCCGCAATGTGGTTATCAGCATCAATGCTACCATCATCAACATGATACCCGTTTGACCTGCATTGCCAGCCACACATGATACTTGGTTGTTCGTGTTACCTGCACCTGTTGTATCAACGAATACGATATTTTTTGACAAACTATCTGCAACATACAAGTTATCTTGACCGTCAACACCTACGCCTGTTGGTGATGCAATGCCTACACTTGTTGAGTTTGCGCTACTGCCAGCCTGCATAGATGTGTTCGAGCCATTGCCAGCAATGGTTTCAATCAAGCTATTGGAAATCATGCGCACCCGATTGTTGCCCGTATCAGCTACAAAGATATTGCCTTTACTGTCTATTGCTACAGCCATAGGTGTATTAAATTGGGCGAAGGTCTTAATACCACCATCACCGTGAAAACCTGCCTGTCCTGTGCCTGCAATGGTGTTGATTGTACCAAAAGCCAATTCGCGGACCGTATGGTTGCCAACTTCTGTGAAAATGATGTTGCCTGAGCTATTGCTTACCATGCCATAAGGTGTGTTCAACTTAGCTTGCAAGGCATTGCCGCCATCACCCGAATAGCCCGCTACACCAGTGCCTGCAACAGTAGTCACGATGCCTGTAGTGGAATCAATCTTACGAATGACGTTGTTACCCGAATCAGCAATATAGATGTCATTGTTGTTATCAATAGCGATACCAGCGGGTGAACTAAATGTTGCAGACAAAGCACTTGCCCCATCACCTGAATAACCTGCCGCGCCTGTGCCTGCAATAATCGTTGCCGTGCCAGCATTGGCATTGATTGTGGTAATCTTGCTGATGGTATGGGTTTGCATATCAGTAAAGTAGATGTTGCCCAAACTGTCTGTGGCAATACCGCCGATTGCATTTGCGTTGGCAGATGTTCCACCAGCTTGGTTGACTTGCGCCATGGTTACCATAGCGCCACCTGCTGAAACCTGCATCAATGTTCCTGCTGTTGAATCTGCATACAAAACTGAATTACTTGCCTTGTTAAAGGTCAAGGCTGATATGTTTGCCGCCCCTGTTTGGCTCCAAACGGATGCTGTGCCAGCGTATGCCTGTGTTGAAACAAGCATAAAAGCCGTTGCCAATATTGAAACAAAAACTATTCTCATCAAATCATCTCCTCATAACCGAATAGCCACAACTTACATTTAAAAAAATTGTTTACACGGTCACAGATCACATTTTCTTAAATCAAGCCTTCTAGCAACATGTGACCTACGTGCTGATTTGATGCACAGCAGTTGCACAGCGGGTGCAATCAGCTAATGAAAGTCAAGGTCAATGCCAAACTTGCTGGGGCGATGTGCAATTTCCAGCGTCTTGTTGATGCCATCCTTTGCAACTTCAAATGTGCCATCTTGCAACTGTTTTTCGAGGGTGTCTTTGAAGTTGAGGTGCGCCTTAAATGTTGGTCGTGTTGCATCGGTAACTTCTAAAATAGAACCATCTTCTAAGGTGTAAAACTTTTGTGAATCATGCTCTGAATCAGTATAAAACAAATTGAAATGCTCAGTCATTTCAGTGACACCAAAAGTATCAAGCATACTTTGTTTTTCGGCAACACTTAAGTCCAACAAGACCACTTCAACAGTCTGCCCTGCTTCTTCCCATTTCATGGTAGCTGGTGGAATGCTCTCAAGCATAATTTGCCACTCATGTTCTTGCTGCATATCCACATCACGTTGAAACCGCATGACATTCATCAGCTCACGTATGCGATGATCAACAAATACAGTGGCATTATCCAATAAACGTGCCTTGGCTTGTTGCATACGTTGCTGATCTTCAATCAAGGTTTTCAGATTCAGTAAAGTGGCTTGCCTTTCATCATCACTTAAATCATCCGCTAGCAACTGATTCACATATGCCATTTTTTGCATTTCATTAGCCTGCACCACCTCAAGGAATCCTGAATCTTTATGTGCTGTCAAAAACTGCATGTACTCTGACCATGCCACAGCTGATGTGCACATGTGGCGAATATCGGATGTGGATACAACAACCGAGTTGTGGGCTCTGCTGAAACCATAATAGAAAGCTCGATCAGGATTGAACACGTCACCTGTTGCAGACTCTGTTATGTCCGCGAAGTGTTCAGGTCTGCCAAAGGTTGTGTTGTCACCCATATCCGCTGAAAAATCGCGTATGTAGCCGCTTATAATCCTTTTAGGAAGTTTAGGCCCTTCCTCAAGTGTGAACTCCATCTTGGTTGCACATTCGCTTAATCGTTTTTCTAGGTCGGCTTTGATGATTGGATCTTCCATATGCATGAATGCCTTTTCCAAGTCTTCTTGACTTGATGGTTTAATACGCTCGAAATTGAACCCTTTTTCCAAATAAGAGCGCATTAAACCATCATAACCAGACAACACTTTAATCAAGGTTTTCATGCGCTCGCTTTGCGTGCCCGCATATTCAATGCCTGATAACAAACCTTCAACATAACCGTGGTATTTTTTCTCACGATGCCGAATCGTCGATACACGGTCGCTCATCTCAAGCAGGGATTTTTTGAACTTATAGTCCTCCTCCGAAAGCGTTGGCAGAAGCTTACTCGCTCGCTCTTTGTATGCTTTGGCTTGCGTGGCTTCCCTTATGTAGTGATCTTTGAAATAGTCACTCTTTTTTTTGCTTATTGCTTCTCGCATGACTGATGCCTCAAGCCACAGATTTGCCGCCTCATTTCGCTGTTCCGAGGCTTTTAGAACCGTTTCAAGGTAATCAACTTTAGCTACCTGGGTGTCTAGCTTGGCTTCGGCATGGTTGGTTCGCGCTACCTGGGTGTCTAGCTTGGCGTTTGCTGTGTTAATCTTGGCTTCGGCAAGTTTAAGCTTCTTTTCCAATACTTTTGCATGGTGTTTCCACTCGGCGTGAGCATTCTT
>CAZWPS010000161.1:0-3633 GCA_964635775.1 uncultured Zetaproteobacteria bacterium | reverse complement strand
TTCCAGGCGACTTTTGCCCTGAGCCTTAGCCCAACGCCCATTGCCATCCATAATGATAGCAACATGACCTGGTATCTTTTCCAAAGGCAACGCTTCAGAAGAAATCATTAAACAGTTAAAATATCCTGTTCTTTTTTCTCAATGACAGCATCGACTTCTGCAACAAATTTATCTGTCATTTTCTGAATATCATCTTGTAATAATTTAGCCTCATCTTCAGGCAAAGCATCATCTTTACTTTGTTTTTTCACGCCTTCATTAGCCTCACGACGCAAACTGCGCAATGAAACCTTAGACTTTTCACTCATGCCTTTGGCTTGTTTCACAAATTCTTTGCGCCTTTCTTCAGTAAGTTCAGGGAGCACAAGGCGAATCACTTCACCATCACTTGAGGGCGTAATACCAATATCAGATGCCAACAATGCTTTTTCAAGATCGCTCAATATAGACTTTTCCCACGGTGTAATCATCAACATACGTGGCTCAGGCACTGAAATACTACCCACCTGACTCACGGGCACATCCGAACCATAATAAGGCACGCGAATCTGGTCGAGCAAAGCAGCGTTCGCTCGCCCTGTACGAATCGTTGCTAATTCTGATCTTAATGCCGCAATGGTTTTACTCATTTTATCTTCAAGCGTTTTAAACATGCTTAACTCTCCTGAACCAATGTTCCAACTGGCTCTCCCACCACAGCTTTTAACATTTGACCTGATAAGGTTACATCAAAAACCACAATAGGCATATGGTTATCCCTGCACAACGACAAAGCTGTCGCATCCATCACACCTAACTTTTTGGTTAATGCTTCAGTAAAGGTGAGTTTGTCATAACGGGTGGCCGTAGGGTCTTTAACTGGATCAGCAGTATAAACACCGTCCACTTTCGTGCCTTTTAACACAACATCAGCATTGATTTCCATAGCACGCAAGCTCGCTGCAGTATCGGTGGTGAAATAAGGGTTACCCGTACCTGCTGCAAAAATAAGAATACGTCCTTTTTCCAAATGACGCACCGCACGACGACGAATATAAGGCTCGGCAACCTCTTTAATATGCAACGCTGAAATCACCCGAACACTCGCACCCTGACGCTCCAACGCATCTTGCAAAGCAATGGCATTCATGATTGTTGCCATCATGCCCATATAATCAGCACTGGCTCTGTCCATACCAGAAGCAGTCCCCATATTACCACGAAAAATATTGCCGCCACCAATCACAATGGCTAAATCAATGCCACTTTCGCGCACTTCAATCAATTCCGCAGCAAGGCGGTTGATGGTATTTGAATCAATACCATAACCAGCGTCGCCCATCAACACCTCACCAGATAATTTGAGCAATACCCGCTTATATGGGGTGTTTGATGTCATAAAGACTCCTTCAAAAGTAAGTTGTTGTGTTTAAATGCGAATCAAGAAGCCAATTGTGCAGCAACTTCTGCCGCAAAATCTTCTTCTTTTTTCTCAATACCTTCACCCAAAGCAAAACGCGCCACGGCAACTACTTTTGCCCCTGATTGCGCTGCGCTCACTGCTTTGCTTACACTTTTATCCGAATCCAGTACAAACTCTTGATCCAATAAGCAGTTTTCAGAATAAAATTTATTCATTTGACCCGCCACGATTTTATCAACAATCGCTTCAGGCTTACCACTTGCCAAAGCACGGTCTGTTAATACTTTACGCTCACGCTCAATAGCATCTTGTGTCACTGAATCACGACTAACAAATTGAGGATTAACCGCAGCAACATGCATCGCCACCCCGCGCGCCACTTCATTTAAGGCATCATCAGCAGTGCCTTCAACGGCAACCAACACGCCAATTTTTCCTGCGCCATGCACATAAGCAGATACTACACCAGAGGTTTCCAATATTTCAAAACGACGAACACTCATGTTTTCACCAATCGTCGCAATCAATTGCGATAATGTCTGAGCTACCGTTAAGTCTGCATCCAAAGTCATCTCCAACAAAGATGGGACATCTGCAGGACGTTTATCAATGATAAACGCAGCAAGTTGCTCAACAAAACCCACAAACTGATCGTTTTTACTCACAAAATCAGTTTCTGCATTCACTTCCAACACCACAGCCACATGACCCTGTGATAAAGTAGCCACAATACCTTCAGCCGCGATACGACCCGATTTCTTCGAGGCTGCACCTAATCCTTTTTTGCGCAAATAATCTACGCCCGCATCAAAATCACCACCAACCTCAGTTAATGCTTTTTTACAATCCATCATGCCTGCGCCCGTTGCTTCACGCAGTTTTTTTACGTCAGCCGCTGTAACCTTTGCCATCTGTGTTCTCCATTCAAATACAGGCACTGGTAATCCAGCACCTGCATGTATCGTCAATATTAAATATAGTGAAGTGTTTACAAAAGCCCTGATAAACGCTGGTTTGATGATTCAGTTATTAAAATACGCGTGTTTTAAGGCAAAAATCGCTTATTTATGAATGCAGAATCACCAACCATGCGTTGAGCAAGCTTACTTACGCTTCTTCTTTGCTTGCTTTGGCTTCTGCTGCCGTAGCTTCTGCCGCTTCAGCTTGTTGCGTCATGGCCTCAACAACATCATCACTTTCTTCTGCGTTTGCCAACCGCCAATTTTCAGTACCTTCAATGATAGCGTCAGCAATTTTACTACAGAATAAACGCACCGCACGAATCGCATCATCATTGCCTGGAACCACATAATCAATGCCTGTTGGATTACAGTTTGAGTCAACTACAGCCACAACTGGAATACCTAGTTTCTGCGCTTCTTTCACTGCCAACTCTTCTTTTTGCACATCAACAACAAACAAGCAGTCTGGCAAATGCGTCATTTCCTGAACACCGCCCAAAGCACGCTCAAGTTTATCCAAGCTGTTTTGCATTTTTAAAGCTTCTTTTTTAGTGACTAATTCAAACACACCTTCTTCTTTCTTGCGCTGCAATTCTTTCATTTTGCGTACAGACTGTTGCACAGTTTTGAAGTTGGTCAACATGCCGCCTAACCAACGGTGATTCACATAATACTGACCCGCCCGTGATGATTCTTCTTTAATCGCATCATGTGCTTGGCGCTTGGTGCCAACAAACAATACGCGTCCGCCAGCGGCAGCCAATTCACGCATAAAATCATAAGATTCGTTTGCCATGCGCAATGTTTTTTGCAGGTCGATAATGTGAATGCCATTACGCGAGCCAAAGATGTAAGGTGCCATTTTTGGATTCCACCGACGTGTTTGGTGACCAAAATGTACCCCTGCTTCAAGCAGTTGTTTCATTGTAAATTGAGACATATGTATAACTCCGGTTGTTCGTTCCTCCACACTTCAAAATCCCTGAACGAACCAAGGCACAACGGAATGAAGTGTGTGCGAATTTCCGCGCTTTCTACATAAAAACACCACGCTGTCAACATTCAAGATAACGTATGCATAACAATCGCATTAAAAAAACAAGTGTTTCACGCACTTATTTACAGCGTATGACGCTCGATTCGACATTCCGCACCCCTAAAGCCCATTTCAGGCATTTAATTAAGCCTTATAATTCAATATGTTAAAGGGTAAGTGACCTTTTATGACTCTTTAACATATGCGGACTTAAGATGAATAGGGGAGGATTT
>CAZWPS010000160.1:0-3638 GCA_964635775.1 uncultured Zetaproteobacteria bacterium | reverse complement strand
AAATAAGGCGCAATGATACGTGTTAAAAAAAAATATATAGCAACCAGACAAGGGGCGTTGGCTAAGACTGCCCTTAGAGCGCGAGTTCAGAAAGAAAAAACGCCAATATCAGCATCTTACCACTTCTACTGATGCTCAAATAAGAAAAATCCTTAGTCCATGATAATGCCTTTACCTACGTTGAGAACCTACAGCACGTCGATAGATATTGTATGACTGTTGCGAGCGGTCTTAAAAACACGCCTAGGAGAAAAACGATGTTTAAATTCATATCAACCACCTTCAATCTTGGTCTTATCCTGACCTTATTATGTTGTTATCAAACCCTAACTTTAGCGTGGGAACACCATCAGTTGCCCACAGCATTTACACAAAGTAGCACAGCACATTATGGCGGCAATAAAGCGCCTTTGGTTTTGAGTGCTAGCCATATCATGACCGTTGCTGCCAATGCACAAGGCATGATGGTCTGGGAATCTACCGATGATGGCATTACTTGGCAGCCTACACAACTTTCTCATCAAGGCTTACATTTTACCCAAGCTTACTTGGCTTCGGAATCTTTAGCACTGGCTTGGAGCCATGATACAGCCCCTGTGTTGTTTCAACGCTCCACTTTATCTGGTAGTTGGGGTGGTTCACAATATGTGTGGCCGCTCGCAAGTTGGAACATCGTTGATGTGAACATCTCAACTACTGGAGATATTGTAGCATTGGTAACATTACCGACTGCGAACAAACTTGTTGAAGGTGAATTATATGTGCTTACAGCCAATGCCAATGGTTGGTCAACACCCGTGTTAATGAGTGCTGAGCACGCTTTGGTGGGTGATGCAACATGGGTTGAGCATGATACAACATTACAAAGTGTGGTGTGGAGTCAGCGTATGGGTCAGATTTGGCAAGTGATGGTGTCCAACAGCAGTGATGGACAAACATGGAGTACGCCGCTTGTGGTGGTCGATCATATTGTAGCCCCTTATTTTCAAGAAGCGGCTGTACAAATTGCGAGCGATGCTTTAAATCACGAAGAAATTGCTTTGGCTTTTACAGGCTGGTCTATGCAAGCGCATAGTCAAGTGTGGAGCAAAGCATTTGATGTTATTTCAGGCAGCACAACACAAAGCTTAAGTTTATTACCTGATGCTGGTGATATGGTGCATCAGCCATCTTTGGTCACACTTGGACACAATACATGGGCAGTAGCTTGGCAACAAAAAGTAGGCATTGATTCAGAGATTTATGTCGCCCAACACGAAGCAGATGGATTGTGGACACATGCAGTGAATGTCTCTGCCGACTCCAACCATATGGATAGAGACCCGCACATCGCTTTAGGCTCATCACATACGCTTAATATTGCTTTTACCCGCCGTGTACAAGCAGATGTGGTTGAAATTTACACCTTTGCTGAAGGCGATATCCATGATTCATCATTAGATAGTGATGGTGATGGCATTGCAGACAGTCAAGAAGCAGGTTTTGATTGGGATGGTGATGGTATTGATGATGCTTTTTCAGCTCGTGTTGCAACATGGAGCAATGCAGATGGTCGTTATGCTTTGGTGATGTTGGGTAATGGTGAGTTAAGCCAAGTGCAAGCACCATCATTTAGTGAAACAGGCATTCATGCACCACAAACACATCAGGTTTCAGGTAGTTTGTTCGCCTTTAAGATTCAGAACTTACAACTCGGCGAAAGCACAAAAGTACACTTAATCACGCCGCATATCTTGGCAGATGATGTGACTTGGTTAAAATTAAATCAATCGCAATGGCAAGATAGCGATAGTCATACCGTGTTTCACGATGAAAGTAATACAGGTCTTATCATTCACTTAACAGATGGTGGGTCTGGGGATGAAGATGGCGTGAGTAATGGTGTGATTGTCGATCCTGCAGTGTTGGCAACACCTAAAGCAATGAATGAAGCGCCTATTCAAGTGAGTAGCGCTGTTGCAGATGAAAGCGCAGGTCAGGGTTGTTTAGCAACCACGCCAAACTCAGCTTGGTCATTCTTGATGATGTTCATCTTATGCTTGTTGATTGTGGGTAGCAAAGAACGTCGTGCTGCCTTGATTAAACAGTGTTCATGATGGGCAATCGCATGAAGTGAATACGGAATGTTTTTATTCTTTTATCACTCACTATCTGTCGAAGCAGCAGGGATAAAGTTTAAGGCGACACCATTATTACACCAGCGTTTGCCTGTAGGTTGCGGACCATCATTAAAGATATGTCCTTGATGACCACCACAACGGGCGCAATGGTATTCGGTACGTGGTAAAAACAATTTAAAGTCACGTTTCGTTTCGGTATGGTTGGGGATGGCATCGTAAAAACTTGGCCAACCTGTACCACTATCAAATTTGGTGGTGGATTCAAACAAAGGCAGCGCACAACCAGCACATACATAAGTGCCTTGAGCATATTCTTTGTTAAGTGGGCTGGAAAATGAAGGCTCTGTACCTTCGTTGCGTAAGACATCAAATTGCTCAGGGCTGAGTAAAGACTTCCATTCGTTGTTGCTTTTAATGATGGGCTGAAGCATGTATTTTTCTCCTGCTTGGGCAAGGCTGGGCTGACGAGATAATGCCAAGGATGTTATTGTTGCAGCAACAGTGCTTAAAAACAAACGTCTATTCATGCGTTTCTCCCCATAATTGTTCAAGTCGTTGATCACGTCCGCAATGGTAGCGGTATAATTGATAACGAATTGGGTTTTTCAGGTAATAATTTTGATGGTATGCTTCAGCTTGCCAAAATGCGCTGGCGGCAGTGATTGCAGTGATGATATTGTCGTTGAATGTTTTATTGCGTTGAAGTTTTTGTTTGGCAGCTTCGGCAAGCTGCTGTTGTTGTTTATTGTGATAAAAAATACCAGGTCGATATTGGCTGCCTACATCACAAAACTGGCGATGAGCTTGCGTTGGGTCACTATTTTTCCAATAAACATCCAATAATTGCTGATAAGACACTTTTTCAGGGTCAAAAATGATTTGTACAGCTTCAGTGTGCCCTGTATTTCCTGCGGACACCTGTTGGTATGTCGGGTTACTTTCTTGACCGCCAATATACCCTGATGTGGTGGATAACACACCAGATAATACATCAAAAGGCTGCTCCATACACCAAAAACAACCGCCGGCAAACGTTGCTTTTTGCGTATTCGCCGCCATGACTGTAGGGTTAAATACCAATATCAAGCATACAACACATAATACTTTCTGCATCAAGTATATCCTTTTGATCAACATTCATCGGAAAAGCTAACATTCACTGAGGGAAATCGCATTAAAATTACCCTTACGACTGAATTTCGGCTCTTATAAATTTCAAAAGAGCCAATCGTATCTCATCGTTCGACAGCAAGCTATCCCCTGCCCCTGCCTAACGATTCATTATGATACGCATTAAAGCTATTATTAAATGAGCAGCATGATAATTTCCTCATCAATCACCCTCTTCAATTTAAGTCGTTGACAATGCATATCTCGGCGATAAAGTTCGCGTCGTTCGCAGTTCGTTGCCCCACTATCGGGCAGCAACAAAACATCACTTCTAACGCATTTCAATCGTTAGAAAAATGACGCGGGGTGGAGCAGTGGTAGCTCGTCGGGCTCATAACCCGAAGGTCG
>CAZWPS010000159.1:0-3659 GCA_964635775.1 uncultured Zetaproteobacteria bacterium | reverse complement strand
TGAGACCATTCCGTTTGCAGGACATGATTTGTTTATGGCAGAAGCGGTTACCAATCCTATTCAACGTTCAGGAAGTTATACGCCAATCGGCAATGATTTTGGATTTTATGTGCAAACAACATCAACTTTAGACCCCCAATCAGTGCGCGAGAACTGGGACATTTCTGGTTTTGGCGTAGTACAAACCAATGAAAGAAAAGTGCGTTTAAATGAGCTGAATATGCTGGCATCTTGGCAAATTGAGCAAACAGGTTACCATTTGGTATCAGGTGTAGGCATCACCACTTTAAGCTTTTCTCGCTCTGACTTTCAACCAAGCACAGGAACAACCAGCTTTGAAAACAGCACAGGAAACAGTCTTAATCTTCCCAAGACCACATCAATTACCGAAGATGCAACCAATATTATGGCAAGCTTTGGCATCCGTTATGATTCCACCTTTATTGAGCCTGATGAAACAACACGTTTGTTAATGGGTTTTACCGTTGGTGTACCCATGTATTATAAAGTCACCAACTCAAACTTTCCAGGGGTTCAGTGGGTTGATTATTTCAAAGGTTATGACCTACAAACAAATATTGGTTATGGCTTTCAGCTATTTGACAACTTTTTATTAAGCAGCAGCTTGGAGTATTTATACAAAAGTCGCCCTGAAACAGAGCGTCTTTATCTATATACCCAAAATGGGCAAGACTCTTTTGGGACCGTTCCCGAAGTCACGATTTGGAGTGTGCGTGCTTCGTTAGGTTTAGAGTGGAGCTTTTAACGCCGTCTTGTTGAGGAAAGAGCATCACTTGGACATGTGTTTGGCATGTGATCGCAAAGCAGTGTTTTATCAAGCCCCGTGCTAGCTTCCATCCTGGGTAAGCTTGTCATCCCAAACGCCGTTGAGGGATTTTGTGATGTAAGATGTATAAGCATCGCTTTTTTGCGCAAGAACTGCTATATTAGGCTGATGCGGTGAGTTTTGCCGTATTACGGAGGTGTAAGATGATATGTTCATGTGTGTGTAGACCCCATTGCAAACAATTAGTGTTGGCAATTATTGCTGTTGCAGTCTTTATTTTTATCTATGAAATGCTCTTTCATGGCATGATATTAGGCAGTGTTTACCAAGCAACAGCCCATTTATGGCGTACTGAAGAAGCCATGCAAGATTATATGGGCTGGTTGATGTTAGGACAATTCCTCATTGCCACAATGTTTTGTTATCTGTATAGCTTTATGCGTATGTGTGGTGGACTTCAAGGTGGTGCTTGTTTTGGTTTAATGGTTGGGCTGATGATGGCAGGCCCACATTTGATTACCTATGCTGTGCAACCCATTCCTACAAGCTTAATTGGAATGTGGATTGCTGGCGGTCTGCTTGAAGCAGTGTTGGCTGGGCTTATTGTTGCCCATATTTATAAACATGATGCGGCAACTTAAACGCTCTTGATAAGCGAACTGGGCAACTAGCCTGACACAGGGGGGATTCAAGTTGTACTTGTGACTTCAATTCAAGGCTTACGATTTGAGTCCAAAGCACAAGCGGTAAAAAGTTTGTCATCCCGAACGCCGTTGAGCGCTCTTACGTGGCAAGGTATTTGACAAACGCACACATAATCGTGAACGCAATACACTGCATTTTTTAATGCGCTTGCCCTGATAAGCGAATGGCTTTTTCTTGCTGCGACCATAAACGGTGGCAGCATGCTCAACATTGAAACTTATAAGGAGTCAATGATGAGCAAAAAGTGGCTATACCGCATAATCTTTGGTTTACTCATTGCAGTTTTGCTGTATATGTTTTTTCCCAATAGTGAGCCTAATCCCCGCCCTCATATGTGGGATATACAGCAACAACATGGGCAAATTAGTTTGCTTGGTTTTGTATTGCACCAGCATCGTTTGAGTGATGTCATGTCATTCCTGCAAGCAACACCAGAAGTTGCCCTCTTTACACGCCGACAGCGACCCAACCAAGCCGAACCAGCCATGCATTTGGAAGCTTATTTTGCCGATGTTTTTGATGAAGGTGATCGTATCATTATTGGGCTTGATGCCAGCTATAAACGCTTACAACATATCAAAAAAATAGCTTTTCAACCTGAGCTTTTCCCCAACGATGTTATTCGGGTCGCCATACCTCAAGATTTGAGGGCAGAAGTGTATCAATTACCCATTCAAAGCATTACTTTTGTTGCTGGTGAGCGTTTGAAGTTTGAAGTATTTAAAGAAGAATTTGGTGAGCCTGAACAACTCATTGATGATGGTGAGGGTAATGCCCATCTTCTCTACCCTCAACTGGGCTTAGATTTTATCCAGCCTGCGGATGGTTTGCAAATCCTCCAATTTGTTGAACCCAAACAGTTTGAAACCAAGCTACGCGCCCCACTACTAAAAAAATCACTGACTCAACCATGATAGAACTCCTGCTGGCTGCATTTTTAGTCGGTTTTTTAGGCAGCATGCACTGTGTTGGCATGTGTGGTGGTTTGGTGACTACCTTAAGTATGTCTCGCCCAAACATATGGTGGGCAGGTTTGATGGCATATCAAGCAGGTCGTATCATTACTTATACCTTGCTTGGTTTATTGGCTGGCATATTAGGCTTAGTGCTGCTCCAACTTGCTTGGTTCACCCATATTCAACAAGGCTTAACCCTCATTGCTGGAACATTGATGATTCTCTTTGGTTTAACCCTTGCTGGCTGGTTGCCCGACATCTTAGCCCAACGACTCAATGGCTTTACCAAATGGCTAGGATTAAGCCGCTGGATACAAGCCGCATCTGCCAGCCGCATGCCAATGAGTTGGTTGATGGTGGGCTTGTTTAATGGGCTATTACCTTGCGGTTTGGTGTATGCAGGACTGGCATTAAGCATCAGTACAGGGGATGTCGTGCAGGCTGCTTTGGTGATGTTGGCATTTGGTTTAGGCACTGTCCCTGCGATGAGTATTGTGCCGATTGTACTGCGTCGTATCAGCCCACATTGGCGAGGTCTATTCCTTAAGTTTGCGGCTTTATTATTAATCGCTTTGGGCTGTTTAACACTCATTCGTGGCAGTGATTGGATGCACCTTTTACATGGCGAACACCAACACCCCATGTCACATCAGATGCCGCAAGAAACCCCAACCATGCCCCATGATATGGATATGATGTTGATGGATATGAGTGACCACCCCTGATGTGGTGGGTTGGTCTGATTGAATTATTTTTGTTTTTTCTGATTGCAGGTGTTGTATTATGGGTGTTTTTTGCGCCGACCTCAGCAAAGAGGGGTGTCCGCAAAAAGAAATAAGTGTATAATGATTCAACTCACCTCTTATTTACCCGCTTTTACGTCAAAAGCACTTTATTCTCACATCATGGCAAAGTTGGCACGCGCTTTGCTTTAGTTATATTTGAATACATCATTTGATGTTTTTTAATGTGGTATCCCCAATACCACATTATTATCGGTCTGACCTTGTGCTCCTCCCTTCCCCCCCTTTTGCACTTGGTCAGGTCGATTTTTTTTGCCTTTCATCCACCCCTCCTAGAACACTGCTCATCAACTCATCATTGACGATGCTGCATCCAAAACAAGTGGTTTCTGTGTTAACGATTGGAGTTCAAAGAACATGTTTGTCATCCCGAACGCAGCTAAGGGACCTTACAGGGCAAGATGTGTG
>CAZWPS010000158.1:0-3667 GCA_964635775.1 uncultured Zetaproteobacteria bacterium | reverse complement strand
TTGCGATGATGCTGCACAGCATGATGAACGCAACAAAAATGGCAGAGCCATTACAGCCCTGCCATGTTGAAGCAATGATTCCGAAGTACGGAACCTATTGTTATTTATTGAATATTTGCTTTGGCTGTTTCTGCAAGCTGTGCAAAAGCATCAGCATCACGAACTGCAATGTCAGCCAATACTTTTCTATCGAGTTCAATGCCAGCTTGCGTTAAGCCAAACATGAAACGTGAATAGCTCAAGCCATTTAAACGTGCCGCAGCATTGATGCGAACAATCCAAAGGCTACGGAAATCACGCTTCTTAACTTTACGGTCACGGTACGCATACTGACGACCTTTATCTACCGCTTGGGTTGCTACACGAAAACAGCTCTTACGACGACCGTAATAACCTTTTGCAGCTTTAATAACTTTCTTATGACGGGCATGTGCCTGTACACCTGATTTTACGCGAGGCATATTTTTCTCCTATCTCTAAACTTTAAAGGCCAGGAATCAAACGATTCAAAGCTTTAGCATCTGATGCTGCAACAAGGGTTGTACCACGAAATCCACGAATACGTTTCGGTGATTTTTTGGTCAAGATATGTTGAGCATTTGCTTTATTACGCTTCCATTTGCCGCTTCCGGTTTTTGAAAAGCGCTTTGCAGCACCACTATTTGATTTCATCTTAGGCATTGTTTACCAACCTCTATTTCTTCAACGGATTAATGACCATAATCATTTGCCGTCCTTCCATGTTAGGCATTTTTTCAGGTTTGCCCAGCTCCTTTACTTCTTCAGCAATATGTTTTAATTGCTCTGTACCTTTACCCGTGTACGCCATTTCACGACCACGAAAACGCAAAGATACCTTTACTTTATTGCCTTCTGACAAAAACTTACGCACTTTTTTAAGCTTAACATCCAAATCGTGTTGGTCGGTACTTGCCCTCACCTTCACTTCTTTAATTTGAATGACATGTTGCTTTTTCTTCGCTTCATTGGCTTTTTTACTTTGGTCGTACTTATACTTGCCATAGTCCATAATTTTACAAACAGGTGGCTTGGCATTGGGGGACATCATAATTAAATCAAGCCCAACTTCTTCTGCCTTTGCAATCGCTTCTAAGCGTCTTAAGACGCCAATCTGCTCACCTTCATGCCCAATAACACGAACTTCTGCTGCTTCAATATCATGGTTTACTGCTAATTCTTTCTTGGCGATAAGTAACTCCCAGCCTATGTTGCTTTTTTCAACTTATTGATACGCTTTTTCCATAGCTTCCATCTCTGAAATCCATGTTTCCACCGTTTTAGAACCTAAATCATCACCGCTTCTACTACGCACAGATAATGTTGATTCTTCTTTTTCACGCTCGCCCACCACAATAATGAAGGGCACACGCTGCAAAGTATGGGCGCGCACCTTATAGCCGACCTTCTCATTGCGCAAGTCCGATTCTACACGGAAACCTGCTAAACGCATTTTTTCAACCACTTCTTGCACATAATCAGCCTGTTTTTCAGAAATATTGCAGACCACAGCCTGCGTTGGAGCCAGCCAAAAGGGGAACTTTCCTGCATGTTCTTCAATTAAAATGCCAATAAAACGCTCTAAAGAGCCCAAAATCGCCCTATGCAACATCACAGGTGTCTTTTTACTGTTGTCTTCAGCAATATATTCCGCACCCAAGCGACCTGGCATAGAGAAGTCCACTTGAATGGTGCCACATTGCCACACTCTGCCCAAACAATCCTTTAAAGAAAATTCGATTTTAGGGCCATAAAAGGCACCTTCGCCCGGATTTAAACCGTATGCCAAGCCTTTATCTTTTAATGCCTCATGTAAAGATGTCTCCGCTTTTGTCCATTGCTCATCTGTGCCCACCCGTTGCTGAGGACGATCCGATAAAAAGATAATGACATCTTCAAAGCCGAATTTTTTATACGTTTCAAAGACCAAATCAATAAATGCGCCTACTTCATCTTGAATTTGCGACTCTTCACAAAAAATATGTGCATCATCTTGCACAAAATTACGCAAACGCATCAAACCATGCAGCGTGCCCGAAGGCTCATTACGATGACAAGAGCCAAACTCTGCCAAGCGTAATGGTAAATCGCGGTATGAATGCAGTGCTTGATTATAAACTTGCACATGGCAAGGGCAGTTCATGGGTTTAATGGCATAATCACGGTTTTCTGTGCTGGTGGTAAACATATCATCACGGAACTTTTCCCAATGCCCAGACTTTTCCCATAACTTTTTGTCGACGACTTGTGGTGTTTTAATTTCTTGGTAACCATTATTTTGCATGACCTGACGAATTTCATTTTCAACCACTTGCCAAATCTTCCAGCCTTTTGGATGCCAGAAAATCATGCCAGGTGCTTCTTCTTGTAAGTGAAACAAGTCCAATGTCTTTGCCAATTTGCGATGATCGCGTTTTTCTGCTTCTTCTAAGCGAAACAAATAAGCCTTTAAGTCAGCTTTAGATGCCCAGGCAGTACCATAAATGCGCTGTAACTGCGCGTTGTTTGCATCACCTTCCCAATATGCACCTGCCACCCGCATCAATTTAAAATAACGCAACTTGCCTGTGTTGGGCACATGCGGGCCACGGCAAAGGTCGCCCCATTCGCCTTGTTGATAAACACTCACCTCTTCGCCAGCAGGGATACGTCCAATCAATAAAGCTTTATATTCCTCACCCAAGTTTTCAAAGTGCTGTATTGCTGTTTCACGCGACCAAACTTGGCGCGTAATTGGCAGCTTGCGCTTGGCAATTTCTTTCATTTTCTTTTCAATCACTTTTAAATCTTCAGGGGTAAAGGGTCGTTCAAATGCGAAGTCATAATAAAAGCCATCTTCAATCACAGGGCCAATGGTGACTTGCGCTGTTGGAAAGACTTCTTGCACTGCCATCGCCAACAAGTGTGCTGTAGAATGACGAATCACCGCCAAAGCGGCATCTGATTTGTCTGTGATTAAAGCAACCGTATCACCATCGGATAAAACGACGGAAAGATCGCATGTTTCGCCATTGACCGTTGCCGCGAGCACAGCACGCGCCAAGCCTTCGCCAATGTCTTGCGCCAAGTCAAAGGCGGTTGCCCCATCAGTTAACACGCGAGAAGAACCATCAGGTAATTGGATATTCATAGAGCTATTTCCTTTTTGCCACATGTCCGTCAGAGAGACAGCAGGAATGATGTAAAATTGTTAGGATTAGGTTGTTTCTAATTGCCTGAAAGTGGCTATTAAAAAACATTCACACCTATATCATCATCACTTAATTATAAGGCGGATTCTAGTAAGGAAAAAGGCAATGGCAACTATTAAAAATTCGCGCACAACCCAAGTCTAGAGCGTGGCAAACTACGCGCTTTTTTCTTAAAAACGAACAAATCAGAGGCAATATGAACCGATAGGGGGGGGTTAAAATTGTCATTTTTCAGCTATTTTGAAAAGTGCTGAATAGTTACAGCCTGCCTACACATCTTGCCCCATGAGATGGGGCAACTGCGTTTGGGATGGTCAACATGTGACTTATTCAAATCGTAAGTGGATTTTGAAGAAAGTTTGAAGGCAACTTGAAGGCGATGATACGAGGGAGCAAGGGATTCTTTTTTGTCATTCGCGAAGCTGGAGATGCTCATGTCAAGATGGTAATTCTATTTT
>CAZWPS010000157.1:0-3675 GCA_964635775.1 uncultured Zetaproteobacteria bacterium | reverse complement strand
GAATCTTGCGCCACAATAAAGGTGATAAGGTAAAACCAACCAAATAATCCAAGGCTGAACGTGCTTGTTGGGCGTCCACCAAAGGCATGTTTAATGTCGTTGGATTATTGATGGCATGTTGAATAGCTTGGCGGGTAATTTGGTTAAATGTAATACGTTGCACAGGTTTTTCATCCAACAAACCACGCAAACGCATTTCATCCGCAACATGCCAAGCAATCGCTTCGCCTTCTCTATCCAAATCGCTTGCTAGAATAAGCATGTCGGCTTTTTTAAGTGCCTTTTCAATGGCATCTAAGCGTTTCTTTTTGTCTTCAATGATGACGTACTTTAACGCAAAATCGTTGTCCGTATCCACTGAACCATCTTTTTTGGGAAAGGCACGAACATGCCCATAAGAGGCTAAGACTTTATAACCCTTGCCCAAATATTTCTCAATAGTTTTAGCTTTCGCAGGCGATTCCACCACCACAACTGCACTCATGTTATACCCTCGTTAGCTTAACGTATATCGGCTGCCAGGCAGCTTCTCAATGGCACCTTGTAACTCAAGATTGAGCAAGATGGTAGAAAGCTTGGGCACGGTCAAGCAACAATGTTCTGCCAAGGCATCCACATGCAAGACTTCTTTGCCTAAAGCAGAGAGAATTTGTGCTTCTGTCGCGGATGTTGCTTGGTAAGATGAGGTGGTGATTGATGGCTGCTGCCAATGTAAGTGTTGTAAAATGATTTCAGCATCACTGGCTAGAATCGCACCATCTTGAATCAATTGGTGGCAACCTGCATGAATACCATTTAGCACTGAACCTGGAACCGCAAACACTTCACGTCCATAATTTAAAGCTTGTCTTGCGGTAATCAAAGAGCCTGATTTTAAGCCGCCTTCGACCACCACTGTCGCTTGGGCAATGCCTGCAATCAGGCGATTACGTTGCGGAAAAAAGCCAGCTCTGGCTGTTGTTTGGGGCAAATATTCACTAAGCACACAGCCCTTCTCTGCCAACGCCTTGATTTGTTTTTGTTGCTGCAAGCTGCCCGCCTCTAAACCATAACCCAAAACCGCAATGCCGGCTTGTCCTGCATCTAAAGAGCCGCCATGTGCTGCAGAATCAATACCTGGTGCCATACCGCTAATCACACACACATCACGTTGTGCACAAAATGATGACCAGCGGCGGGTAATCAGTTTGCCTTCCGCACTGGCTTTTCGTGCCCCAACCATGGCAAGGATTTTTTCTGAGCGAAGGCAATCAAGCTGTCCGCGCGCATAAAGTATGAATGGCGCATCAGCACATGCAGTTAAACCCTTAGGCCAAACATCATCATCAGGGCAAATAATATGAATACCCTGTTGTTCGCATGATTGAATCAGCTTATCGCGTTGTTGTTGTGCAGCGGGGGAGCGGGCGCTGCTTAAAGCTTGCACCAATTTAGGACCTACGCCATCAATGGTTAACATTTGTGCTGCGGATTGTTGCCAAATGGCTTGGATTGAGCCAAAGGCTTCGATGAGTTGTTGCCCAATCATCACACCCACCCCAGGAACCAAGCTTAAGCGCAGGTAGTCTTTGGTAACAGGGTTAAGCAAGATGTTTATTGGTGTGGTAAGGCCTGAACAATATCACCCTTATTAACTGCCGATGACGAGCGTGTAACAAGCACAATCGACGCTTTTTCTTGAGGCACAATGACAATAATTTCGCCAATCTTTTCTTCAGGTAAAGCGCGGTATGTTTTTTCATCATAGCGCTTGTCCACAATCAACCTACCCATGCGGTACAACGCCAATACCGAACCTGAATGTAAACCATCTTGTAAACCTAAATTAATACCAATAATTTGTCCTTGCCCTGCTTCTACAGCATCGTTGCGCACATACATTACCCGACCATAAAAAGGACCAGTGGGGTAATCTGGTTTAATGACATAATCAATAGGCTGGGCAGCTTTTAAACGGTCTGTGCGTCCAATTTCTTCAAATGCTTCTAAAATAGTACCCCGATAAACACCACTTTCAATCGCAGTGATTTGCACGCGACCAAGGTGATTTACCAAATAACCTTCTAACTTCTTTTGCGTGCTAGTGGGGTCAAAAATGGGGTCGCCAGTTCGGAAAATATTAAAAATATCGCCAGGGTTGGCCGGTTCATCGAGTTGTAAGTACACTTTATCATGCGCACCATAATTAAGGCGCTCATCTTCTGAGTCTAAAATATGTCCTACACCCTCCACCGCATCAGGGTGAATGAAGTCTTGCCTGGCTAATGCTGTGAGTAGCATCTTTGTATCCACTTCAGTTTCAATGCGTTCAGCAGGTTTGTAAATCACCCGTGGTTTAAGCTCAGCGATATCGCGTAAAAACTCTGGATCTTTGGCTTTTGCTGGCGGCTCTTTTATTTTAAGCCAAATTTCATTGCCTGGATAAATGAGGTCAGGGTTGCTGACTTGTAAGTTTTGCTCCCAAATTGTGAGCCACTTTTCAGGGCTGGCAAAGTATTCATCGGCAATATTCCATAATGTGTCCCCTTTTTTAACCACATAGGGTTGAGGAAAATCTTTAACCAAATCTGCTTTGGCAACTTCTCCTGGTAATAAAAAAGAATCTGCAAATGTGGCATGCGGCAATAGAAAAATAAGCAACATCAGTAAGCGAAGTTGAAGTTTCATATGAACTCTCCTTTGTAAACCATCAATTCAACATAAATAAATGAGCAAAACTGTGGCATATTAGAGCAATACCTGCAACCTTTACCTAAGATAGGCTAATCGCATTAAAATTGCATTTATGATTTGAGTTCAAATAACATCGTTACGACCCCGAACCCAGTTGAGCAATCGAATAGGGCAAGATATTTTAGCTTTTTGATGCTCAGTGAATTCTGTTCGTTGATGTGCCATATTTTACCTTAAATTGAAATGGGTGCGCGAATTGCGGGGTGATGTTGGTAGTTTTCTAAGGTAAAATCATCATATTGGAAAGCGAAAATATCTTTGATGTTGGGGTTGAGCTTCATCGTTGGTAAGGGGTAAGGCTCTCTTGTTAATTGTGTTTGAACCTGCGTGAAATGGTTGCTGTACAAGTGGGCATCACCTAAGGTGTGAATGAAATCGCCGACTTCTAAATCGCAAACTTGGGCAACCATCATGGTGAGCAAGGCATAAGAGGCGATATTGAAGGGGACACCGAGAAAAATATCGGCACTTCGTTGGTAGAGTTGGCAAGATAGCTTGCCATCAGCAACATAAAATTGAAAAAAGGCGTGGCAGGGAGCAAGTGCCATTTTTCCTAATGCCACATTGGCTTGTGGTGAAAGAGACTCATCGGGCAAATCGCAAACATTCCAAGCAGATACGATAAGGCGGCGGGAATTGGGTTTGCTTTTGATTTGCTGAATAAGTTCAGCAATTTGATCTATCGTTTGACCGCCAGCAGTGGGCCAATTACGCCATTGATAACCATAAACAGGGCCTAAATCACCATCTTTTGCCCACTCATCCCATATTTTGACGCCATTTTCTGTTAAATAGGCTGTTTTGGTGTCACCTTGAAGAAACCATAACAATTCATGAATAATTGATTTCAAATGCACTTTTTTACTGGTCACAAGCGGAAAACCTTGCCTTAAATCAAAGCGCATTTGATAACCAAAGATAGATTTGGTGCCTGTACCTGTT
>CAZWPS010000156.1:0-3800 GCA_964635775.1 uncultured Zetaproteobacteria bacterium | reverse complement strand
GCGTTAAAAAATGCTCGCTTACAGTCGTAAGCTGTGCTTTTTCGCCTTGTCCTCGCATAAATCATAAGCAATCTGAACCGTTACATGTTGTTTTACATCTTGCCTGACACAGGGGACCCCGTCAGCTCCCTCAACTGCGCTCGGGATGACAAACATGCCTTAAATATGAGACATCACGGATGAATGCTTGTTGTGGGTAGTGTTTTTACGTGGTGTTTTGTAGGGTGCGCAGCTTGTTAAACCCTGAAACATAAGGTTGAGGATGTTATGAGTGAAATTGATTCGTTGAAAGATGAGCTGCAAGCTTTGCAGGGTAAGGCCTTGGCTGAATTTTTGGCTGCTACTGATTTAAATGCCTTACAAGCTTTGCGCGTGGCATATTTGGGTAAAAAGGGTGCGTTGACGCGTGTGCTTAAAGGTGTGGGCAAGTTGGCAGCTGAAGATAGACCGGTGATTGGTCAGTTTGTGAATGCAACTAAAGCGGCCTTGGCAGAGGCATTGGCTGCTGCTGAAGCGTTGTTGGCAGTCAAAGAAAAAGAGCAACGCATTGCAGCTGAGCGGATTGATGTGACACTTGCTGGACGCAGCCATCAACGCGGTGTGATGCATCCTGTACAGCAGGGCTTGAATGAGATGACGGCAATTTTCGCGCAAATGGGTTTTGAAATTGCAGAAGGTCCTGAAATCGAAGATGAATTTCACAATTTTGATGCTTTAAATATCCCTGAAGAACATCCTGCGAGAGCCATGCATGATACTTTCTTCTTTGAATCAAGTGATGCGCAACAAGCTAAATTGTTAAGAACACATACCTCACCTGTGCAAATTCGTACGATGCAAAGCTGCATCGCAGCTGGAGGACAACCACCTTTGGCGGTGGTTGCACCGGGCCGTGTGTACCGTTGTGATTATGATGTTACACATTCACCGATGTTTCATCAGGTTGAAGTGTTTAAAGTGGATAAAGATGTGTCTTTGGCGCAGCTTAAAGGGGTGTTGCAACATTTTTTATCCGCATATTTTGAAAAAGATGTGTCGATTCGTTTGCGACCGCATTATTTTCCGTTTACCGAGCCTTCTGCGGAAGTGGATATTGGTTGTGTGTTTTGTGCGGCGAAAGGTTGCCGTATTTGTAAAGGCAGTGGCTGGGTTGAAGTGTTGGGTAGTGGCATGATTCATCCCAATGTATTAAAATCTGTGGGTATTGACTCGGATATTTATTCTGGTTTTGCTTTTGGTTTGGGTGTGGAGCGTTTGGTGATGCTTAAACATGGTATTCCTGATTTAAGGCTGTTTTTTGAAAATGATGTACGCTTTTTGCGGAGGATGGGCTCGTGAAAATACCTTTTTCGTGGTTAAAAGAACATACACCCTTGACCAAATCAGCAACAGAAGTTGCCGATGATTTGGTGCGTTTGGGGCATGAAGTTGAAGGCATTATAGAGCCACGCGCCGCTATCAAAGGTGTGCGTGTGGGTTTGATTACATCCATATTACCTCATCCAGATGCAGACAAATTAAAATTGTTGGTGATTGATATTGGCGAAAGTGAGCCCTTAAACATTGTGTGTGGGGCAGGAAATATGGTTGAGGGTGATAAAATCCCCGTGGCAACCTTGGGCACAAAGTTACCCAATGGTTTAAAGATTAAAAAAGGTAAAATTCGTGGGCAAACCAGCTTTGGCATGTGTTGTTCAGAAGAAGAGCTTGGTTTGGCTGAAAGTGCGGATGGTTTATTGATTTTACCAGCGGATGCGCCGATTGGTGATGAGGTTGGTGTCTATTTAGCTTTTGAAGAAGCTATCTTAGACTTGGACATCACCCCCAACCGTGGTGATTGTATGAGTGCGCGTGGTTTGGCGCGTGATTTAGCGGCAGATGATGATTTACCCTTCATTGAAGCGGATGCGCTTACGATTGAAAGTGATGCGGCGGTGGCTGCGCCTACTGTATCGTTGTCGGCACATGATGATTGTCCATTGTATTCAGCACGTTTGATTCAAGACATACGGGTAACGTGTTCACCTGATTGGCTGCAAGCAAGGCTAGTGGCGGCTGGTTTGCGTCCGATTAATGGTGTGGTGGACGTAATCAACTATACCATGCTTGATTTGGGGCAACCTATGCATGCTTTTGATGCAAACACGCTCAATGGTGGCATTCAAGTGCGGCATGCTGTGCTCAACGAGCATTTTTTAGCCTTAGATGGGCGAGAAGTGTTGTTGCAAGCAGGTGATTTGGTGATTGCTGATGCAGACAAGGTGATTGCTTTAGCGGGCATTATGGGTTCTGAAGCAACGGGTGTCACGGATAAAACCACATCCATTATTCTGGAATCTGCGGCATTTAAAGCTGCCAAAATAAGCACGACACGGCGTACTTGTGGTTTGGTCTCTGATTCGTCTATGCGTTTTGAGCGCGGGGTTGACCCTGCTATGATTGAGGTGGCAATGGATCAAGTCACAGCACTGCTTTGCGACTTATTTGGTGGAAAAATAAGTGTGACAACGGTGCTTGGTGATACTGCCGCCTTGTTTAAAAACAAAGTGATTACTGTGGATATGCAGCGCATTGAATCGCGTTTGGGCATTGCTGTGCCAGCGCATGCGCATGCGGTGTTGGGGCGTATGGGATTCACCTTTGAAGGTGATAAGGATGCTGTATTTCAGGTCTCTGTGCCAAGTCATAGGCATGATGTGTCCTTGTGGGAAGATATTTCAGAAGAATATGCGCGGGTGATTGGTTTTGAGCATATTCCAGCGCTATTGCCATCGCTAGCGACGATTAAACCGCGCCAAGTGGATACATGCATGAGCAGTGCTGTGTCCTTGGGTTTTGTGCAGGTGATTAACTATGCTTTTATTTCACCTGCGGAACAACGCTTGTTTGTTGCGGATGATGGGCAAGATTTGGTGTTGCAAAATCCTATTTCTGCGGAAATGAGTGTGATGCGTCGATCTGTATTTCCAAGTTTGATGAACAACGCCAAGTATAATATGAATCGCCAGCAAGCGGGTGTGGCATTGGTTGAGCAAGGGCGTATTTATGCAGCCAGTGAAGCGGGTGCATTTGCCGAAAATCATCAAGAAAGCAATGTGATGGCATGGTTGATGGCTGGCGATGTGGCAACAGATGAATGGTTTGCCAAAACAAGCAAAGCTGATTTCTTTGACTTAAAAGGTGCTGTGGTATCGTGGTTGCAAAGCCGTGGTTTGACAGCGCGTTTTATGGCAAATGATACGCTGTTGGGGCTACAAGCAGGGCAAACGGCAAACATTGTTGTGGGCAAGACTGTGGTCGGGCATATGGGTAAGGTGGATGCTGATTTGGCAGCTCATTTTGACTTGGATGTGGATGTTTTTGTGGCACAAATCAATGTGGATGTTTTGTCTGCGGGCAAAAAGGCTAAATTTCAAGCCGTTGCTGAATTCCCCTTGGTTGAGCGTGATTTGGTATTTTTAGTTGATTGTGTGACAACGGCGGAAGATATGATTCAAACTGCACGTAAAGCAGGTGGAAAACTGCTGATAAACGCACGCATTTTTGATTTGTATGAGGGTCAAGGTGTGCCTGAGGGCAAGGTGAGTTTAGGCATTCGTTTTGCGCTACAAGATAGGCAACGTACATTGACACAAGAAGACTCTGATGCAGTAAGCCAAGCCATCATAACAGCAATGACAAAGCAGTTTGCTGCTGAATTAAGAGCTTAATGATTGGTAACGGTTCAGCTCGCCTCTGATTTACACGATGACGGCGTTAAAAAATGCTCGCTTACAGTCGTAAGCTGTGCTTTTTCGCCT
>CAZWPS010000155.1:0-3802 GCA_964635775.1 uncultured Zetaproteobacteria bacterium | reverse complement strand
GCGTAAAACACAGGCTGTTTTCATGCAATTACCCTGGTGATGAACGCCCTAATTGTTGTAATATCATGGGGATTTTAGCTTCTGTAGCATCAAAACCTTTGCGGATTTCTTCTTCCGGATGTGAAAAGTCGTGCCATTGTGTGGTGCCTACTAATGGGGTAATCATGACATCGGCATATTGATATTTAAACTGGCGTAAATGGTAGGATTTAACCATAGTTGTCCAGTCAAGCATGGAAATAATATGTTCTGGCTCTGTTTCAGAGTCAGGGTATGCACTGACATTCACTGCCACCACACATTGCTCAGCTTGAGCAATGCTTTTGGCTTCTAAAGAGGGGATTTCCGCAGCAACACCGCCATCGACATAACGCACACCATTCACCAAAATAGGACTAAACACACCTGGAATTGCCATACTTGCAGCCACAGATGCCGTCAGGCTACCTTCATGAAATAAATGACATTGACCTGCAGGAAAGCTCACGCCTGTAATATAGAGGGGAATCACCGTGTCATCAAATGTTGCCTCATGGCAAAATTCAGCAATAATTCCCTCTAATACTGCCCCATCCATCAGCGCAATATCTCTTGCTGCTTTGGTATAAAGAAGCGTATGACGTGCTGCACCGCCCAAGCGTGCCATCCAAGTATCATCTTCGAGTTTAGCTTCGGCAAGCGGGGGCAGAGAGAGCTGTGAAAAGGATTCGGAGTTTAAAAAATGTTCCACGCGTTGCCGCACTTCTTGCACATCACCATGAATCGCATACAACGCACCAAATAATGCCCCAATACTTGTTCCAACAATCGCATCAGGACGTAAATCATGCTTTTCTAAGGCTTCAAGCACACCAAGGTGAGCCAAACCACGGCTACCACCGCCGCCTAAAGCCAAAACAAAACCCGTTGAAGCTGAGCGCCGCTGTATGTGTTGCAGTACATGCTGTTGTAACCAATTTTGAAAACGCTTCATTTACTCTTCCTTTTTTTCGTCAATGACCCCTATTGTGTGGAGTATAGCACAAAGCGCTTGGCTTTGTGTTTGGTTAAGTAATTCGCCATTGTGGTGGCAAATAAAAAACACATCAACAATACGTTCGCCAAAACTAGAAATCGCCGCACCACGAATCACATAACCCGCCTGACTAATGGCATACGCAAATTGAGCCAGTAACGCTGGGCGTTCAGCTGCTTCAATTTCAATGGCCGTTTGTGTTGTAGAAGCCAAAGGCAAACTACGCACCCGAACAGGAACACGCCGCATCAACAAGCTAGGTTTAAACTTGGGCACAACAGGCTCTTTTAGCGGCACATGACGACTCAATACTGGGTGAATACGCTTCACCAAACGAGTTAAGTCGGCTTGGTGAACCAAAGCTTGGCGTTGCTTATCTTGCACATAAAACACATCCAGCACCTTGCCATTTGCCAAAGAAAAAGCATGGGCAGCCACCACATTAACTTGTCCTGCAGCAATCACGGCCGTGAGTTTGGCAAATAAAGACGCTTGTTCATCAGTTGCAATCAATAACATGGTATCACAACGCTCATCATCAATGCTATAACTCACTGCATGGGTTTGCTCTTGGGCTAATAAGTGTACAATCGGTAATAATTGATTGGGTGGGAAATGGGCAATGACCCGATTCGGAAGTTGCTCTAAAATATGCTGATTTAAAGGTGTTTCTGGCAATAATTTCAGTGTGCTTTGAATCCGTGTTTGCCGCTGTTGCGCGACAAGCTCATGGTTAAGTGTTTCACCCATCAATACTTGTCGTGTCGCCTCAAAAAGCTGGCTTAGAAGCGCGCCTTTCCAGTCGTTCCATACATTAGGCCCCACCGCTGCAATATCTGCCACAGTCAAACAAAGTAAGGCATTCAAACGCTCCATACTTCCTACTTTATTGGCAAAATCGCGAATGATTTCAGGGTCTGATAAGTCACAGCGTTGCGAAGTTACAGCCATCGTTAAATGCTCACGAACCAACCATGCGACCAGTTCAGCACCATCTTCTGTCAAGCCGATATGCAAACAAAATTCGCGTGCTAATACTTCCCCATTGCGTGAATGATCACCAGCCATGCCTTTGGCAATATCATGGAAAATTAAAGCCAAATAGAGTAAATCAGGGCGTTTTAAGCGACCAAACACCTCTTGAGCAAGTGGTAAGCGCATTTCACGGTCTTCATGCAGCATATTTCGCGCTTCACCAACGGCACGAATCGTATGTTCATCCACAGTATAAGCATGGTATTGATTAAATTGCCCTAAACCAACCACATCACGAAATGCAGGAATAAAACGCCCCAACACCCCTGTATCATTCATTTCTTTAAGTGCCCAAAAGACGTTTCTTGGATGCCTTATAATACGCAAAAAAATCCGATGCGCTTCTTTATTACAACGAAAATCATCATCAATTAAGCGCACATCTTCTCGAATTTGACGCAGCGCCGAGCTGCTTAACCAACGGTGGTCATGTTGTCCAATATGAAAAATATTCAATAAATGAAGAGGATTATCTTGAAAGACTTGTGCATGCCGCAAACCCACTTGATTCCCCTGAATTGTGAAATAAGCATCCAACTTTTTGCGTCTGCGCCAACGAATAGGGTGCAGTTTTTCTTTTAAATCTTGCAACAATAAACCTGTTACCCGAGCAATACGCCCTGCATGACGAAAATAATCTTTCATCAAACCATCAACCGCAGGACGATGAGCAACGGCTTGATAACCCATCAAATCAGCCAAGACGGCTTGTTGTTCAAAGGATAAGCGGTCATTCGGGCGTTTGGTTTGAAGGTGTAAACCAACACGGCAACGCCACAAAAAATCTTGCGCTGTATATAAGTCTTGAATCTCTCGCTGGGAAATATGCTTATTTACAGCTAAATCTTTCGTGTTTTCAATGCCATACCATGCTTTTGTCAGCCAAAAAATAGACTGCACATCACGCAACCCCCCTTTACATTCTTTGATGTCTGGCTCCATCATAAATGCGGTATTACCTGTGCGTTGGTGCCGAACTTGATGTTCCAGTAGTTTAGCTTCCATGAACTTTTTTCGCTGTTTTTTGAAAAAAACGGCTACTTTCTTCTTTAATTCATCAAAAATATAACCCTGACCTGATAATAAGCGTATTTCCTGAGCCGCTGTTGCAGAGCTCCAGTCTTCTTTAAGATGCTCTAAAGTTTGCGTCACAGAACGCACCGCATGACCAATTTTCGCATTCATATCCCACATCACATACAAAAATGATTCAATATCTTGCTGCATGATAGGCGTGACATCTTCAGGCGTTAGAAACCACACATCCCAATCAGATTGCGGCGCTAGTTCTGCCCGCCCATAACCACCAACCGCCACAAAATCAATGACTTGTGATGTTTCAGGCGCAACCTCCTGCCACAAATGAATGAGCAACTCATCCACCCCTTGGCACATCGTCTGCATCAGTTGATGACCACTTTCACCCTGCTGAAAAGCCTTATCCACATCTTGATATAATTGAGCCAAGCTATCTTTTCCATATTGTAGCAATGCCGATTGTTCTTGTTTCATATCATTTCATCCTTAAGGCGCACTTTCCTTGGCGAATCTTAACACATCATTCAAGAAATGCTGATTAAGCGCAGAGTTTACGATGCCATAACGAAAAACAAGCCAGAAATCGAAGCAGCCTACCCTTTTCTGAAATTCACCCGTACAAAGTTGATATAAAAGGCTCTTATGAAATTCAAGTGGGTAACAATGAAGTATTGTGTCCCAGAATTTCTACGATTGATTGCTCCGCTATTTAGT
>CAZWPS010000154.1:0-3876 GCA_964635775.1 uncultured Zetaproteobacteria bacterium | reverse complement strand
TTAAAACCTTGCTTCGCATCATAAGTGAAATCATGATCAACCTGAATTTCAACAAAAGAACCAATTAACTTGTATAAGGTCCTCAATATGTTGAGGCGTTATTTGGTGTTAAAGTGCGCCCAAGTGCTTGGCCAAGGGGCGCGATGCTCCATGTTTTTTCCCGTTCGGGGATGTGTAAAACGTAAGCGCCAAGCATGCAAAGCCAAGCCCTTGCCTTGAATGGCTTTATAATGTTGCAAATCATTTTTATCCGCATATTTGGGATCACCCAAAATGGCATGCCCTTCATGTTGTAACTGTACCCTAAGCTGATGGGTTCGCCCACTATGCGGTTGCAGTGCAAGCAAAGCATAATCCCAGCCTTGATGTTGGCATAAACACACGGTTTGCAAGTCTGTGATGGCCTCTTGCCCTTCGCTACTGTTGACCACCATACGTTCGCCGCCCAAATAAACTCCTTTTTGCAAGCGTGATTGTAAGCGTCCTGCATAGGGATAGGGATGCCCAGCGACCCATGCGAAATACGTTTTATGGGCGGTGCGCTCTCTGAAGCTTTCGTTTAACTTGCGCAGCGCGGCTAAATTCTTGGCAAGTAATAGGCAACCGCTGGTATCCCTATCCAAGCGATGGGCAAGGCGGAGCTCGGGCAATTGAAGCTGCACTTTTAAACGCTCAATCAAACCAGCATCATGACCACTGCCGCCATGGACAACGATGCCTGCGGCTTTATTGATGAGTAGAATGTCTTCATCTTCGTATAAAACATGGAGATTGTGTACGGGGCGAATATGGGATTGAGGGGGTGTTATTGTGGCGGATGTGTGGCGTAGGCTGGCGGGCAAGAAAATACGATCACCTTGATTAACCCTTAAATCAAATTTAGCACGTTTACCATTAACACGCACATTCCCTTTACGAATCAAACGCAGAATCAAGGTTCGTTTGTCTTGACCTAAAAGGCGACAAAGTGCGCGGTCAAGTCGGCTTTGATGTTCATTTTCATCAATGGTGACGTGGTGAGGTTGTTCTTCTTTGGGGTCTAAACTTGCCAAAATATACTCCTTAAGGTTATGATGTGGCGGATTGTACATGTGTTCCGCGTTTATGGCGATATGAAGCGAGTGATAGTATCGCGCAGTAGGTTAAAAACGATTTGAATCGTAAGGTTCAAAAGTAAGCCTAAGGTCTATCAACGTGTTGATGAAGATGAATAAGCTGATGAGGGAAGTATCTTCCCATGAGAGCTTCATCACCGCTGGTTATGTGTTGAGCCATGTGCATTTATAATAAGAAAAATAAAGCCGCCTGACGGTCTAAAAATACGAATTCGTTGCTTGATATGTTGTTGATATAGGGTGTTTGCATATTAAGCAAAAAACATAGAAAAACCATGTAATTACTGGGTTTTTCATGGGTATAAAACTGTCGGTGGCATAAAGGTGCTGCTATGAAAAAGTTGATGTTAATCAACGCTTCGCATGAAGAAGAAAGTCGTGTTGCGATTATTGAAGATGAGTATTTACAAGAACTCGACATTGAATCCACACATAAAATCCTGACCAAAGGTAATATCTATCGTGGAACCATTACCAAAGTAGAGGCCAGCTTACAAGCGGCTTTTGTGGAGTATGGTTCTATTCGCCAAGGCTTTTTGCCTTTGAGTGAAATTCATCCTGACTATTGGAAAGAGGGCGTGGATAAAACGCAAGACCCTCGAAAAGTAAATATTCAAGACGTGCTTGAGCCTAAGCAAGAAATCTTGTTGCAAGTGGTTAAAGAAGAGCGTGGAAATAAAGGCGCGGCGATGACGACCTTTATTTCATTGGCAGGGCGTTATTTGGTGTTAAGCCCGAATACGTCGCGTGGCGGCATTTCGCGTAAGCTTCCCGATGATGTGCGCAGAGCGTTAAAAGAGATTTTAGCCCAACTGAGTGTGCCCGAAAACATGGGCTTGATTGTGCGCACCGCAGGACGCGACCAAAAGTTAGAGGCCTTAGAGCGTGATTATTCTTATTTGCAGCGTTTGTGGGATGAAATTCGTATTAAAGGTGGCACTGCGCCTTCACCTTCTTTAATTTACCTTGAAGGAGACATGGCAACACGGGCAATTCGTGATCATTTCAGTGATGATATTCAAGAAATTTGGGTTGATAATCACGAAGTTTACACACGCACAAAAAACTTTGTACATGCTGTTTTGCCTGGCAAAGAAAAGCTGGTTAAACTCTACCGTGCGAAAAAACCTTTATTTCGGCATTATGGTATTGAATCACAATGTGAAGAAATTCATGAGCGTGAAATTCGCTTGCCTTCTGGTGGCTCGATTGTATTTGATCCTACAGAGGCACTCACAGCGGTGGATGTTAACTCATCGCGCTCAACAGGGCGCAAACATATTGATGATACAGCGCTGGACACGAATCTAGAAGCTGCGGTAGAAATTGCGCGTCAGTTGCGTATTCGTGACATTGGCGGACTCGTGGTTGTTGATTTTATTGACATGGCGAATCGTAAGCATGGGCAACAAGTGGAAGAGGCGTTGCGTGATGCAACGGCGACGGATAAAGCACGCGTACAGTTTGCGCGAATTTCGCGCTTTGGACTACTCGAAATGTCTCGTCAGCGATTGCATCCATCGGTGCGTGAAACCACGACAGAAACATGCCCACGTTGCCAAGGACGAGGTTCGATTTTAACGGTTGAGTCTATGGCGTTGCAAATGTTGACGCGCATTGAAGACTTGGCATTTTCAGGCAAGAAACCGAAGCTGGTTGTGCAAGTTCCATCGGATACGGGTGAGTATTTGATGAATCACAAACGTGATCATGTGGCACGTATTGAAGAGACTTATGATGTGCAAGTTTCATTGCAAATTCGCCCTGAATTGATGATTCCGCATTATCGTATTGAGCGTCATTGGCATGAAAACAACCAAGACCGCGTGGAAGTTCTTGAAGATACAAGTAAGGGCAAAAAACCACAGCGTACAACACGCAAATTAAAACCATTAAAACCGGTAGTGGGTATTCCTACACCACTTGCCAAGCCAGCTAAAACAAGCTGGTTGAAAGCATTGTGGGCATTGCTCTTTGGTGACAAAAAAGAAGAAAAACCAAAAAATGGGCGCAGGAAAAACAATCAACAACGTCGTAAGCGTCCGGTTTCAAAAGCAAAACCACAACCACAACCAGCCAAAGCAACTAAAGTTACAGCTGTAGAAACAGATAAAAAAGAGGAAAAACAAGAGGGAGAAGGCGGTCAAAAACGCCGTCGTCGCCGTCGTCGCCGTCCTGCAAAAAAACAAGACAATCCAAGCAGTGAAGCGGCAAATACAACAAGCACAAGCACTACAGAATAGTGATGGAGCATGATTAGCGTGTTATCTGATGTGGTGAAAGAACCAACTTTGATATGGGCGATTACCGATGATTTGCATGGTCAACGCTTGGATGTGGCGCTGGTGCAGCTTTCAGGCTTAACACGAGCTAGGGTGCAACAACTGCTAAGCCAAGGCTGTATTTGTTTAGATGATGAGCAGGACAAAAAGTTAAAACGATCGCAACAAGTATTGGCAGGTCAGTTGTACAAAGCAGAGCTTCCACCAACCCAAATGCTTACCTTACAAGCTGAAAACATCCCCTTGGATATTTTGTTTGAGGATGAGCATTTACTTGTGGTGAACAAAGCAGCAGGTATGGTTGTTCATCCATCACATGGACATGATACAGCGACTTTAGTCCATGCCTTATTGTATCACTGCCCTGATTTACCTGGTATTAATGGCGTGGAGCGTCCAGGTATTGTGCATCGCTTGGATAAGGATACTTCGGGCAGCTTGGTGGTTGCAAAAACAGAGCAAGCACATCATGGTTTATC
>CAZWPS010000153.1:0-3899 GCA_964635775.1 uncultured Zetaproteobacteria bacterium | reverse complement strand
GAATAGTTACGATGCATCTTGCATGTGGGTGTCATGCCAAAAGTAGCAGCACGCACGCATCTCTAGGGCTTGAATAGGTGATAAATAAAACTAGCATTGCCCGCCTTTAAACCTTATGACGGATGAGGTAAATGTTAGACATATCATTTTCAAAGGTGCTGATTAACCATGGATAATTCAAAAATGGATGAACCCGAACGTTTTCGTAGTGATGCTTATTTAGCCGTGTTGGAGCATGGTGATAGCCAGCAATATTGTCGCTTTGAAGATGCTGCTTTAAAGATGATGCAGGATATTGCCGAGCAAGGTTATCCCGATGAAATATGCGGCTTATTGGTGGGAGAAGCGCTTGCAGATGGTTGGCATATTCATTCAGTTCGCCAAGTTACCAACCTCAATGAAGAACGTGCGGCTGATCGTTTTCAGCTTGACCCAGCAGGTTATCAAGCCCTTGATGCTGAATTGCGCGGCAGTGCTCAGGAAATCATCGGTGTCTTTCACTCCCACCCTGATTGCCCAGCTAAACCATCACCCACTGACCTAAGCAATGCTTGGCAAGGCTTTGTTTACCCCATTATTAGTGTGTGTGAAGGCAAAGTGGCTGAGGTTCATTGTTGGGTGCTTAGCGATGAAGTATCTGCAGGCGGAAAATTTCAAAAGTTGCCTCAACAAGCGTAAAGGTTCATGCTTTTGACGATGAAACCTTTTCCTTTGCTGACCCTACTTTGTTTGCTGCTTACAGCATGCGCAAGCACATCAACGCACCAAGCTGAAACGCCGCGGCATCAAAAACCACCGATGTCTCTTGATCGTATGCAACCTCAATTTCTTTATTTGGCAGCCGAACGCGCTTTACATGACCAACAACCCGCTTTGGCGATTCGTTTTTTAAGTGCTTTAATCAAAAAAGACCCTGCTGCAACCATGCCACGCTTGGAATTGGTCGATTTATTGCTTGCCAGCCAACGCAAACCGCAACTTCAACTTGCTCAAAAGCTCTTGGAAAACATGCCTGAACAAGCCACTTCCTTGTTGACACCCACTGAACATATCGATTTTGAATTGCTTTATGCTAAAGTCTTATTGGCAAATCAGCACAACGAAAAAGCGAAGTTATTATTAGAAGGGTTACTACCCAAAGGACCAAAAAATTTAGATGTTCGAACCATGCTCATTGGTTTGCACATCAACAACAAAGACTACAAACAAGCCCATCAACTCATAACACAAGGTTTAAAGGTCGATGCTCAACCACGTTTGTATTACATGCAAGCCCAGCTTTACCGACAGCAAAAACATTACAAAAAAGCCGAGCGCAGCTTGGTAAAGATGCAAAAGAAATATCCTGAACTCGAAGATGTTGTCCTACAACGCAGCCAGCTTGCCGCACAACAAAAGCAAGCTAAAAAAGCAGTGCGTTTGCTCCAACGCTTCATTCAGCAACACCCCAATACCGCCTTGTTATCATATCATCATTTAGCATCCTTATATGTAAGGCAGAATCAACTCGACCTTGCCATTCAAACCTATCAAACACTGCTGCCTTTAACCCGTAAACCTGCGGCAATTCACATGGCAATAGGCAAGGTTCTTTACGAGCAAGCGCATTACCAAAAAGCATCGCAAGCCTTTGCTCAGGCAGTGTTCGATTTAACACCACAACCTCAAACTGCACTATCAGAAACACTGGCATCTGCTTATTTTTATTGGGCTGCCAGTTTAGAAGCCAATCATCAATGGGCAAAAGCAGTGCCTCATTATCAACAAGTTCAAGCCAAGCATGATTTTTATTTAGATGCGCAACTGCGCTTGGCGAGCATTGATTTAACACAAGAACAATTTGAACCCGCTGAAAAGCGTTTAAAACACTTAAAAGTCTTGTTTAGCAATGATTTACGTGTTGATGAAATGTTAAGCAACTTATACCTTGCAAGCAAAGCATATGAAAGCTTGCTCACCGCTTCTGAACCCATTGTTGCACAACACTATTCAGCCAATATTTTATTTAATCGTGCAGTGGCTTTAGATAACTTAAAACGATTCGCACAGTTTGATGTTACGTTAGATACCATATTAAAGGAAGACCCTGAACATCACGAAGCACTGAATTTTTATGCTTATAGTTTGGCAGAACGTAACCAACGTTTGGATGATGCTCAAGCCATGGTATTAAAAGCACTTCAATTCAAACCCAAAGATGCTTATTACTTAGACTCTTTAGCTTGGGTTTATTTCAAACAACAACATTATAAACAAGCGATTAGCACACAATTAAAAGCCCTCGCTATTGTTGCTGATGACCCAACTATGTTGGATCATTTGGGTGATATGTATTGGTTAAATGGAAATCGTGATAAGGCGCGTCAAACATGGCAAAAAGCCATTCAACAGCAACACGAAGCATCGGCTAGGATTGTTTTGAAAATGCAACACGGTCTGTTGTGAGCTTGTATCACAAGCGGGCATATGCCCGAATCTTGTTGGGTTTATTCTTATTATGCAGCAGCACATCTTGTGTCAAACATGATAGCACAAAGCAACCATTTCAAGCGATTGCATCCTTTTCAGGACGTTTATTGGTGATGAATCAGGCACATCGTTTTCAGCTTGAAATCGATTGGTTAGGCAATCATGAGCAAGGTAGCTTGCGCCTTACCCATGGTTCAACAGGTCGTATTATTGATGTCACTTGGCGCGATCAAACGATGTTGTGGCGAAATCGTCAGCAAACGCTCATTTTTCAACCTTTAAGCCCACAAGCCATGTGGGAGATGGGTATTGTGTTGCCGCCTTGGCAATTAGCTCACGTCTTTGCAGGAAAGTATCCAGCAAGTATGCACAGCAAAGACCAGCGCACATGGCAAGGCTCATGGGATAAATCCAATCTTAAAGTCGTGTGGGCAACAAACCAAAAACGTGTAAGCATTATGGATATGCAACAAGGTCGGCAAGTTATTATCATTTTCAACACGGTACATCATGCGCCGTAAAACCTATCTTGCCCCTGCCAAGGTAAACCTGCATTTAGCCGTGACTGCGGTACGCGACAATGGTTACCACGAGCTCGATACCAGCTTTGTCTATGTCGATGTGGGCGATAAACTGCACATAGCGGCGGCTGACCTATTATGCGTCACCTGTAGTGAAGCAGCGTTTACAGGCGAGCAGAACTTGGTGTATCAAGTATTACAGGCATTTCGGCAACAACATGCTATCACCACTGGCTTATCCATTCATATTGATAAACATCTGCCTGCGCAAGCTGGTTTAGGCGGCGGCTCATCGGATGCTGCCACAGCGCTTTTAGTCGCCAACACATACTGGGGCATTGACTTGAAGCCTCATCAATTGATTGATTTTGCCACGCCTTTCGGGGCTGATATTCCGTGTTTCTTATTTCAACAAGCCAGTGCTGCCATGGGTATTGGTGAGCAACTCAAACCTTATCAAGGCAGCATTCCACAGGATTATATTGTCTTAGCATGGCCAGGTGAAGGGGTCTCCACAGCTGCCGCATTTCAACATTTTGACCATCAGAATTTTTATGCGTTGACGGACGAAAAAGGAGTGGCTAAAGTGCGCGCCCGTTCGGCTGATGAGGCTTTTGATCTCGGCTTTAATAGCTTAGAGAAAAGTGCCATTGCTTTATGTCCATCAATAGCCAAGCTGTTGGCTGGCATGCGCAAAACAACTGAACGGGTTTGGATGAGTGGCAGTGGCTCTGCATGTGTTGCCGTTTGTCATTCAGTTAAAGAAGCTGATGCTCTTGCAAATGATTTGCAACAACAGCAGCTTGCAACATGGACGCATGTGGGGCATTTTTTACCACAGCATCCACAACATTTTGGGGCGTAGCCAAGCGGTAAGGCAGCGGGTTTTGATCCCGTCATGCGCAGGTT
>CAZWPS010000152.1:0-3959 GCA_964635775.1 uncultured Zetaproteobacteria bacterium | reverse complement strand
CAATTATTACATTTACCGATGATTCTGGTAACACCATTAGCTGGGCAACCAGTGGTGCGGCTGGTTTTAAAGGCTCACGTAAGAGCACGCCTTTTGCCGCTCAGGTTGCTGCAGAAGAAGCGGCACTTAAGGCTGCTGATCATGGCGTTAAAAATGTCGCGATTGTAGTGAAAGGGCCAGGCTCTGGTCGTGAATCAGCCATGCGTGCGATTGCAGCAGCAGGTTTGAATGTCGTATCCATTCGTGATGTGACACCAATTCCACATAACGGTTGTCGCCCACCCAAGCGTCGTCGGGTTTAGGAGTAGTATAACATGGCTCGTTATTTAGAAGCTAAATGTCGCCTTTGTCGTCGTGAAGATGAGAAGCTTTTCTTAAAAGGCACCAAATGTCATTCGGCGAAATGCCCAATGGAAACACGTCCATTCCCTCCAGGGATGCATGGTCAAGGCCGTCGTGCTAAAGTGTCTAACTATGGTATTCAGTTGCGCGAAAAGCAAAAAGTAAAACGTATCTATGGTTTGCAAGAGAAACAATTCTTACGCTACTATAAAGATGCAGATAAAATGATTGGTATTACGGGTACAACACTGTTGCAACTTTTGGAAAGCCGCTTGGATAATGTTGTTTATCGCATGGGTTTTGCATCTTCGCGTACAGAAGCTCGCCAAATCGTTCGTCATCAACATATTGAAGTGAATGGTTCTATTTTAGACATTCCTTCCTACCGCGTAAGAGCAGGCGATCGCATTGCTTTGGTTGAGGCGGCTAGAGAACATTTGCGTGTTTCTGCCTCTGCTGATGCGGCAGGTCAAAAAGGCTTGCCAGAGTGGTTGGATGTTGATTTGCAACAGCGCCAAGGTGTTTTTCGTGAGTTACCTGTGCGTGATCAATTGGATGCAGGCATCCGCGAGCAATTGATTGTTGAATTGTACTCTAAGTAAGTTTTTGAGGTTTAAATTAATATGGAACTGATTAATCCGCGTTCTATTTCGATTGAAGAAATGGTGCCAGGTCGCTCTGCCAAGATTGTTTTCGAACCGCTAGAGCGTGGTTTTGGTACAACAATTGGTAATGGTCTTCGCCGCATGTTGTTGTCATCATTGCCTGGTGCAGCGATTACTTCTGTGAGCTTTGATGGTGTGATGCATGAATTTGATTCTATTCCGGGCGTGCGTGAAGATGTGGTTGACATTATCTTAACGCTGAAAGGTTTAGATGTGCATATGAGCAGCGATGACCCTGAGTCATTAAGCTTGGACATCAAAGGTCCAGCTGTGGTAACGGCCGCAGATATTAAGTGTCCTGCTGGTGTTTCAGTGCTTAATCCAGAATTGGTGATTGCGCATTTGAATGAAGATGGCGCACTGCGTATGGAAGCTGTTATTGAAAAGGGTCGTGGTTATGATCCAGCACAAGATAGAGATGAAGACGAACGCCCTAAAGGTTTTTTGTTGGTTGATGCTTCATACTCACCGATTCGTCGGGTATCTATGCGTGTTGAAAATGCACGGGTAAGCAAAAAAACAAACTACGATAAGCTCATCATGGAAGTCGATACGGATGCCTCTATTGCACCGCAAGATGCAATTAGCGCTGCTGCAGCGATGTTTCAAGCACAACTTAATGTGTTTGTTGATTTTGATGTGGTTGAACAAGATATAGATGTTGAAGATGATGGTGATGATGTTGCAGACTTATTGGGTCAGCCTATCGATCATCTTGACCTATCGGTTCGTTCGATGAATTGCTTGAAGAGTGATAATGTATTTTATGTGGGTGACTTGGTTCAGCGTACTGAACAAGAAATGTTACGCACGCCTAATTTTGGACGCAAATCATTGACTGAAATCAAATTGGTTTTACATGGTATGGGTTTGGATTTGGGTATGGAGCTTGACGGTTGGACATCAGAAGCCGCTGTTGAGTCGGTTGAAGAGAGTTAAAGAGGTATTACGATGAGACATCGCAAACATCGCACGTCACTTGGTCTTGTTTCAGGACATAGGCGTGCTGTATTGGCAAACTTGGCAACAGCATTGTTGACCCATGGTAAAATTGAAACAACACAAGCCAAAGCGCGTGCTGTAAAGCCTTATGTTGAAAAACTGATTACTTTAGGTAAAAAAGGTGACTTACATGCGCGTCGGCAAGCGTTGGCAAAATTGCGTTATCGTCCGATTGTCGATAAGCTATTTGGTGATGTGGCAAGCGCATTTAGTGAACGCCCAGGTGGTTACACACGCATTATCAAAACACGTTTTCGTGTTGGTGATGCCGCGCCTATGGCATTGATTGAGTTGGTAGAAAAAATTAATGTTGAATCAGAAGTGGAAGAGACTGCTGAAGCAGCATAAGTATTGTTTATCTTGAATCATGAGGCTCCGCATTTGCGGAGCCTTTTTTGTTTTTAGCTACTGGCGACGGCATGTTTTTGAGTTATCGCGTGTTAACATTACACGCTGATGGATGCTGTGCAGGCATTCAAATGAAAGGAAGCCTGACTAAGTTAGCCTTGTGCTTTAATGGTTTAGCTTAAACTTAAGTTTGGAAATCATGAAAGCAGTATGTTATAAAAAAATATAGGTGTTTGTTTTTTGCGCCGTGTTCTGTTAGCAATCGCCGCGCTTGAGGGGTATGTTCTATTGTTTGGGGATGATTTCTGATGTTTGGAATGCAAGCTGAACAATTGAAGGCGCAAGAAAACGCACAGATTCGTTCTGTTTTGTTGTGGCAGGCATGCGCAACCTTTTTGGCGATGTTATTGAGCCTGTTTTTCTCATGGGCTGTCTCGGGTGTGTTGTTTGGTGGCGTGTTGGTGATATTGTCAACGTGGCATGTTCACCGCAGTGTTTATCTCGCAAGTGGCGAGCGCATGTTGTTATTGCGTGCTGCAGGTTTACGTTTTGCATTATTTTTACTACTGGTTGGTTTGGCAGTGTTGGTGTTGGAAGTGCAACCGATGATGTTGGTTGCAGGCATGGCGAGTGCATATGTGGCATTGTATGTGCGAAGTCTGTTGATGATTTTTGAGAAGTTGAAAGGGAGTTAGTCTTGGCTGAGCAAGAGCACGGTTCTAGTATTGCGGATCATTTAGAGTACTGGACATATAAATTTGATGAAAGTAACCCATTTATGCAGATTCACCTTGATACCATGATTGTGACGTTGGGTGTCGCCACGTTGTTGGTTGGTTTTGCCTTATGGCTGCGTGGTAAAATTGTGGAGGGTGCGCCAACAGGTGCGCAAAACTTCGTAGAAACGGTGGTTGATTTCATCAACACCACAGTTAAAGATAACTTCCCTGTGCATAACCCGATTGTTGCACCATTGGCGTTTACGATTTTTGTCTTTATTTTCTTATGTAACTGCATTGATATCTTGCCTGCATATTTGCTTGGTCATGTGGCTCATCTCTTTGGCGCTCCAGCGTTCCGTCCTGTGCCCACCAATGATTTGAATCTGCCAGCGGCAATGGGTATTTCAGTGTTTATTTTGGTTTTATATTATGAATTTAAATTAAAGCCGCTTCATTTTATGAAAGAGCTAGTGATGGAGCCTTTTACCAGCTTAGTGCCTTGGTATTTACGCCCTATAGTGATGCCAATCAACTTGATTTTGAAGTTGGTGGAAGAGGTCGCTAAGCCGCTAAGTCTTTCTTTCCGTTTGTTTGGTAATATGTTCGCTGGGGAAGTGATTTTCTTATTGATTGCTTCGTTATTGTTGGTAGACAACTTGGATACATTGTTGTCTGTAACAGGCATACTTACTGAATTCATTGGTATTTTGGTCGGCTTGGCTTGGTCATTTTTCCATATGTTTATTGGCTTATTGCAAGCCTTTATCTTCATGATTCTTACTGTGGTGTACTTATCAATTGCACACCAACCAGTAGAGCACTAATCGCAAAGCGATATATAAAAAAGTAATAAAACTAAGGAGTAGTATAACATGGATGC
>CAZWPS010000151.1:0-3961 GCA_964635775.1 uncultured Zetaproteobacteria bacterium | reverse complement strand
TTCAGATTGTTTCTGATTTATGCGAGGACAAGGCGAAAAAGCACAGCTTACTCCTGTAAGCGCGTATTTTTTAATGCCGTCATCGGGAAAACCAGAGGTGAGCTGAATCGTTATCCGTTTTGTAAGCTTGAATATGTGAAGTAGGGTGCAGCAGCACTCTATTTTTTTGTGTAGATGAAAAGGAGAATGTTACAATGTGGTTGAGGGTGAAATTATGTTGTGTGATGGGTTTAATATTATTTAATACAGTGGTCAATGCTGAAACGGTGATTGAATATGGGGTCACGGCTGGGGTGCAAGGTGTGAGTAAGGATGCCAGCAAGCTTGATATGCCAGCAGTGGGTAGTGTTGATATGATCGTGGATATGGATATTGGCGGCGGTGTATTGCACATGTTTATTGAAGGGGCAAGCTCGGCTGCAGGTAGTGTGGAAGATGTGGTTGCTGGTGCAAATGCTGATATTGGTTCGGCTGCAGATAAGGATGGTCTTGGGCGATTGCAGTTGTCTGAGCTTGCTTATATTATTTCTTTTTCAGGTTATGATGTGGCGGTGGGCATGTTAGATTTATTTGCTTTTGTTGATGCAAATAGCACAGCCAATGCTGAAACGGATCAGTTTATGGCTGCAAGCTTGGTCAACAACCCCACGATTGCCATGCCCGACTATACAATATCTGCAGTGTTGAATTATGGTTACAAAAACAAAACCAATGCGACATTGTTGATTGCGAACGCTTATGGTTTAGCCGATAATGCATCTGCTGATTATGCAGACTTGCTTGATTTTGGCACCACAGATACAGGTGCGGAAAAAGGTATTTTTGCATTGGCTGAATTAAGAATGGAAGACCAAGATATTTGGTTATCTTTGGCAAGTTGGGTCAACACTCAAGAAGGGGCAAACATGTTGGGTGGTTATGTTAATTTGGATAGTGCATCTGATGAAGATTTTGCTTGGTCAACACGTTTTGGTTGGAACGATTCCACGACTGATGTGAATGCGTTTGTCTCATTTTCAACGGCCTTGGCTTATGATGATGATGCTTTAGGCGTGGCTGTGGCTTGGCATAAGTTAGGCTCAACAACAGGTAGTGCAGCAGACCCGATTTTAACGGAAGCTTATTACCGTTGGCAGCTTACAGATAACCTATCATTAACACCTGATGTGCAGTGGTGGAGCAATGCTAATGCCTTATCTGATAATGTTGCAGGGGTGACAGGCGGCACAGTGATTGTTTATGGTTTACGTTTGCAATACAATGATACTGTAACATATTAAATGGATATTGCCTCGCATAAGGCAACGATTTTTGTGTTAAAGATTGCCGCATTTGCCTTTGAACGCGCTTATTTTAGATTGCAGCATTGATGAATGCTCTAGGTTAAGTAGCATTCAAACATAATAGACTTCAATAGTGGCGCGATGTTGGTTAAGGTGCGCAACGATGATGGACAGTGGGGCAGACTTCGATTCTGCCCGTTTTTGTGTTTGGATTTAGATTATTTTAAGAGGTTAGATAATAATGCCGCGTCGTAATGATATTCAAACGATTATGATTTTAGGAGCAGGACCGATTGTGATTGGTCAGGCTTGTGAGTTTGATTACTCTGGAGTTCAAGCTTGTAAGGCATTAAAAGAAGAGGGTTTTCGAGTGGTTTTGGTCAACTCAAACCCTGCTACGATTATGACAGACCCTGAGTTTGCCGATGCCACCTATATTGAGCCAGTGACTTGGGAAGTAGTGGCTAAAATCATCGAAAAAGAACGTCCTGATGCTATTTTGCCGACCATGGGTGGTCAAACCGCCTTAAATTGTGCGCTTTCATTGAATAAACATGGTGTGTTGGCAAAATTTGGTGTGCAGTTGATTGGCGCACAACCTGAAGCCATTGATAAAGCCGAAGATAGATTATTGTTTAAAGAATGTATGGATCGCCTTGGTTTGGACATGGCGAATGGTGGTTTTGCCCACAATATGCAAGAAGCCCGTGATTTGGCGGATGCCCTTGGCTACCCCATTATCATTCGTCCATCGTTCACCTTGGGCGGCTCTGGTGGTGGCATTGCTTATAACCCTGAAGAGTTTGAATTCATTGCTAATTCAGGTTTAGAAGCATCGCCTACAGATGAGATTTTGGTGGAAGAATCCATCATTGGCTGGAAAGAATATGAGATGGAAGTGATGCGCGATCACGCTGATAATTGCGTGATTATTTGCTCCATTGAAAACTTTGATGCGATGGGCGTACATACGGGTGATTCGATTACCGTAGCACCAGCACAAACCTTAACCGATAAAGAATACCAGCGTATGCGTGATGCTTCGATTGCCATTTTGCGTGAAATTGGCGTGGAAACAGGCGGCTCGAATGTTCAATTTGCGGTGAACCCTGTGGATGGTCGCTTAATTGTGATTGAAATGAATCCGCGTGTATCACGCTCTTCGGCATTGGCATCCAAGGCGACAGGTTTCCCGATTGCCAAAATTGCGGCGAAATTGGCAGTGGGTTACACCCTTGATGAAATCCCCAATGATATTACGGGTGAAACCTTTGCTGCTTTTGAACCCAGCATTGATTATGTGGTCACAAAACTGCCACGTTTTGCATTTGAAAAGTTTCCAGGTGCTGATGCTCGCTTAACCACGCAGATGAAATCTGTCGGTGAAGTGATGGCGATTGGGCGCACGTTCACGGAAAGTTTGGGTAAAGCCATGCGTGGTTTGGAAGTGGATTCGTGCGGTTTTGATAAGACAGTACCTGCGGATGTGGATGCGGCAATTTTCTTGCAAGAGAAGTTGGCTGTGCCCGGTGTAGATAGATTGTGGTGGATGGGTGAAGCCTTACGCTTGGGTGAAGCTGGGGGCTGGTCGGAAGAAAAAGTCTTTGATGTGACCAAAATCGACCCGTGGTTTGTCCATGAGTTGGCGATGGTGATTGAGCTGGAGCAATCCTTGCTCGGCCGACAACTGGCTGATTTATCAGCGGCAGATTGGAGACAAGCCAAACGCGAAGGTTTGTCGGATCAACGCTTGGCGATGTTATTGGATGTTGATGAAACAGCCGTTCGTCAAACACGTTCCGCTGCAGGCGTCAAACCAGTCTTTAAGCGCGTGGATACGTGTGCTGCTGAATTTGAAGCTAAAACACCTTATTTATACTCAACTTACGAAGAAGAATGTGAAGCAGAGCCGACAAATAAAAAGAAAATCATGGTGCTCGGTGGTGGTCCGAATCGTATTGGTCAGGGTATTGAGTTTGATTATTGCTGTGTGCATGCGGCATTTGCTTGTGCAGATGATGGTTTTGAAACGATTATGGTCAATTGTAATCCAGAAACAGTATCCACCGATTACGATACTTCAGATCGTTTGTACTTTGAGCCTTTAACTTTTGAAGATGTGATGGCGATTGTTGATGTTGAGCAACCTACGGGTGTGATTGTGCAATTTGGTGGTCAAACGCCACTCAAATTGGCGGCTGCGTTGGAAGCGGCGGGTGTGCCTATCATTGGCACAAGCCCTGATATGATTGATTTGGCAGAAGATAGGGAGCGTTTTCAGCAGCTTTTGCATGATTTAAAGCTGTTGCAACCTGAAAATGGTACAGCACGTTCAACTGAAGAAGCGGTGCGTGTGGCGCAAGAGGTGGGTTATCCTGTGGTGGTTCGTCCTTCGTATGTGTTGGGCGGCAGAGCCATGCAGATTGTGCATAATGAAGCTGGATTGTTGCGGTATATGCATGAAGCAGTGCAAGCTTCGCCTGATCATCCTGTATTGTTGGATAGATTTTTAAATCAAGCCATTGAACTGGATGTGGATGCGCTTTGTGATGGTCATCGCGTGGTGATTGGCGGCATTATGGAGCATATTGAAGAAGCAGGTGTGCATTCGGGTGATTCGGCATGTTGTCTGCCGCCGCATTCGATTTCCGATGCTGTTATTGCAGAAGTGACACGCC
>CAZWPS010000150.1:0-4068 GCA_964635775.1 uncultured Zetaproteobacteria bacterium | reverse complement strand
GGCAAAGCCACTGCAACACTGGATGCGTTGATTAAATTCACCAATAAATGAAGGGCGCTTGGCTCTTTTGAACCGCAAGTGGATAAGTAGGGCAAGCGCATTAAAGCTTGCAACGCTTTTAACAAACATCGCCTTGAATTGAGCACTGATGACATGACGCCCAATCACATGTTTCGAGGCTCCCTGTAGTCTCGCTATGCTGTATGGTTCAGGACTTCTTTAAGCATAAGCTAATCTTGACCCAATCTGCATAAGCGAGTTGTTCAGGGCGTTGTTGCGGGTTAATGCCGATGTTTTGTAAGTCTTCAGGGGTTAATTGCCCGCGAAATTGATTAAAAATAGTCTTGCGACGATGCGCAAAACCTTGGCGTACAGTGTGTTGTAAATCATCAAAAGAACACGCAGGTGTTTGTCCATGTGGCAAGAGCTGAATCACCATAGAATGCACTTTAGGCGGCGGATTAAATGCCCCAGGAGGCAGTGTAAGCAGTCGTTTTGTGGTATAATGGTGGCGCACCAACACTGATAATCGACCATATACTTTACTGCCAGGGCCAGCAATGATGCGTTGCCCAACTTCACGTTGATACATCAAGACCATGCCCCCGCGAAGCGAGAAGCCAGCCAATTGTGCGGTGAGCGGGCCGCTGATATTATAGGGTAAATTGCCGACAACCCAATCGGGTTGGTATTGGTTGACTGTGTTATCAAGCACCTGCAACACATCACCGTGAACGACATTTAAGTGTGGGTGCTGGCTTGTTTGTTCTTGCCAATATTGGGCAAAACGGTCATCTTTTTCGATGATGGTGAGCTTGTTTACTCTGGCTAAGATGGCGGAGGTAATTGCCCCAGGGCCAGGGCCAATTTCGATGGCAGATTGACCTTGAGGGATGGCTTGGCTTATGATTCGAATAGCCTTTTCACTGGTTAAAAAGTGTTGCCCTAAGGCTTTATTGGCGCGAAATGATTCTGACATGAGCGCCACACTACAATTCAAGACGTAAACATCCATGCAACATTGGCTTTCTTGAGTTTTAGTGATTGTTGAGGCGTTTGATGTCTTGTGGGCAGAGCTTGCTACGGCTGTGATGAGCTTGAATTGAAGAGGATTAAAATGATGAAACAGTTTTCTTTTTGCCATGACTTTACCGACATATTACCTGCTGATTCCATGCTTTCAAATCAACGTAGGCAAGTGTTTAAGGCATGTTATTCATGGGTTAAACCTGCGCTTACAGCTAAACCAAAGCTGCTTATATATAGCCCTGAAGTGGCTGATTTACTTGGTTTAAGTGAAGAAGAATGCCAATCTGATTGCTTTACGCAGCTTTTTTCAGGCAATCTTTTGTTGCCTGGTATGCAGCCTTATGCCATGTGTTACGGCGGACATCAATTTGGACATTGGGCAGGGCAATTGGGCGATGGTCGCGCTATTAATTTGGCTGAAATCGTCAATGCGCAAGATGAACATTGGGTATTACAGCTTAAAGGTGCAGGCGAAACCCCTTATTCGCGCACCGCCGATGGTTTGGCAGTATTGCGCTCATCACTACGCGAATTTTTATGCAGTGAAGCCATGTTTCACTTGGGTGTGCCGACCACACGCGCTTTAAGTTTGTGTTTAACTGGTGATTCCGTGATGCGGGACATGTTTTATGACGGCAACGCCCAAGATGAAAAAGGGGCCGTGGTGTGCCGCGTTGCGCCTTCATTTTTACGCTTTGGCAATTATCAAATCTTTGCCTCACATCAAGATTTTACCACGTTAAAAACACTGGTCAATTATACCATACAATCGCAATTCCCCAACCTTATCCACGGAGAAATCAATGAAGCAACATATGTTCAATGGTTTGCTCAAGTATGCGCACTGACACAAACAATGGTGGTGCATTGGATGCGTGTAGGTTTTGTGCATGGGGTGATGAACACGGATAATATGTCAATATTGGGTTTAACCATTGATTATGGTCCTTATGGTTGGTTAGAAGACTTTAACCCTGACTGGACCCCCAACACCACCGATAGCCAACATCATCGCTATGCTTTTGCCAAACAAGCACAGATTTGTCATTGGAATCTTGCCCAACTTGCCCAAGCCATCGCACCTTTATTTGAAGATGTTCAGCCATTACAAGCCATCTTGGATACATTTATGACCGATTATGAACAAGCTAAATCATGTATGATGGCAGATAAGTTGGGCTTCAAAAGCTATCAACAGGGTCATGATGATGTGTTATTGACTGAACTGGAGGGTCTTTTACACATGGTTGAGACAGATATGACCATTTTTTATCGTGATTTGGCAAATATTACCGATTTTTCGCCTAAACATGCTCTAAAAACCATCCAAAATGCCTTTTATGATGCAGATTCGCTCACTTTAGCACAACAACAACGCTGGCTGGCATGGTTTGAGTGTTATCTGACACGGTTGCAAGGTGATGGTTTAAGTCATGCTGTTCGTCAAACCAAGATGAACCAAGTGAACCCAAAGTATGTATTGCGCAACTATTTAGCCCAGCTTGCCATTGATCAGAGTAATGAAGGTGATGTATCAATGTTGCATGCATTATTGGATGTGTTGCGCCATCCGTACACTGAACAACAAGGTCAAGAAAGATTTGCCGAAAAACGCCCCGAATGGGCGCGGCAACGTGCTGGTTGTTCGATGCTCTCTTGCAGTTCATAGTGTGCCTATTTAATAAAGGAGAATATGATATGAAACAATGCTTCAACATCAGCTTATTGGCTATTGGCTTAGCCTTGATACCTGCATCAGCGATGGCTGATGGACACATGAAAGGCGCTTATTTCATCAGTCCGCAAGCGCAAGCGAACCTTGGCACAACGGTTGATATTAAGATGGGCATTCATGGTATGAAAGTGCGGCAAGCAGGCGAATTGGTTGCAGGGACAGGGCATCATCATTTGATTATTGATGGTGGTTTTGTAGCCAAAGGTGAAGTGGTGAGCAAAGATGCACAGCACATTCATTTTGGCAAAGGACAAACTGAAACGAGCATCACCTTAACCCCAGGAAAGCATACTTTAACCCTACAATTTGCTGATGGTTTTCATCAATCGTATGGTGAACAAGCAAGCCAGACGATTACTGTGACTGTTGCTGAATAATCGCTATGGCGCTCATCTTTCATGATGGCTCAACCATTCGATATGATTGTCGTTAAGCTTCTTGTTGTGGAAGTATCATGACTGTATTGTTTAAGTGGATATTTGTCACCAGCTTGTGGCGCATGTGTGCCGTGACCACAGCTGTGGTGGTCTTGTTTATTTTGGCAGAATCCGTGGATAAGATGCGTTATCTTGGCAATGGTTTAACACTGCCGCTATTGGCTGAATACTTACTGTTGAAAGTGCCTTTTATTGTTGCTGATTTTATGCCCGTGATTGTATTGATTGCGGCAGCATTACATATCGCGGATATGTCACATCATCATGAAATAGCAGCCATGCGTGCGGCAGGTGTGACGATGCTAAGCATGCTCAAACCACTCATTTTAGCTGCGGCATGCATGGGTTTATTCACATTGGCATGTGGTGAGTGGGTTGAGCCCAACACCAATCAGCGTTTATCTTATATTGAGCGTGTCCATATCAGCAAAAAAAGCCCAGTGAACATTGGTGAGCAGTGGTTGCGCGATACATCAACTTTTCTCCGCTTATCACCCTTAACCGCCAACTATTTTTCTTTGACCATGTTTAAGGTGGGTGAAGATAGTCAATGGTTGGAACGCATTGATGCGGCTAAAGCTTATTATAAGCAAGGGGCATGGCATTTGGAGCAGGCTTATGTCAGTCGCCCTGATGCTAAGCAAGGTTTAAGTGTTGTATTGAAGCCCAACTTCGTCATCACCACCGCCTTGAGCCCTGAAACAGTAGCCGCACCAGACCCTAGAGATATGCAATGGTTTGAGTTGTACACTTTTGCACAAGATTTAGCCGCTGCAGGTTTGCAAGCTGATCGCTACCTTTATCAATTAAACCGAAAGTTAGCCTTGCCTGTTGCCTGTTTGGTGATGGTATTACTGGCTTATAGTT
>CAZWPS010000149.1:0-4075 GCA_964635775.1 uncultured Zetaproteobacteria bacterium | reverse complement strand
GCTCTGAGTTTCCCGTTTTCCGCATCAAAAGTGCTGAATCGTTAGCCAATGATTAACCCACAAAAACGCGTGCATTCCTAAACATCCGCAGCCATGCACCTTCTTCGTGATTCCTTTCAGGATAATAGGAGAATTGACTGTTGCGAAACAAACGTTCGGGGTGTGGCATCATAATATTGAAGCGCCCATCATCATTGGTGAAACCTGTAGTGGCATCGGGTGAACCATTGGGATTAAAGGGGTAAGTGTGGGCAGGCAAGGCATCCGCGCCCAAATAGCGTAGGGTTGCTTTACTTTTCGCGGCTGATTGACCTTGAAAATCAACGCGACCTTCGCCATGTGCCACCACCAGCGGCAATTTTGAGCCTTCCATGCCTTGCATGAAGATGGATGGTGATTGCAATACTTCAACCATCAACAAACGTGCTTCAAATTGTTCGGAGATATTGCGTTTGAAGCTTGGCCAATGGGCAGCACCAGGAATCATTGCTTTGAGTTGGCTCATCATTTGGCAACCATTACACACACCTAAAGCGAAGGTGTTATCACGGTTAAAAAAGGCTTGAAAGGCATCGTTGGCGCGGGCATTCAACAATACTGAATTTGCCCAACCACGCCCTGCGCCCAGCACATCACCAAAGGAGAAACCACCGCAAGCGACTAAGCCTTGAAAGTCGGCTAAATCGACACGCCCAGTGATTAAATCTGACATATGCACATCGATAGCAGCAAAACCAGCTTGGTCAAAAGCGGCCGCCATTTCGACTTGCCCATTGACCCCTTGCTCACGTAACACTGCCACTTTAGGACGTGTTGTATGGATAAAAGGTGCGCTAACATCATCGTTGACATCAAAACTAAGCTCGGCAAACAAGCCTTTGTCTTCGGCATGATGAATGGCATCAAAGGCTTGTTTGGCACACATTGGATTATCGCGCAAACGACTAAGATGATAGGATGTTTCGCTCCAAATCTGCTGTAAATCAAGGATATTTTCATCCAAGATGGTTTGTTCATCAGCGTAAATATGTAAACGCAAATCATCATTAAGCTGACCTATCATATGCGACATATTGCCCAAACCTGCTTGTTGTAATGTGCGCCATACGTTGTCACGTTCAGCACGGCGAATTTGAATCACAGCACCCAATTCTTCATGAAATAAAACATGTAATGGCTGGTGTTCAGGCTGTTGCATTAAAGTATTTAAATCGATACTCACCCCTACACGCCCTGCAAAAGCCATTTCAGCGATAGTGGTGAATAAACCACCATCAGAGCGGTCGTGGTAAGCCAGAATTTGCTGTTCAGCATTTAAGCTTTGTATGGTTTGAAAGAATTGACGCAAGACAACAGCATCATCCACATCGGGTGTTTCATCACCTGTTACGGCATAAACTTGCGCCAAGGCAGAGCCGCCCAAACGATTTTTACCTTGCCCTAAATCAATTAATATCAGGTCTGTATCCCCCATATCAGTGCGTAATTGGGGTGTTAAGGTGCGGCGAATGTCGGTGACAGGTGCAAAGGCTGAGATAATCAAGGATAAAGGAGACACCATTTCTTGATGTTGACCATCGCTTGCCGTCCACGTTGACTTCATCGACAATGAATCTTTGCCCACAGGAATCGAAATGCCCAGTGCCGGGCATAACTCCATCGCCACTGCTTTTACAGTCGCATAAAGTGCAGCATCTTCGCCATCATGCCCACACGCTGCCATCCAGTTGGCAGATAATTTAATGTCTGCAAGTTGGGCAATGCTAGAGGCTGCGATATTGGTTAAGGCTTCACCAATGGCCATGCGCCCAGAAGCAGGGGCATTGAGTACAGCAATGGGTGTGCGCTCGCCTATTGCCATTGCTTCGCCTGTTTGATTGCAGAAATCAGTGGCAGTGACCGCAACATCAGCCACAGGAACTTGCCAAGGACCCACCATTTGATCGCGTGCGACCAAGCCAGTCACCGAGCGATCAGCAATGGTAATTAAAAAGGCTTTGCTGGCCACTGCGGGTAAGCGTAATACCCGTTGCACAGCGTCTTGTATCTTGATATTGGCTGTATGAAAGGGTGTTGATGGCGGTGAAGTATGCACCACATCACGCAACATCTTTGGTGGTTTACCCAGCAGCATTTCTAAGGATATATCCACAGGTGCTTGCCCAAGCTTTGAATCGCCAACAAACAAATGCCCGTCATCGCTTGCCTCACCCAACACCGCAAATAAACATCGCTCACGCTGACAAATCGCTTCAAATGCAGGCAGACTTGCTGGAGAAATTGCCAACACATAACGTTCTTGGGCTTCATTACACCAAATCTGCATCGGACTCATGCTTGATTCCATATTCAAAACCTTACGCAAGTCAAACCTTCCGCCACGCCCTGCATCATGAATCAATTCAGGCACAGCATTGGATAAGCCACCTGCACCAATGTCATGGATAAATAAAATCGGATTATGTTCGCCTTGTTGCCAGCAGCGATCGAGCACTTCTTGACAACGACGCTCCATTTCAGGGTTGCCACGCTGCACCGAATTAAAGTCCAATGATTCAGCATTGACCCCTGTATCCATGCTTGAAGCAGCACCACCACCCAAACCAATCAACATCGCAGGGCCACCAAGTTGAATAATCAATGAGCCAGCAGGCACTTCGCTCTTATGAACATGTCTTGCATCAATATTACCCACGCCACCAGCAAGCATAATCGGTTTATGATAACCTCTAAGCTGCCCCGCAATGTCTTGTTCATAGGTGCGAAAATAGCCCGCAATATTGGGGCGACCAAACTCATTATTAAACGCTGCCGCGCCAATTGGACCATCAAGCATGATATTTAAGGCAGATTCGATGCGTTCAGGTTTGCCGTGGGCGACTTCCCAAGGTTGTTTGAAGTCGGGGATGTTTAAGTTTGAAACGGTAAAACCACATAAACCAGCCTTGGGTTTGGAGCCTATGCCGGTTGCCCCTTCATCACGAATTTCACCACCTGAACCCGTTGCCGCGCCAGCAAAAGGTGAGATGGCAGTGGGGTGATTATGGGTTTCAACCTTCATTAAGATATGGGTATCATCATCATGAGCAAGGTAATGCCCATCCTGATTGGGATAAAAACGCTTGGCTTTTGCCCCTTGGATGACTGAAGAATTGTCTGAATAGGCAATAATTGTGCCTTCAGGTGATGTTTGGTGGGTAAAACGAATCATGGAAAACAACGACTTTTCCATCACTTCACCATCAATCTTCCAATCGGCATTGAATATTTTATGTCGGCAATGTTCTGAATTGGCTTGGGCAAACATCATCAGTTCGGCATCACTTGGGTTGCGCTTTAAGCGCAGGAAATTATCCAATAGGTAATCAATTTCATCTTCAGCTAAGGCCAAACCCAAGCTTTGGTTGGCAATCTCCAATGCTTTGCGCCCTTGCGTTAAGAGGTCAATATAAACCAAAGGTTGGGCTTGCTGATGTTGAAACAAGTGGGTCAGCTCTGCGGCAGCATACAAGACCGATTCAGTCATGCGATCATGAATCAGGGGCAAAACAAGCTCGGTTTGACCCTGAATACGGTATGCAATACCATGTTCGATGCGAATAACAGCCTCTAAACCACAAAGCTGTGTAATGTCTGTGGCTTTGGATGACCAAGGAGAAATTGTCCCCACTCTTGGCGTAACGATGTATAAATCATCACTGGCAACCGCATCAAAAGGCTGGGTATTACAACCAAGCACACGCTCTAATTGTTGCTGTAGCGCACTTGACCAGCTTGAGCATTCAATGATATATATATCATAAGCGGTGATGTGGGTGGTATGTAAAGCTTGGCAAAGCCGTTCATGACGAAAATCAGATAAGGCAGCTTGACCTTGTAGGGCAATGATGGATGTAGGAATAGATAAAGACATGGGCGACATCTTAAACACAAGTCCTTTAAATCAGAAGAAAGAACTTACCGCCACCTCACTCATAGCGACCAACAAAACAAAACCCAACACCAAAACACCACATCCTTCTCCCCCTCGGCAAGTGTGCCAAAAACACACACGTCACATGAAGCAGATTGACGC
>CAZWPS010000148.1:0-4077 GCA_964635775.1 uncultured Zetaproteobacteria bacterium | reverse complement strand
CATGGTTGGGGATGTGGTTAGCGAGAGTGTGATGTCATCGGACGTTAACGATTCATATTTCCTCTTATTTACCCGATTGTAAGGGAAAACCAGACACATTAAAGCCAGTTTCAATCGTTACAATCGGACAAACATACGCGATTGCGTCCTAAAGCTTTGGCTTGATAGAGTGCTTTATCGGCGGCTTGGATGAGCTTGTCTGACTGATGATTTTTCTGGGGAAGCATTGTTGCCATGCCTACGCTGATGGTGATGTGTTGAGCTGTGGGTGACTTGGCATGTGGTATCTTTAATGTTTCAATACCTTGACATAATTTATCACCCATGATGCGGCTATTTTGGGGATTACAATCGGGTAAAATAACTGCAAATTCTTCACCACCATAACGGGCGACCACATCAGAAGGGCGTTTGCAGCTGTTTTTTAAGTGTTGGGCGACTTGAATCAAACAATCATCACCTTGTTGATGCCCATATTCATCATTATAATATTTGAAATGGTCAATATCAATCATCATTAGGGTGAGTTCTTGATGATTGCGTATGCCACGCTGCCATTCTTTATGGAGGATAAGATCAAAGCAACGACGGTTGGAGATGTCGGTTAAGCCATCGACCATAGACATGGTATGCAACTTCTGATTGGCTTTTTTGAGCTGTCCGCTTGTTTGAATCAGCTTTTGACTCATCTTAGCAATACGTTGCATAGCATGAACCTTTGCTTGAATCACGACTTGGCTGGCAGGTTTAGTGATATAATCATCACCACCAGCTTCAATACCGCGTAAAACATCCTTGTCCTCGATTAAAGCACTTAAGAAAATGATAGGCAGCCAGACACGGCGTTGACAGGCACGAATTTTTTTGGCGACTTCATAACCATCCATGTCAGGCATGGTGACATCAAGTAAAATTAAGTCAGGCTTCTCTTGATGATAAATTTGTATGGCATCTTTGCCATTGCTGGCGAGCAGGGTTTCATGCCCAATGTCTTGCACATAAGCATCCAGCATGGAGAGGTACATGCGCGAATCATCAACAATCAAAACTTTCATTGATTAAAAGATGTAAGCATAGGTAAGGCGAAGCATAATAAACATGATAAAGAAAAGATAAGCATATTTGATGCCGACTTTTTTATAGCGCCGCTGCTGAGCGTTGCTGTGTTATAAGTCCAGCGATTTATGCTGCTGGCGTTGCACAGCTAAAGCATGTAATAAAATATGTTGGGTTGAGCTAGGGGCGTCTTCAATCATCAGCATAAAACCACGTTTACCTGAGCTTTGCACAGGAATATGGTCAATGCCAGGCGAAGCATAAGGCGCTGTTTGTAGCTTTTTCAAGCTGCTCGGTTCGGTGATGGCTTGGGTGATTTGGATGTTTTTTCCAGTTTGGGTGACAAAGGTAATTTGAATTTCAGGTGCTGGCAAAGCAATGGCGAGCAAGTTTTTAACCTCGCCTTCAATGAGCAGAGCTAAGCTTTGGTCGTTGCGGGTAATCCACTGGGTACTCACGCTTTCAGGGTTAATATGCCAATCACGATCAAGGATAGCTTGATCGGTTTGCTGTTCAACGAGAAAGCCACGAATGCTGCTGTTGTATTGCCAATGTTGCCAACGCACACCCACGCCAGAGATGCCAAGGATGAGTAAGATGAGCAGCATCCATAAACCGATACGTTGATGACGATTATACATGCCTGATTGCATCAAATCACGAATGCCGAAGGTGGGCGCGGCATGTTCTTGATCGATAAAGACTTGTTTTGTGGGGTTGTTAGCGTCCAAACGGTTGCCAAAAGTATCGAACTCAGTGTCGCAGCGATGGCATACCAAAATGGCATTTTTAATCAATGGACCAACACTATAAGCTGATTGACATTCAGGGCAAACGATACGCATGGCGCAATGTTGACAAAGTTTGTGCAGCATAGCTACTGACAGCATCAACTTGAGCAGTTACGCTGCGCCCATGAGTGAGTTAGAAACAATAATCCATATGAACAATTTAATGATGCGTTACCCTACAGGTAAAGTAGCATTATCAGGGCTAAACATGGATATTCCGCAAGGTGCATTTGTCTATTTAATTGGTGAAAGTGGGGCAGGAAAGTCCACTTTATTACGCATGATTTATGGCGGACTTCGCCCAACATCAGGGCAGTTAAAGGTGCAAGGACAAGTGATTCGCGGGGCATCAGAGAATCAAATTCGCGTGCTTAGGCAGCGTATAGGCATTATTTTTCAGGGTAATCGGCTGCTTTTTTCGCGCACGGTATTTGAAAATGTCGCCATGCCATTACGGGTGCAAGGTTGGGATGCTCAACGCTTGTTGCCACGGGTGAGAAAAGTGTTGGCATTTGTCGGGCTTGAGAATCGCTTGTGGTCATACCCTGAAACATTATCTGGCGGTGAGCAGCAACGCATTGCGATTGCCAGGGCAATGTTGTCGAATCCTGCTTTGATTTTAGCAGACGAGCCTACAGGTAATTTAGATGATGATACCGCTCGGCATGTATTGGATTTGCTGACATCATTGAATAAGTTAGGGACGACAGTATTGATGGCGACCCATGATTTACATTTATTAACCTCACATCCAGGGCATGTAGTGCAACTGCGTCAAGGGGCATTGGTGATGGGGAATAAGATATGAAAAGGGCACAAAAAAATAAGGGAATACAAGAGAGCATGCGTTTGCCTGGAGGTTGGCAATTACCACCTTTTGGTGTGCATCAGGTATTGGCATTGATGATTGTCGCCGTGGCTTTATGGTCGGTGGGCTTGGTGTGGTTGGCATTACAAGGCGGACAGCAATGGGTGGGATCGTGGCAGCAGCAGGTTAAAGTTCATGTTTATGTGGATAAGGAAAATCGTAGTGTTATAGGGGTTTTGCAGCAGCGATTAGGTAAAATTGAAGGTGTAGATGAGGTTAGGATTGTTGAGCAAGATGAAGCTTTATTGTGGATGGAGAAATGGTTGGGCGGCAGTGGTTTGGATGCACAGGGTTTCACCAAACATTTACCCGATAGCATTGAAGTTAGCCTAGCTGAACCTCGGCAAGCTTTGGTTTTAGTCCATATTAAAGAGGTTGCTGAAGCTCAGGGTGGCAGTGTTAATGATGACGAGTTGAGCCTAGCAGAGGCTTGGGATGTTTTGGCAACGATTCAGAATTTAGCTTGGTTTATTACCATGATTATGGCATTGGCTATGGCACTTATTGTGTCGAATACTTTACGCATGATTTTGTTAGCACGGGCTGAAGAGGTGCACTTGATGCGTTTGATGGGGGCGAAAGAGTGGTTTGTTCGTTTACCTTTCATACTTGAAGGTTTGTTGCTTGGTGCGGGGGCGGGTATGTTGGCGTGGTTGTTGCAATGGCCTGTGTTATGGTTCACCTCGAATTGGCAAGTCAATTTGGGTATTGATTTAAGTGGTTGGATGATGGTCTTGCCGCTGATTTTTGGTGGTGCAGTGGTTGGTGGTTTGGGCGCACTGATTGCTACGGCACACATTGTTTCGCCTGATAGTGAAGGATAAGGAAGTGTAAAAATGGAAACATGGAAAGCAACAACGATTTGCTGTGTACGTAAAGGTAGGCAAGTGGCGATTGCAGGTGATGGTCAGGTATCTTTAGGTGATACGGTGATTAAACATGGGGCGAGAAAGGTGCGTGCGATTCGTCAAGGCTCGATTCTTACTGGTTTTGCAGGCTCTACCGCAGATGCCATGAACTTATTTGAGAAATTCGAAGCTAAATTGGATGAACATGGCTCGAATTTAACCCGTGCGGCAGTGGCTTTAGCCAAAGACTGGCGTACAGATCGTATGTTACGCAAGCTTGAAGCGATGATGATTGTGGCAGACCATGAACGTACGCTGATTATTTCAGGCAATGGTGATGTATTGGAGCCTGATGAAGGTGTGGCAGCGATTGGTTCTGGTGGGGCGTATGCCAGAGCAGCGGCGACAGCATTGGTGCGAAAAAGTGATTTGGATGCAGAGGCTTGTGTTCAAGAAGCGATGAAAGTGGCTGGGGATATTTGTATTTATACCAATGATCAAGTAAGCTTGGAAG
>CAZWPS010000147.1:0-4082 GCA_964635775.1 uncultured Zetaproteobacteria bacterium | reverse complement strand
GTTTTATTATCACGAATATCTTTGTTCTTAAACAACCAGCCCAAGAATGGAATATCCGATAAAAATGGCACACGTGAGCTGTTTTCAGCTTTATCGCGTGAATAAACACCACCAATAACAATCGTTTCACCATTTTTAACGTAAATATTGGTGGTCACGGCCTTAGAATCAATCCCTGTTTCACCATTAAATACAGTCGGCGAATCTTTCGTCACTTTAATATCCAAAATCACACCATCATCAGCTGTAATTTGAGGGGTCACGTCTAAAGTCAAGGCTGCGGTGACCAGCTGTGTGGTCGCTGGTGTATTGCCTGTACCTGGTGTCACAATCGGAATTTGTGAGCCTTGCGTAATTTTCGCTGCTTTTAGATTACTGGTCACAATACGCGGATTTGAAATGATTTTCGCATCACCATCAGCCTGTGCCGCAGACAACTCTAAATCCAAGTTAATCGCATTACTAAACGAACCTAAACTCAAGCCAATCGCCCCGCCCGTGCCTGGCCCTGTTGCTGCAGGCAAGTCCACCAACATACCTTGCCCCGTTGCTGATGCAATACCACCAGAAATAATTGAGCTGGCATTACCCGTTGTTGTGCCTGGCGCGCCCACTGCAATTGCACCGGGCAAATCAAACCCAGTTTGCTGATTGTAGTTGCCGCCCCAACGCACACCAATGCTATGCTGGAATGAATCCGATGCCTCAACAATCCTTGCTTCAATCAAGACCTGTTGAATCGGTTTATCAATCACTGCAATCAAGCGTTTTACATTATTAATGGCTTCTACCGTATCTTTTAAAATCAAGGTGTTGGTTCGCTCATCCACCAATACACTACCACGGCTAGACATCAGCCCTGAATTATCTGCTTCTGGCATTACGCCCTCTTGAGTCGAGGCAGATGAGTTGGAGCCAGCATCATCCAACATTTTCTTCACATCAGCCACTTTAGTATAACTCAAAGTGATAAATTCCGTGACCAAAGCTTCAAGCTGCAACGAGCCTTTTCGAGCTTCAATCTTAGACTCATATTCAGCCCTTAATACTTCAACAGGCGCCACACGTAATACGGTGCCTGTTTGCTCTTTACCCAAACCACGCGCTGATAAAATCAACTCCAAAGCTTGATCCCAAGGCACATCCACCAAACGCATGGTTAAAGTGCCCGACACATCATCTGACATAATAATGTTTAAATCACTCATTTCCGCGATAAGTTTTAAAGCATTTCGAATATCAATATCTTTAAAATCAAAGGTTACTTTCTCGCCCGAATAACTAAATTTACCTTCAGCTTCAGCTTGTCCGCGTGCCGCTAAAGCCACTGACTCAGGAACGACATTCACCGTAAACACATTGCCACGCTGAAAACTCATAATTTCCACTTTTTCACGTGGACGCAATACAATACGCACCATATCACTTCGGCGATAAGCATCGACTTGTTTTAAAGGCCCTGCAAAAGCACGCAAATCTTGTGTGCGCTCTTGCCCTTGTATCAACACTGCCTTTTTAATATCAACCAAAATCTTGCCATCTTCTTCATGAACATTAATGACAGGGTTGGTCACATCAGTGCGAATCATAATATGCGCAGAACGACCGTCAGGTTGAAAATCCACACTTTCAACCTTCACTAAATTGTTGCGCATATCAGGCACTGAACCAAAACGAATCACCATTTTATCAGGCGATGCGTCAATTTGTTGCTCCATATCACCCACAGGCAATAAATTCACCATCAAACGCAAACGTTCTTCCGCCACGCCAACTGATAACGATTTCACACGCTGACTCGAATATTGAAACCGATCTTGCGCTAAATTTGATTTCCCACCCCAAAAGTCAATGACCAACATCTGATTTTGATTGGTTAAAAATGCATTATGACTCGAATCCATATTCAAGCCTTCCAGTGTCACCTCTGTGCTATCTCCTTTATCCACCACCGATATTTTTTCAATCACAGGTCTATCATCAGCTGCCATAAAGCTGGCATCTGATGCGTCAAAACGAATCACCAATGACTGGTCTTGTTCATCTACTTCATAACCTAAAATTTCACTCAAACCCACTTCCAAACGCACACCAAGCTCATTTTTCATTGGAAACAAACTCGTGACACCCGCACCATCACCTTTTACAGCGGCAATCGAATCTGCAATTTTAGAGCCTGGAAAGGTCATCACTAAACGTGGTGGGTCGTTCAGGTCAAACATCTGATATTCCAAGGCTTCATCTGATTCAATAATCAGCACGTCCCCATCTTCAGAGTCTAACAAAGACACATTTTGAATCATCCCTGCCCATGCCAAAGGCGAGAACATCAACACAAAAATAAAGAGGTAAACACTTAATCCAAATCTTTCATTCTTATTTTTAAACATCGCCATACTCCCTAACCATGCCCACACCTGTGCAAAACTTAGCCAATATCATCTTCATCATCGCTTTTTCTTGGTTGCACTATCAATAAAGCGATAGGTCACTGCCTTACCTTGAATTTTCAACACCTGACCTTGCCCAACACTAAGGCTCAAATCTTTAATATCGACAATACGCGGCATCTCACCCACACGTTTTAAAAAGGTGAGCAACTGCCTAAATGTGCCTGACATACTCAATGATATAGGCACTTCCGCATAAATGCTTTTCACCGATTCTCTACCTGGTTGAAAGATGGGGAAAGAAAGTCCTGAGTCTTTTCCTGCCCATGTTATGCCTTCTAACAAATCAGGAATTTCAGATTTTTTAGGCAACATATTTAATGCAATTTTTAATTGCTTTTGCAACTGAGCATATTCTTTACGTTTTTTAGGAATATCATTCGCTAGGCGCTGATTCTTTTTCAAAGCTACACGCTGGCTCTCAACCTGTGCTTTTTCTTGCTCGATTTCCTGCTGTAAAGGCTCCCAAACACCCACATAATAACCAACACAAATCAATACAAATACCAGCCCAAGAACCCCCAACTTTGTCGCCAAAGGAAAAGGAAGAATAGGGCGCAAACCATTTAAGTCCAAAGCATCGAAGTTCATGGCGACACCTCACTGGCGGCTTGTTCAGCATCAGCTATCGCCTTCTCTTGTTCTGCTAAGGTTAGACCTCGAAAGGTTAAAGAAAATTGGCGCAGCTCCATGCCATCCAACTCCAAGATTTGATCAACCGTTAACCCCACATCAGCAAAGGCTTCCGATTCAGACAAAGCACGCATCAAGTTGGCCACCGCTTTACTGCTTTCACCCGTGCCTGAAATACTTAATGCGCCAGCTCTATCAGCCACCCTGTCCAACCAAATGTTTTCAGGCAAGCTGTTGGCAATTTCGTACAGTGTCTTCAACGAACGGAAACGCCCTGCTTGCAACTCATCAACAATCGCCAGTTTAGCCTCAACATCTTGACGCAAATTATCCAAGCCGCTTAACGCTCCAATTTTTCTGGATAACACTTGGTTTTCCGCTTTTAACGATGTGACTTCATCTTGCAAATCAGAAAATGTTTGGCTTGCCATCATATTCACTGCAATCACCAATGCCAGTGCCACCAACACCACGCCCACAAACACAATCACATGCTCTAAAATCTGCTGCTGACGAAATGCAGTACGGTGTGGTAATAAATTGACCCGAATCATGTGTCAAAGCTCCGCATCGCTAAGCCAATCGGAATCATCATCATAGGGCCCATCGCACGAATTTCTTCAACATCAAAATGTTTATTCGACACTTTAATACCATCAAAGGGGTTTAAGATTTGTGCCTCAATACCTAACCGTTGATCCATTTCCACATCAATATCTGGAATCAATGCCGAACCACCACTCAATAAAATCTTTTGCACAGGATATTCTGCATGATTTGCCCCATAAAAATCAAGGGAGCGACCAATTTCAGAGCTTAAATTACTAAAAAACTCTTCAATCACACTCGGTGCAATCTCAGAGAAGTTATGTTTTTTCATCTCTTCTGCCGCTTGAAAGCTCAAACCATGCTCTTTTTGAATGGCTTCGGTTAAATTTTGCCCGCCATAGAACTGATCGCGCACAAAAGCCATCTGCCCTTCACGCATAATATTAATAT
>CAZWPS010000146.1:0-4095 GCA_964635775.1 uncultured Zetaproteobacteria bacterium | reverse complement strand
ATTCCCCAGCACAGGCTATCCATACAATGTAACTGATTCAGATTGCCGCTGGTTTTTCCGAGGGCAAGGCGAAAAAGCGCAGCTTACTACTGTAAGCGAGCATTTTTCAACGCCGCCATCGGGGAAACCAGTGGTGAGCTGAATCAGTTACGCCAGCGGGATACCAGCCCTTGCCAATCCATCTGCCCGATCATTGCCTTCATCACCTGAATGCCCTTTAACCCATTGCCAAGTCACATCATGTTGCCGATTTAGCACATCAAGGGCTTCCCACAATTCCCGATTGGCGACTTCTTCTTTTTTGCTGTTTTTCCAGCCTTTTTTCTTCCAACCTAAAATCCACTGGGTAATGCCTGTAATGACATATTTTGATTCTGAAACAATGGTAATGGGCGTTTCTTTTTTGAGTGCCTTTAAAGCTTCAATCGCCGCTTGTAGCTCCATGCGTTGGTTGGTGGTGTGTTTTTCTCCGCCTTTCAACTCTTTTTCATGCCCACCATAACGCAGCCAAACACCCCAACCACCAGGACCAGGGTTTCCCGAACATGCACCATCAGTGTAGGCAATCACGCGATTCTGGTTCAAGGGTTAAACACCTGAATACTGTGCATGCACTTCTTTAGCATGCATATTCGGCAGCTTATTTAATGCTGCAATCAATGCTTTTGCCGATGCCACCACAATATCTGTATCTGCGCCTTGTGCATTCACAATACGCTCACCATCTTGCAAACGCACCGTGACTTCACCCAAAGCATCTGTACCCGCTGTAATGGCATTTACCGAATAAAGAAGTAGTTTTCCATTGGGTTCAACCAAGGATTTAATGGCTTTAAATGCAGCATCCACAGGACCATCACCTTGTGCTGTTGCTTCATGTTCTACACCTTCAATATTCAATTTTACCGCTGCCACAGGCGCATCTTGTGTGCCCGAAGCCACATGCAAGGTCAGCAACTTCACGCGCTCTGCGTTCACTTCACCATCTTCACTCAACAATGCTTGCAAGTCTTCATCAAAAATCTCTTTCTTCTTATCTGCCAACGCTTTAAAGCGTCCAAAGACCTCTTTTAACTGCACATCATCAAGCTGAACACCCAATTCAACATAACGTGCTTTAAGCGCAGCACGCCCTGAATGTTTGCCCAAGACCATACGATTGGTGTGCCAGCCCACCGATTCAGGTGTCATGATTTCATAGGTTTTTTGATGCTTTAACACACCATCTTGATGAATACCCGATTCATGGGCAAAGGCATTTGCCCCAACAATCGCTTTATTGGCTTGGATGGGCATGCCTGTGATTTGTGAGACCAATTTGGATGTGCTTACAATTTTAGTGCTATCAATGCCCGTTTCAATGCTATAACGATCTGCACGCGTTTTTAAAATCATGACAATTTCTTCCAAAGCCGCATTACCCGCTCGCTCACCAAGCCCATTGATGGTACATTCAACTTGCCTTGCCCCATGCTCAACTGCCGCCAATGAGTTTGCCACAGCAAGACCCAAATCATTATGACAATGCACTGAAAATATCGCTTTATCTGCATTGGGGACACGCTCGCGCAACGTTTTAATTTTGCGACCAAACTCATCTGGGGTCATGTAACCCACCGTGTCAGGGATGTTGATAATACGCGCCCCAGCATCAATCACCGCTTCAACAATACGGCACAAAAAGTCATCTTCAGAACGCCCTGCATCTTCAGCCGAAAACTCCACTTCAGCAACCAAATTGCGGGCTTGTTTCACCGCTGCCACCGCTTGCGCCAAGACTTCATCAGGACTCATGCGAAGCTTAGCTTGCATATGAATCGGACTGGTGGCGATAAAGGTGTGGATGCGTCCGCGATCACCAGCAGGTTTAATCGCTTTTGCCACACTTTCAATATCACCGCTCATAGCGCGCGCTAAACCAGCAATCGTTGAACCTTTTACTTCCGAAGCTATGCGAGAAACCGCTGCAAAGTCATCGGGTGAAGCCACTGGAAAACCCGCTTCAATAATGTCCACGCCCAAAGCAGATAAAGCATGCGCAATGCGTACTTTTTCTTCGATACTCATAGAGCAACCTGGTGATTGCTCACCATCACGAAGTGTCGTATCAAAAATGTATAAACGATCACTCATCTTCAGCTCCTTGAGGTTGCTCAGCCCGTTGTTTGCGCTTTAACAAACGCGCTCGCGCAGCTTTTTGCCCTTGCCACATACTCAAAATTGGTCCATGTGTGCAATACAAGAAAAACACACTAAACAACACATATTCAGGGTATGCAGTGAGCAATACAATCACAGCAAGAATCAACGGAATCACGGCAAAAGGGCGTTGTTTTTTCAAATCCACATCTTTGCCCGACACAAAACGCACATTACTCACCAATAACCAAGCCAAAAACACACTACTAACCAACCAAACCACACCCACAGGTGGCACATTCAAGTCGGCATGAAACAACACTGCCGATGCAATCATTAACGCCAATGCTGGCGTGGGCAAGCCTTGAAAATAACGTTTATCTTGGCTGGCAAGTTGCACATTAAATCTTGCCAAACGCAACGCTGAACATGCCACAATCAAAAAGGCGACCAACCAACCCAGCTTGCCATAAGGCACTAATGCCCACAAATACACCAACACCGCAGGCGCAACACCAAAAGACAACATATCACATAACGAATCAAGCTCTGCACCAAATGCCGTTTCCGCATCCAACATGCGTGCTACACGTCCATCAAGCATGTCAAACACCGCAGCGGCAATAATCGCCCAAGCAGCAAAAGCATACTCACCTTGAATCGAGGCAATCAACGCATAAAAACCGCAAAGTAAACCCAAAATAGTCAACATGCTGGGCAACACATGGATGCCACGCCTTCTTGTTTTACGCACGGGTTGTTGTTCCACTGTATTCATCTATATACCTATCACAATTACGTTTTTTTGCGTGCTAAGATGGTTTTTCCACCGATGACTTTATCACCAAGTTTTACACATAATTCAAAGTCTGCAGGGAAATGATTATCCACCCGCGAACCAAAGCGAATCATGCCTACACGTTGCCCTGCCTCAACTTGATCACCCACAGAAACATAAGACACAATACGCCGCGCAATCAAGCCTGAAATTTGTACAAAGGAGACAACAACCCCACTGTTTGTTTCCAAAGTGAAGCGATTTCGCTCATTTTCATCACACGCTTTTTCAAAGTCGGCATTCATAAACTTACCTTCAATATATTCCATATTGGTAATTCTTCCCGACATCGGCGCACGATTAACATGGACATCAAATACATTCATGAAAATATCAATGCGACCACCATTGTCATCACTTTGTGCCCGAATCACCTTACCATTAGCAGGACAAACATACACATCTTCATCTTGAGGGGTATCTTGCTCAAAATCACGGAAAAAATTCAAAATAAACAGCAGCAATACGCCGCAAATAATAGACACTGTACACCAGCCAAGATAAGCGGTGAGCGCCGTAGCCAAGGCTGCGCCGATGATAAATGGGTAACCATCTGGTGCTAAAGGAATAGTGCCGCGTGCGCGACCAGAATCAGGTTGTGGGGTAGTTTCAGGAGTAGTATTCATGGGGCAAAGTTTACGAATAAACCTCTAACAAGCAATCACAGGTATTTCAAACCGCCATCACAACACCCCTTTCCCGCCAAAAGCCAACAATAATGCCAACATAGGACCACCCGAATTGATTTTACCCTGCTTCACCCAAGCCAATGCTTCTTCACGCGACAACCAAAAAGAGCGGATATCTTCATGTTCATCTTTAAGTCCGCCACCTTGAGCTACAGGCTTGTTTTTATCCACATAACCCAAATAAAGGTCAATGGTTTCCGATGAACCCCCTGGCGTGGCATAATATTGACCTAAATGCAGCAAATCATGCGGCACATAACCTGTTTCTTCCTTTGATTCGCGTTTTGCAGCAGTCAGCTTATCTTCACCTTCATCAATCATGCCCGCCACCACTTCAATCAACCAAGCTTCATCACCTGCCACGGCCGGTCCAATACGAAATTGTTCAATAAGCAACACTTCATCAAGCTTTTTATCATACAATAATAC
>CAZWPS010000145.1:0-4113 GCA_964635775.1 uncultured Zetaproteobacteria bacterium | reverse complement strand
AAGGCGAGCCGTTTGGCTCGCCTTTTTTGTTAGTTAACGGTGCAAAGCCTCAAAAATACGTTCTGCCAGTATGTCTGAAACTCCCGTAACTTGGGCTAATTGACTGCGACTGGCTTTTTTGATGCCGTCAATGCCGCCAAAGTGTTTGAGAAGTAGAGCGCGCTTGGCTTCTCCTATGCCTTCAATGTTATCCAATTGTGATGTAAACATGCTTTTCTTCTTACGTTTGCGCATATATTCACCTGCAAAACGATGCGCCTCATCGCGAATGCGCGCCATAAGTAAGAGGGCAGGGCTGTGAATACCAGGTTTAAGTGACTGCTGGCTCCATGAAGGCCATAACACTTCCTCGCCAAGCTTTCGGCTTGTGCCTTTGGCAACACCGACTTGTTTTAAATCCAATAAACCTGCTTTTTGCGCCTCTTCAATAGCGATAGCCAATTGTCCTTTACCACCATCAATAAGCATCACATCAGGGCAAGGAATCTTTTCCTCAACAATGGCGCGGTAAAAACGTGATAACACGGCTGCCATAGCTGCGTAATCATCACCGTCGGGAACATCGTTGTCTGTACCCGTTTCATCAAGTTGATAGCGGCGATAATACTTTTTTTCAGCACCATGCCAGCCATCATAAACAATCGCTGCAACGGTTTGTTTGCCGCCCAAATGAGCATTATCCACTGCGGCAATAAGCTTGGGTGTGTCTTTAAGTTGAAATAGCTCTTGTACGGCTTCAAAGGCTGCCTGTTGGTTGCTGGAACTGCGTCCAGCTTGTTGTTGTTCACCTGTACGACGAATTTCATCAAGCCATTGTAGGCGTGTACCACGTTTGGGTATGCGCAATGTGCAGTTTTGTTGGGGCTGTAATAGTTTTGTAAGCTCTTTAAGTTCATCCAATAAAGCAGGTTCACATTGAAGAATAATCTCTGTGGGAAGATGTTCATGTTGGTAACGTTCAATGAATAATGATTGCAGTATTTCTATATCATCAGCATCGATAGCTTGTTTGATGCTAATATGGTGTGTGCCTAAATTACATGCTGCGCGGCGAACACCCATGCTAATAGATACTGATTCAGGGCGACGAAGGATAACAATAGCATCGGCATCATCAGGTAAACCACTGTGTTCATTGCCAGCTAAAATGGTACGTAATGCCTTGATTCGATCACGAAGACTTGCAGCAAGCTCGAAATTCATCATTTCTGATGCTTTCTGCATAGCTTGTTGCCATTGGCTTAAAATAGATTGGTTTTTACCCTGTAAGAATTGTCGAGCATCCTGCACTTGTTGCATATATTCTGTTTGTGTCACGGTGCCACAACAAGGGGCAGAGCAGCGACCAATTTGATGTTGCATGCAAGGGCGTGTGCGGTTGTTAAAGGTACTGTCATTGCAGTCGCGCAGACGAAAAATGGACTGCATACTGTGCAATGTTTGATGTACCGCGCCTGCATGTGGAAATGGACCGAAATACTCACCTGCTTTATCGCGTTTGCCACGGTATATATCCAATTTTGGGTAATGTTCATCGCTTAATAAAATATAAGGATATGATTTGGAGTCTTTGAGCAATACATTATAACGCGGTTTGAGTTGCTTGATAAGATTGTGTTCAAGTATCAATGCTTCGGCTTCAGATGGTGTGATGGTGAATTCAATCGCACGAATCAATACGACCAAGGCTTGGGTGCGTGGTGAGTCTGGTTTGCGTTGGAAGTAGTTTGATACACGCTTGCGTAAATTTCGTGCTTTACCGACATACAACACCTTTCGTTTGCTATCGAGCATGCGATAAACACCCGGTTCACGGGGAAGTTCGTTTAATGTAATTGGCGGTTCAGTCCACATTAGGGCGATGTCTTTGCGTCATTGTTATGGGTGTGTCCATACTGGCAGCTATGTAATAAAGGACAATCATCACATTGCGCTTGTTTGCGACAATGCTTTTTGGCGTGAATGACAATCAAGGCGTGGTATTGCTGATAAAGTGTCAAAGAGGGCGTTAAGTATTGATGACAGAAATGCTGTACATCATGATATTTTGCAACTTTTTCAGGGAGTAAGCCCACACGATGGAAGATACGTTTGGTGTAATTATCGACGACAAAGATGGTTTTACCTGTGGCGTAAAGAAGAATGGAATCTGCTGTTTCAGGTCCAATGCCGTTTACTTGTAGTAATGTTTTGCGTAGCTCACTCAAGGATTCTAGTTTCATGCCTTCAAGTTGCCCATGTTGAAGGTAGAATTGGCTGATACGTAGTAAACATTTGGATTTTTGTCGAAAAAAAACAGCGGGACGAATCAAAGTTTCTAAATCTTTGTGGGAGCATAAATTCAAACGGTGGGCATCTAAGATCTGAGCATTGCGTAAGTTTGTCAGTGCTTTTTCAACATTACCCCAGTTGGTATTTTGGGTTAAAATTGCGCCGACCATCATTTCGAAAGCTGACTCAGCAGGCCACCAGTGTTGCTTTCCATAATAGGATAAGAGTAGTTGGTAAATCTGCATGACTGATGCAGTTTGCATATTTACCTTTTAGGGTTGGTTTTGATTAATTTCTTTAGACCCTGAACTTCTTTGGCTTTAAGTGTGCGCCATTGACCAGGTCGCAGTTCAATATCCAAGCCCAAGTTACCAAAACGAACCCGCATCAGGCGGCGCACTTCATGCCCTACAGCTTTTAAGGTGCGTCGAACTTCACGCCAGCGACCACGGTGGATGGTCAAGGTAATCCAGCTATGCCCCTTACTTTCACTGCTAACAATCAGCTCCCAAGCATCACTGATATCACCATCACCCATATCAATGCCACCAGCACGAAGTTTGCCTAATGTTTCAAAATCAGGTTGCCCAACAATACGCACGCGATATTGACGTGGTATTTTATTACGTGGATGCATGAGCTCTTGCGCCAATGCACCATCGTCGGTGAGCAACAATAAACCTTCACTATCCATATCCAAACGCCCAATGGACTGTACATTGGCTGGCACATCCAATTTATCATAAATTAATGGGCGTTTTTTATCATCTCGCCGAGAGCACAATAAACCTTTGGGTTTATTATAGATGATATATGTTTTCTCATCACTCTTTGAAATGAGTTTACCATCAACTTTCACGGTATCAGAAGTTGTGACACGTACACCAGGCTGCTGCACAGCTTCGCCATTCATAATAACACGACCTGCTTCAATCCAACGATCCGCTTCACGGCGTGAGCAAAGCCCACAACTGGCGATATAGCGATTGATGCGTTCGCCTTGTACTTCGGGTGTCTTGGCTGTTGTTTGATCAGGTTTCTTGTTCATGGTGATTGCGTTCCGTTGTTTGAGTGGGGTCGGGGAGATTAAGTTTTTCTTGTTGTGTTTCATTCGTATCCATCAGTTGTGAGGAGTCGGGTAAATCTTGCAGTGAGTTTAATCCGAAATCTGCAAGAAACTGCTTGTTTGTGCCATATAAATGCGGGCGACCAGGTACATCTTTGCGCCCCAACACCTTAATCCAGCGGCGTTCCAAAAGTCCGCCAATCATTGAGCTTGAGACTTTGATGCCGCGTAAGGCTTCAATTTCAGCGCGTGTGGTGGGTTGTTGGTAGGCAATAATCGCCAATGTTTCCAACATCGAGCGAGATAAACGGGGCGGGCGTGTTTGCCATAGTTGTTCAACCATATTGACACATGCAGGCGCGGTACGAAATTGCCAGCCGCCTGCAACCTGTTTCAGTTGCACACCACGGTCAGCATAATGTTGCTCAAGTTCACTTAATGCATCGCGTACATCTGACGATTCAATTGGTTCAAATAGCTCAAGCAGCGTACGCAGTTTATCAAAGGATAACGGCTCATCACTGGCTAAAATAAGTGCTTCAATGTTTTTTGTTAGCACGAGATCTGTACCTCATCACCTTGGTTTGAAACGCTTAAAATCAGCGTGATAGATGCATTATTCTGCGTTTGAATGACTTGGATAATATGTTGCCGCCATAATTCGAGAATAGCCAGAAAGGTTGTCACTAAGGCTTCGCGGCTTTGCTGCCCATACAAAAGTTCATGAAACTGCATGCTGCCATGTTGTAAGGCTTCGGTGACAAATTGAATTTGCT
>CAZWPS010000144.1:0-4129 GCA_964635775.1 uncultured Zetaproteobacteria bacterium | reverse complement strand
CCGCATTCGCAAGGATGACGATTTGGCAACCCAACCCAGATTCACTATCACCACGCCCCATGACCATCCCCACGACCATCCCCACGACTATCCCCACAACATGCCGCCTATCAGTGTTTGTCATCCCGAACGCAGTTGAGGGATCTTGCGCGACAAGATGTGTAAGCAATTCAACTCAACATGACAATAAGGCGCGTGATGATGTTTATGGTTTGTTCACGTGTGCGTATAAAGCATGGTGAAAAAATCGTGATGATAAGCAATGCAAAGATGGTAGGCTTGGGCGCATGAAAAATAACAGTGTGTTTAAAAAAATCATGATTGCCAATGGTTTAAAGCAGTTTGAAGTGAAAGATATTTTTAAAATGGGTGGTAAGCCTTTAAGTAGTAGTGCCATTAAAGCCCTTTCGGCGGGCGCGAAGAATAAAAATTATATCAAAATGAGCGATGAAGAGTTGGAAGCCTTTTTGAATGGTTTAATTGTGTATTGGCGTGGTGATTTGGATGAATCAGCGCTTGTGCCGCGTGGTATTGAAAATTTTGTGATTCAGTTAATGAAAGCAAACAATGCTGATGCTTTAGCGGAACTGGAATGTTTAGTTCAAGATGCTAAAGATGGTTTAGGGCTTGAACATGGTGAAGAAGCCGACGGTTAACGCATTATCATGAGCGCTGAACAGCAACAATCAACCACGCAATTACCACAAATCGGGCTTGCTTATCAATTGGCACAACAGGCACAATGCAACAAGGCATTGCAGGTTTGGATTTGTCCAGATGTGCGCTCTTATCGGATGCTAGCCGAAGAGTTATCCTTCTTTTTGCAATCTTCTCCTGAATTATTGTGGCGTTTTCCTGCTTGGGAGGTCTTGCCTTATGATAGAGTAAGCCCGCATCATGCGATTGTGGGCGAACGATTTGCCACTTTGGGTCGCTTATTGCATGAACCTAATCCCAAAGGGATATTGATTACTTCATTGCCTGCTTGGTTGCATAAAATTGCGCCCAAACATGTGGTTGCATCGCATGTTTGGCAGCTTGAAGTGGGGCAAGCACTTGATATTGCGAAGCTCACCACACAACTGGCTGAATCAGGTATGCAGGCAGCAGAGCGGGTATTGGTTGCGGGTGAATTTGCTGTGCGTGGTGGTTTGTTGGATATTTGGCCCGCCACAGAAGAGCAGCCATTGCGCCTTGATTTGTTTGGTGATGAGATTGAATCCATTCGTTACTTTGACCCTGAAACGCAGCGCTCAGGTGATGCTTTGCATGCGTTTACTTCCGTGCCTGTGCGCGAAGTCATTTTGGATGCTTTGGGTGTGGAAACCTTTAGCGCCGCATTTCGAGCGCGTTTTCCGCAGCATCGAAAACATCCCATGTTGGCCGCGTTACAACAAGGACGCTCTCACCCAGGGATTGAAGCATTATTGCCACTAACATATAGTCAAACAGCACGATTAACTGATTATTTGCCCGATTCAGCGCAGATTTATAGTGTAAAAGACCTTGAAACACGGCGTGAAGCTTTTGCTGAACAAGTGCGTGGTCAATTTGAAATGGTACGCATGAATGGTGAGCCAGTGATTGCGCCTCAAGAGCTGTATGCTTTAGAAACACCTTCGCAGGTGTCTTATCTTGATGAAGCTGTGCATATCAAAGCTGCTCCAAGCTTAATGCGCTGGCAAAACAATGCCAAGCCAGTGGCAGCGATGCTGGATTGGTTGGCAGCACAATTAAGTGAGGGCTGGCAGCTGATGTTGGTGGCACACAGCATGGGACAACAAGCGAGAATGCTTGATTTATGTGCGTTATTAAGCGATGACATCCCAACTTGTTTAGGGCTACATGATTGGTTGAAACAACCGCTAGTGACTTCGCTTGGTTTTATAGAAGCGGGCTTTATTCTTGAAGATGAAAAGCGCATTGTATTAACAGGGCATGAAATGCTTGGGCAACGTTTGCCACGCCGACGTAAAAGTGCAGTGACGATTCGTGCTGATTTGTTTAGCTCATTACAAGAACTAAAGATTGAGGATGCGGTGGTGCATGAAGACCACGGTGTGGGTCGCTACAAAGGCTTGGTGGCGATGCAAGATGAGGATGTACTGTCCGATTTTTTGCACATCGAATATGCAGGTGGAACCAGCATTTATTTGCCTGTGGAAGAGTTGGATAGGCTACATCGCTATACAGGTGATGATAATCCTAGGCTGAACAAGCTTGGCTCAGAACAATGGAAGAAAACACGGGAGCGTGTCAAAACTGATTTATTGGCGATGGCACATGAGCTGATTGATATTGATGCGGCAAGGCAACAAGCAAGGCGTGAACCCATTGATGTGGCTGATTATGCTGAAGATTATGCTGTGTTTTGCGGGCGATTCCCCTTTGAGGAAACCGATGAGCAATGCCAAGCCATTGAGGATGTACTGGATGATTTAAGCAAGGCTGCACCCATGGATAGGGTGATTTGTGGTGATGTTGGTTTTGGTAAAACGGAAGTTGCGATGCGGGCAGCTTTTATGGTGGCAAGGTCGGGTAAACAAGTGGCTATTCTTGCACCAACAACGGTGTTGGCGAATCAACATGCCAGTGCATTTACCGAGCGTTTTTCAGGTTTGGGCATGAAAGTTGCCCTTTTATCACGTTTGCAAGGTAAAAAAGAGAGTGAAAACATCATTTCTGGGCTAAAAAGTGGTGATATTCGTATTGTGGTGGGTACACACCGTTTGTTATCCTGCCAATCCGATTTTGCCAACTTAGGTATGGTGATTGTGGATGAAGAGCAGCGATTTGGTGTCAAACACAAAGAGCAGTTGAAAAAACTTCATGCCACTGTGGCACTTTTAACCCTTACAGCAACCCCCATTCCGCGCACCTTACACCAAACCCTTTCTGGCTTGCGTGCGGTATCCATTATCAGCACACCCCCTGCCGAACGCGAGCCAATTCGCACCATGGTTTGTCAATATGATGTGCATTTAAGCAATGAAGCCATTCGCCGCGAGCTTTATCGTGGTGGGCAGGTGTATTATTTGCATAATCATGTCAAAAGCATCAACCGCATTGCCGATAGATTGCGCGAAGATATTCCTGAAGCGCAAGTAGGCATTGCTCATGGGCAGATGTCTGCGGCTGAACTTGATAGGCAAATGATGGGTTTTTATGAAGGCAGGCTGCATGTGCTTGTGTGCACCACAATTGTGGAGTCAGGGCTTGATGTACCCAATGCCAACACCTTGATTGTGGAGCGGGCGGATATGCTTGGTTTATCACAGCTACACCAGATTCGAGGTCGGGTTGGGCGAAGTCATAGGCAGGCTTATGCTTATTTATTTACCCCTGATCAACGTGCAATGACAGGCGATGCCAGAGAACGATTACAAGCCATTGCCGAACATTCAGCATTGGGTGCGGGTTTTATGATTGCCAGACAAGATATGGAGATTCGCGGCGCAGGCAATCTGCTTGGCTCTGAACAAAGCGGACGCATGGATGCTGTTGGGCTTGATTTGTATATGGATATGTTATCCAAGGCCGTGGCAGAGGCAAAAGGAAAGCCGATTATGGCTCATGAAGCCGTCGACATTCATATGAATGTGAATGCAATTTTACCTCCAGATTATGTGCCACAAATTGGCGAGCGTTTGGCGCTTTATCGCCGCATTGCACGGGTTGAAAGCGATGCGCAAGTGTCCATGTTGTTTGAGGAATTAACAGATAGATTTGGTAAACTTCCCGAAGAAGCCTTGTTTTGCTTAGAAAATGCACGAATACGTTGGCGTGCCCAAACATTGCGCCTTCAAGCTGTGGATGCGCTGCCAAGTGGCATCCGTTTATCGTTTACAAAAGATTCGCCTATTGAGCCCATGATGTTGATGCAGCGCGTGCAACAAGAACCACACCGTTTTCGTTTAACTCCTGATGGTCATTTAACTTTATTGATGTCGCAACACGAAAACAGAGCGCGTTTACAACAAGCCGCAGACTTTTTGGATGAATTAATATGAGTCTATTTTGCGCATCATCATTGCCGATACTTTCAAAGCAACTTATGATAGCCGCATGAGTGAGTATAAGCCTGATGAACGCGATATTGATGATGTTTTAGCCAGCATTGATGCAATGT
>CAZWPS010000143.1:0-4133 GCA_964635775.1 uncultured Zetaproteobacteria bacterium | reverse complement strand
TTATGTGTATAGGGTGTTAGTTGTGTAGCTGTGGTTTTGTGTGTGTTTTTTTTGGTAGTGGTCGGTATAGTGGATTGGTCTTTGTCTCTTGGGCTGGGAGATGTGTATAAGTTAAAGGCTTAAGTTGATGAGTTGGAGCCTCAAGATATAGGCTTGCCCAGTTCAGGTTTGTTGGAAACCTTGTTTTCATTGCCTGGGCAGTGGTTTGGTGAACGAAAAGGGGAGCAGTGAATGCGTTTAATCATGCTGGATACGGAAACAACAGGTTTATCGCCACAAAATGGTGATCGCATGGTGGAGATTGGCGCTGTAGAAATTTGTAATCGTGATATGGCTCAACGTAAAACATTTCATCAATATCTTCACCCGCAACGTTCAATTCCTGCGGAAGTGGTGCGCATTCATGGCATTGATTATGATAAAATTAAAGATGAGCCGCCTTTTGTTGACATTGCACAGGATTTTTTAGATTTTATTGAAGGTGCAACATTGGTGATTCACAATGCACCGTTTGACTTGGCTTTTATCATGAATGAATTGGATATGGGCGGTTTCCCTCATATTCATGACATACCTGTGATTGACACTTTGCGTATGGCAAAAAAACAGTTTCCTAGACAGCGTAATAACCTTAATGCATTGTGTGATCGGTTTGATGTTAACCGTGGTCACCGACAGTTGCATGGTGCATTGTTGGATGCCGAATTGTTAGGCGAAGTGTATTTGGCAATGACAGGTGGACGACAGTTTTCTTTAGGTATGGATAATCATGTGCAACCAGCATCGGCATATGTGCGCTTGCCCAGTTCGTTGGTGGGTCAGCAAGAGCAGCGGGAAACAGCACAACTGATGCGTCGCCCTTCACTCACGGTGCGGCAAGAAGATGTATTGCGCCATCAACACATGATGCAGCGCATTGAGCAAGAAAGTGATGGTGCTATGATTTGGAAGGAGAAATAGATTAATGTTTATGCCAACGCCGATATTAATGATTTGTGCGGGAAATATGTGCCGCAGCCCTTTTGCTGAATTTTATTTGAGAAAAAAGCTTGAGGAAGCAGCGGTAGAGGGCGAATGTTTCAGCCGAGGTTTGATGATGATGCAGGGCAAAAAAGTGCCTGACCTGGGGCTTCAGATTGGCTTAGAATTTGGCGTGGATATGAAAGAACATACCTCGCAAATGCTGCTGGCACCTGATATGGATAGAGCTGGTTTGGTGATGGTGATGGAGCAGGGGCAGCGCTTACATTTGATGCAAAAGCGAGCTGAGCATGTGGGTAAAGTGATGTTATTATCTCAACCATGTGGCGGGAAAAACATTGATGATCCTATGCAGCGTTCAGAAGATACTTACCGCCGTGTTTATGGTGAAATTGTGGCGTGCGTCGATGCTTGGATGAAACGATTTTGAGTATAAAAGTGCTGAATCATGATGTTGTTGTTTAAAATTTAAGCCGTTGCTTATGATTTTTCCTGAACAGCTTTATGAAGCTAGAGTTATTCAGGGCTTGCTTAAATGAAGCACTGAACAAAGCATGTATATCACCCTTACAAATCTAAAAACCACCAATATCAGCATAAGCAAGCTTGGTATAGCGGTCTTTACTTTTTGAGCAATACACAGCTTTATTCAATCCTTATTAACCGTGTTTGATAAACATTGCACCGTTGATTGCTTCAATGGTGACTACACCCACTAATTTTTCACCATCAACCACAGGAATGCGGCGCAAGTTGCGTAGTCCCATGAATGATAATGCTTTGAGCACGGGGTCGTTGGCAGAAACGGATACAGGATTGGCCGTCATCACGCTGCTTACCTTTTGTTTTAAGACTTTGCCGTAATCTTCTTCCATGGCTTCAAAATCACGAGCACCAAGACTGTCGTGAACATAATCACCTTGTGCGGGATATAAAGGCATCATGAGGTCTCGAATGGTGACAATACCAATAAGGTTACTATCATTATCAATGACGGTAACAGAGGCGCAATTGTTCAGCACCATTTTTGATGCCACGGTGCGCAGGTCATCACTTTTAAACACTGAAACAGCATCATTACTTACGATTTCACGAATTAACATACGATTGATCTCCTCTTATTGAGCTTGTTTTTACTTATACTTAGGAAAGTGCTACCCCAACGCATGATTTGTGATGGCTGTCATTCAAAATAAGCAATTTTGAGCTAAAAATTTTAACCATAGCCATGATTGTTAAAATCTTTGCCTTGAACATGCTTGTTTTAGATTGCAGACGCACTCAAGCAGCGTTGTTTAGCGCACCTTCTAAGATGGTGGCTGACCACAAAACAAAGTATAGACTGAAGTGGGGTAAAACATCAACTAAAATGATGGTTGTTATCTTGTTATTGATTTGCTTGATGAGGCTGGCATAGTGCGCCGTGTTCGTCATTGATGGGTAGTGTGATTTCATTGAGTATGACAACATATGCGAGGGTGGCGGAACTGGTAGACGCGCTGGATTTAGGTTCCAGTGTCTTACGGCGTGGGGGTTCGACTCCCCCCTCTCGTACCACACATAACAATGCGCTTCTCTTTCGGGAGGGCGCATTGTTTGTTTATACATTCTTCGGAGGCTGGACATGATTCAAACTGAGGTTAAACCATTAGGTCATAATGAACATGAGGTTGAAGTGCGCTTGCCTAAGTCAGAATACGAACGTATTTATGCTGAAGAAGCAAAAAAGCTCATGACCCAAGTCAAACTGCCTGGATTTCGTCAGGGTAAAACACCTGCACATGTCATTCAAAAACAATTTGGCTCTAAAATTCATGAAGATACAGTATCGGCACTGTTGCAACAGCATTATGTGGCTGCCATTGAGTCTTCTGGCTTAACGCCAGCCGTACAGCCTGAATTGAGTATGCCGCTAGAGCAGCCTGATGATGCCTTTGTCTTTACCTTAAATGTGGCAATATGGCCTGAAGTGACGCTGTCAAAATTATCCAAATTAGAATTTGAACAAGTAGAAGTGACTGTAGATGACGCTGATGTTCAAGGTGTTTTAGAGCGTTTGTATCAATCACAAGTCTCTTATGTTGTGGTTGAAGAACGTGCCGCGATAAAAGGTGACCAACTGCATATTGATTTTGAAGGTTTTATTGATGATGAAGCTTTTGATGGCGGTAAAGGCGAGAATGTAGCCTTGGTGTTGGGCGAAGGGCGCTTTATTCCAGGTTTTGAAGAGCAATTGCTGGGCAAAAAAGCGGATGAATCATGTGTTGTCGAAGTGTCTTTCCCTGATGATTATCAAGCCGAAAACTTGGCAGGCAAAGCAGCACGTTTTGAAACAAAAATTATCAGTGTTGGCGAAGCGAAAAAAGCAAATGATGATGCTGAATTGGCTCAACTTTTGAACTTTGATGATGTAGATGCGATGATGCTTGATATGCGTCAAGGTTTGGACAAAGAAGCATTAAAAGCAGGTAAAGATACCAACCGTGATGCTGCATTAAATGCTTTGCTTGAAGCGCATGTTATGGATTTGCCAGCGAGTTTGGTGGCTGAAGATGTCAAAACAACAACGGCGCGTGTGGTGCAAAATATGAAACAACAAGGCATGGATCCTGCGCCTGAGATGTTTGAAGATGAAGCATTTCGTGCGGAAATTCGTGGACGTTCTGAGCGTGGTTTGAAGCTGTCTGTATTGATTCAGGCTTTGCGTGTGGAGTCTGCGTTGGTCTTAGAAGATGAAGAGGTTGATGTGGCCGTAGATGAGATGGTTGCATCGTATCCTGATACAATGCGTGATGATTATGCAAAGTATATTCGTGAGAATAAAGAGCAAATGGGTGCGTTAAAGGACCGTTTGTTAGAGCAGAAGTGTATTGATTATCTTGTAGGAGAGGCTAAGGTAAGCAAAGTTACTAAAACTTTGCCGCAATGGCAGGCAGAACAGGATAAGGCAACAGTATGAATTTAGTCCCTATGGTTATCGAGCAAACGGCTCGTGGCGAACGCTCATATGATATTTTCTCGCGACTTTTAAAAGAGCGTATTATCTTCTTAAATGGTCAAGTTGAAGATAATATGGCAAATTTAATCACGGCACAGCTGCTTTTTTTAGAGTCTGAAGGTCCTGATAAAGATATTTATATGTATATCAATAG
>CAZWPS010000142.1:0-4171 GCA_964635775.1 uncultured Zetaproteobacteria bacterium | reverse complement strand
GAGGAGATTAGTGGTTAGAGGGATGATTAAGCTTACAATGCCAGCACTGCCACTCAATATGCCGCTGGTGAAGAACTCGGCGCTGATTTCATGCTCAAAGGGCAAATTAATACCAACATGGATGCAGCAGGTGATACGCAAGTCAAATTTTATCAAATTGACTTGACCTTAATCAGCTTGAAAGATAATCGTAAGGTCTGGGCTGGTCAAAAACGCATTAAAAAAATATTAGAAACAAAAGGTTTGTTCCGATAAATGGTTTGCTTTGATAAACCTATCATTATACACCCATTAAACACCCATTAAACACCCTTATATCCACCATCAACTCAGCCTAATATGAGCATATTCAAGTGTGCCCTATTGGCAATGTGTTTGGCGACATTGGCATCATGCGCCAGTTATAGCCAAAGCTTTCAAGAAGTAGAGACCTTATTAAAACAAGGGCAACCACAACTCGCTTTAAGCAAGCTCGATGAAAGACCGCCCAGCCATGCCGATAAGTTGCTCTATCTGATGGACAGAGCCATGTTACAACGCATGTCTGGGCAATATGCGGAGAGTAATCAAAGCTTTGAGTTGGCAAAATCAACCATCAAAGAGCTTGATGGTATTAGCCTGGTCGAAGAAGTCGGTGCGCTCACGCTTAATGATGCTGTGATGAGTTATGCTGGTGAAGACTATGAGCAGGTCGCGATTCATTTGTATGCCGCATTAAATTATATTCAGTTAGGGCTTTGGGATGAGGCGAGGGTTGAGGCATTACAAGTGGATCAGCGGCTAAAAGTGCTGGGCGAGGCGCAAGATGATGACGATGCTAATGTCTATACTGAAGATGCTTTTTCACGTTATTTAACAGGTTTAATTTACGAACAAGGCCGTGAGTGGAGCGATGCCATGATTGCTTACCGTAAGGCATTTACAGCGTATCAAAAGTATCAACATAGCTTTGGTGTGGCTGTGCCTTCGTTTTTAAAGTTGGATTTGCTGCGTTTAAGCAAGAAAATGGGGTTAAAGGCTGAACACAAGCAATATCAAAAGCTATTTAATATCAAAACAACGCTCTCCGCAGCAACCGTGCAAGCTGGCGAAGTCATTTTGCTCTTTCATCATAGTTTAGCCCCCATTAAAAGGGCGCAAGAGATTCTCGTTTTTGATGATGAGGGCATAGAGCAACGCATTTCCATGCCGCATTATCAATCACGTCCTTCACTGGTGAAAAAAGTGCGCTTAACTATCGGTGATGCGGTGGTTGATGGGGTCATTGTGGATGATTTTGATGCCATTGCCCGCACATCTTTAGAAAGTCATCGTGCGGCTATGGTTGTTCGTCTTATTGCCCGCGCAATTTTAAAGAAAGCGGCAGCTAAAAAGGCTGAACAAAATGGAGGGGCTTGGGCTGGTTTCTTGGTGGATGCTGTTGGTATTTTAAGCGAAACCGCAGATACCCGAAGCTGGCTCACACTGCCTAAAAACATCTACTTTGCGCGCTGGGCATTAGCCGCAGGCACTTATCCAGCCAAACTGACCTTATTTGGGCAACAAGGGCAAGTCATTTCAAACATAACGCTGGCTGATGTCATCATTGAGCAAGGTCAAAAGACTGTAATTGAGGAATTTTGGTTTGACAGCATACTTCCCTAACCTAAGCCATGTATGAATCTCATTCAAGTATCCAGTGCGCCGCTCATTTATTTGCAGCGCCTTGCCTCCCCCACTGTTATGTTGAGCGTAACGATTCAGCTACTGGGGTAAAAACTGGAATTTTTAGGCTCTTTTGAAAAATGCTGAATCGTTACTGTTGAGCTTAGCTACACATCTTGCCTATAAATGACTAGGCTAGCGGCGTTCACGTTTGGCATCATGTTGACAAGCATGCGCCAACGACTATAATCAAACAACACTTCAAACCCGATGTTTCATGAGGAGAAAAATGAATTCTATTGCCGCTATTGATACTTCTAGCCTTGCTTTGTTTTACCGCGATGTCAAACGTGTCGAACGTATGAGCCGAGAGGATGAGCTTATCTTAGCCAAACGCTGGCATGATGAGCAAGATAGAGGTGCAGCAGAACAGTTGGTTCGCGCTAATTTGTATGCTGTAGCTGCTATTGCTCGTGAATACAGGCATTTTGGATTGCAAGAATCAGATTTAATCCAAGAAGGCACTTTGGGTTTAATGCATGCGGTTAAACGCTTTGATCCAGAGCGCGGTTTTCGTTTGATGACCTATGCATCATGGTGGGTGCGCGCCTCTATTCATGAATTTATTTTGAAATCGTGGAGCATTGTTAAGTTAGGCACTACCAAACTGCAACGCAAAGTTTTCGCTGGTTTGCGCAAAGCCCAAGAAAGCATTGCCGCTGTTGATGGTCGCGAAGCAGATATTGTTGCCGAGCAATATGGTATTACAGGCAATCAATTTCAGGAAACAGCACAAGCATATTTACAACGTGATGTTTCCTTAGATGTAGAAGTTGAAGGGCAAAGCATGGTAGAAACACTCGCTTCGACACTTGCTTCTCCTGAAGAAATGCTCAGCCATTCCAATTGGCAATCACATCAACAAGCGCAATTAAAACAAGCCCTTCAACAGCTAAGCGAACGTGACCGTTTCATTGTTGAGCGTCGTTACTTACAAGACACAGCAATGACCCTGAAAGATTTGTCTGAATTATTGGATATTTCACTTGAACGTGTGCGTCAGCTTGAAGTGCGTGCCATGAAAAAATTGCGTGCCTTTATCCAAACAACAAACAAAAGGAGTACATCATGAGCAATGATGAAATCAAGTGTTATTCTCCTGGTTTAGCAGGGATTCCTGTTGCTGAATCAGCGGTATCGTTTATTGATGGTCAGGTTGGACATTTAGCCTATCGCGGCATTGATATTGAAGAGCTTGCCGAGCAATCAACCTTTGAAGAAACCTCTTTTTTATTGATTTATGGACACTTACCCAGCGCCGAAGAGTTGGCACTCTTTGATGATGACTTACGCCATCATCGCCGCATTAAATTTGGCATTCGAGACATGATGAAGTGTTTCCCTGAATCAGCTCACCCTATGGATGCCTTACAAGCATGTATCGCAGTGTTGGGCATGTATTACCCCATGGAAAATGGCTTAAACCAACAACCCAATGCCGCAGAAATACGCGATGTTTATTTGCGTTTGATTGCCAAGCTACCCACGATTGTCGCCGCACATGCACGTATGCGTAAAGGTGATGACCCTATCCCGCCGCGTGATGATTTGTCCCATGCTGCTAACTTCTTATATATGTTAACAGGCGAAGAGCCAAGTGCTTTGGCAGAGCGGATTATGGATGTGGCGCTTATTGTACATGCTGAACATACCATGAATGCCAGCACCTTCTCAACATTAGTCGTTGCTTCTTCACAAGCCGACCCCTACTCATCTATCAGCGCGGCTGTAGGCTCACTTTCAGGACCACTACATGGTGGTGCCAACGAAGATGTACTCACGATGTTAGATGAAATTGGTAGTTTAGCCAATGCTGAAAGCTATTTAAAAGACAAACTCGCCAACAAAGCCAAAATCGCAGGGCTTGGGCATAGAGTGTATAAAACCAAAGACCCTCGCGCCACCCTATTACAAAAGTTATATGTCGATTTAACCACCGAACTCGGTACAGACCCCACCTATGAAATCGCCAGCTTTATTGAACAATTTTCCAAGGAAACCTTAGGCAAGAAAGGTGTTTGCCCAAATGTAGACTTCTATTCAGGCATTGTTTATCGTAAGTTAGGCATCGACACAGACTTATTTACCCCCATTTTCGCCATGGCTCGTGTATCAGGCTGGTTAGCCCATTGGAAAGAGCAATTAAATGGTCGTATTTATCGCCCTATGCAAATCTATACAGGGCAAGAGCAACAAGCTTATGTACCCATGGATAAGCGTTAACCGACGGGAACAACCCCATTAAAGTTGCGCTTATGATTAGAGTCCGCAGCATATATTTGTCAAACTGAACGCAGTTGAGAGGTTTTTCGTGGCAAAATATGCAGGCAGGCTCAACATGACAGTACACACAATGCGTTTGACCTGGTTGGTCAATCATGTTTCGTAACTACGCAGCACTTTTCAGAATGTTTGAGAAGCATAAGTCCCTACCTTCGCGAACATCACAATCTGCTCACGCAATTCA
>CAZWPS010000141.1:0-4210 GCA_964635775.1 uncultured Zetaproteobacteria bacterium | reverse complement strand
TTAAAAACAAAAAACCCCTTGCATAACAAGGGGTTAAATTGGTGGAAGCGGCGGGATTCGAACCCGCGTCCAAAAACCATCAGCCAAAGGGTCTACATGTATAGTCCGTTAAAATAGCACCCTAAGAAAACCAAACGGACAAGGATCTCAAAGGGTCGATTCGTAACTAGTTAACCTCCAAGAGCACGAGTCTCCACTCTCAGATAGCGATCCCATTTATTTGACCCCGGGTTCTCAAGCAATGGGCAACTCAAGAGCGGGGTAACTTACGCAGCGTAAGCTAGTTCTACGTCGTCGTTTGCGACTATTGTGTTGGCCTGGATAACGGGCGTACCTGCCCGACATGCACCAAAGGGTTCAGAATCTCTGTCGAAACCATGTCGCCCCCATATGATGTGGCGAATTTTACGCGCAAATCAGCGGGATGCAATCTTTATGCAGTTTTGAGTGTATTGAAGTGTTGTTTAAGGGCGATTAAATCCTGCCATGCTCGGCGTTTATGCTGTTGAGCGCGTAATAAATAGGAAGGGTGATCAAGGACAAGTACGGGAACACCACGGAAGCTGTGTTGCTCTGCACGCAGTTCGGATAATGAGGCTTCTGTGTTGAGCAGGGATTGTGCGGCAACGCGACCAAGCAGACAAATGAGTCGTGGTTGCAGCAAATCAAGTTGTGCGCTGAGCCAATGTTCACATGCGGCAAATTCATCGGGTTTAGGGTCGCGGTTGTGTAAGGGGCGGCATTGTACGCCATTCATGAAGTACACTTCATCACGCGTAAAACCGATTGCCTGCAACATGGCGGTAAATAATGTGCCGCTTCGTCCGACAAAGGGTAGACCTGCAATATCTTCATCGCGCCCTGGAGCATCACCAATGAAAACCAAGTCTGCTGTTGTTGCACCGCTGCCAAATACCACCTGACTGCGCGACTCTGCCAAGACACAACGCTGACAAAGTATGGCCTGTTGTTTTAAGTCATCAATATTATTGACTTTGCTCATGGTGTTGTTGCTGTTTAGAGTTGGATGTAAAGGGATGGGTTCAGCTTCGGCAACTTCAAGCTGTTTTTCTGCGGCAGGCATGGCTGAGGCGATATAGGTTGGGGCAGTGTTTGGGATGGTGGTGGTGGTTATTGCACCAGGCGCGGGCGACAAAAAAGAAGAAATCGGCGTATGTACGCCGATTTCTTTTAAATAGAGACTTAAAAATGCCTTAGAAGACACCATGAGGGTGGAATGATTACTTCCCTAAGAGTCCATCAACATAAGCAGACGCACCCAAATAGACAGGTACACGCTGATGTAATGCTTCTGGTTGAATATCGGCGACTAAAATGCCGCTACTCATTGATTTACCACCAGCTTGTTCCATAACAAAACCCATTGGAATGGCTTCATATAACAAACGAAGCTTGCCTGTGGTGTTTTTATCATCTGCGGGGTATAAAAAGATGCCGCCTTTAAGCAAAGTACGATGTACATCGGCAACCATCGCCCCGACATAACGCATGCCAAGCCCAGTATCACTTTTTAATTTCTCTAAGTTATCGCCCATGCCATCTAACCATTGCTCAGCATTGGATTCATTCACCGAATAATAACCACCTGATTCAGGAATACGGATGTTATCATGGCTTAATTCAAAACGCGCCGATGCGGGGTTAAAGGTGAAGCCGTGGGTGCCTTCGCCTACTGAATAAACCAGCATGGTTGATGGACCATACAATACATAACCTGCGGCAATGACTTCACTACCTGCTTGTAAGGTGTCTGAAACATGAGGACGCTCATTATTGGCTGTTTTGCGTTTTACAATCGAGAAAATTGTGCCTACAGGACCATCCACATCCAAGTTCGATGAGCCATCAAGGGGGTCAACTAAGACTAAATAGTCCGCGTCTTGGTACTCTTCAATGACCAACAACTCTTCTTGCTCTTCTGAACCTACAGCACAAATGAAACCAGTAGCGCGCATTTCTTCAAGGAAAATTTCATCGGATAAGACATCTAAAACTTGCTGTTCTTCACCTTGCACATTTTCTGTACCTGCTGCACCTAAAGCATTACGAAATACTGCACCACGCAATAAAGCAGCAATTTCGATTGCTGCGCGACCCACGCCTTGAATGATTGGCATCATGTCGTGACCGTGCTGACCTTCTTTGGCGATTCGACTAAGTGTTGTTGGCATATTATAGTTCCTCCCATCAAATTTTGTGGGCAAGCTTAGCCCAACAACGAGAATATTACCATGAGCAACGAACAGCAACGCCTTTATGCCCTTACTGAACACATCCTTGAGCTGATGCAAAGCCATCAAGGTCCTATTTCATTCCAAACATGGATGGATGCGGCATTATATGCGCCGAAATTAGGTTATTATGAAAGTGAGCAAGTGTTTGGTCAATCGGGCGACTTCACCACAGCAACAGCCATGGGACAATGGCTTGCGCTTGGTTTTGCCCACAGCATACAACAAAGCTGGCTTGCTTTGGGTCAACCAACATCATGGACTTTGATTGAGCAAGGTGGCGGTTCGGGTGATTTAATGTGTGCTGTGCTGGACAAGCTTGGGCAGTTGGGTGTATTGCCAAGCCAAGTGATTGAAGTGGAGAAAAGTGAGCAGCTTCGTCGTAGGCAGCATACATTATTTCAGGAAAAAGGGCTGAATATTCAACAAGTGGCAGATATAAGCGAGCTTGCCAGCATGGAAGATGTTATTTTCTTTAGCAATGAGCTTGTTGATGCTTTTCCTGTGTTGTGTTTCACATGGCAAGCAGGTCAGTTATTACAACGCGGGGTCGATTGGAATCAACAAAAGTTTGTTTGGAAAAATTTATCTGCCTTGCCTGAAAAACATCGCCCTTTGTTGAGCAAAACGATTCAAGACACATGGGATGAAGGGTATATTAGCGAGTTTAATCCCCATTTAACATCATGGCAGCAAGAAGTGAGTCAGCTATTTCAACGTGGCGTGGTGTTGACTGTCGATTATGGTTATAGCCAACAAGAATATTATCGTGCCACACGCATTGACGGTACACTCATGGGGCATTATCAACATCACGTGGTCGAAGATGTGCTGCAATTATCTCCTGGTGTGTGCGATATTACGGCGCATGTTGATTTTTCAGCCCTTAAACAAGCAGGAGAAGATGCAGGATTGTTGAGTTATGCTTACATCACTCAAGGTGCATGGTTAGCCCAATGTCCGAATATTCAGCAACATCTTGAACAACTTGCGGCTACACTCAGCGTGGAAAGCATGGCACAAATCAGCCACGCCAAACGTCTGATGTTACCCACAGGTATGGGGGAATCGTTTAAATTGCTAACGCAGGGCAAAAATATCAGTGATGCATCCTACCTTGTCATGCCGACCTTTGACCGACTACAACATCTTTAATTCTGCTGGTGTAACGCATCCCCATATGTCTTCGCGGCAAGCTATGTTAAACTTTGCCCATGTCAGATAAAGTGATGATACAACACGTTGAACAAATGGATAGAGGGCTAGCTTATGCTGAAAGCTGCTTTGAGACTTTTCGGGTGGTGCAGGGCGAGGTTTTTCAATGGACAGCACATTGGCAGCGTTTATGCCGAGGTTTAGCAAGCTTTGGCATCGAGATGGGTTCGCATCAAGCAACGCAGGTGTTAGAGCAATGTTGTGTAGCGGCAAAAGGTGTTGCTGATGATGCTTTAGTCCGTTTAACGGTCAGTGGCGGCGAGGCAGACTGGGGTTTATGCCAGCAGGCAACACCGCGTTTGTTGATGCAAATTATGCCTGTGCAAAGGCAAACCATGCCCCTACATTTGATGTGCGTGGACTATCCTTACCCTCTACAAGATAAAATTGCAAAGTTTTCAGCTGATTATGCCGAAAAATTACAATTTATACACATTTTGAAGCAAAAATACCCTCATTTGTTGCCCATACAGTATATTTTCCGTAAAAATGATGAACTATTGGGTGGTTTAACATCAAATATGATGATTTTCCATCAAAACAAGTGGAAAACACCACAAAATAGGGGTATTTTACCAGGTATTATGCGTCAGTTTTTAATGGATAAAGGGCTTGTTCAGTTGCAAACATGCCCGCGTGCTTGGCTTGCTGATTGCGAGGCTATAGTATTACTTAATTGTGGACAATTCATGATGCCTGTCACGTCAATTCAAGGGCGAATACTGGATACACAACACCCTGAG
>CAZWPS010000140.1:0-4235 GCA_964635775.1 uncultured Zetaproteobacteria bacterium | reverse complement strand
CCCATACACCCTTTTGCGCCAAAGCAATGGGTTCAGGGATAGTTTTACTTAATAATTGATAATGCTCTTGGCTTTCTTGTAATTGGCGTGTGGTGTTGATTTTATCTGTAATATCGGTGCGAATGGCAATGTATTGCCAAGGTTTGCCACGTTGATTCAAGAAAGGGATAATGGTGGTATCCACCCAATACATAGCACCATGTTTATTTTTATTTTTGAGTACACCATGCCAAGTCTGACCATTCGCAATGGTTGACCACATTTGTTTGAAAAAAGCAGGGCCATGTTCATTTGATTTGAGCAAGCGATGATTTTCACCCAATACTTCATCACGACTATAACCGCTGATAGTACAAAACTTGTCATTGGCATAAGTGATGTCACCCGCTTGATCGGTAATGGTGACAATGGCATGCTCATCAAGGGCATGTTGCATATCGTGTAAAAAAGCATGTGATTTTTTCAGTTCTTGTCTTGAAGATTCTAAGCGCCACAACATCATCATGACATAAAGCACTAATACCATGGAAAAGATGATTAAAATGATGCGGTATAAGTTGCTTGTTTGGTTTTGGGCATCAAATTGTTCATGAAAAGCATCCATTAGAGCTTCACCAGCATCATCGACGCCGCAATGGATAAAATCATCCACGGCTTGCTCAACTGCCAAATGATTTTTGAGCATGATACTGATATGTCGTTGTAGGGTTGGGAAGTGGCTTGGGTTTAACGCGTTGACCAGCTGTTGCAGTTTTTCAGGCTTAAATTCGGCGACTTGTGTGTTCATGAGTAAGACTTCATGCGATATGGTGAGCAGCATGGCGGCATATTGTGGGTATTGTTGGCTAATATTGGCTAATAAGGTGGGGAAATAACGCACAGAATTACGAAAAACAGCTAATTTCATTTTGAATGTTTCAAGGGGCGGCGATTGTAAAGACAAGGCATGTTGTAAGGCTTGGATGGGCGCGTCTAAGGCGGCATTGTGTTGCAGCAGGTTGAAAAGTTGTTCGGCGGTGGTGTTGATGTTTAAGTTACCCTGATTTAAGCTATCAAAATGTGTTAATCGACCGCTGGTCAACATAATCATATCACTTTCCATGATGATGTCGGTTGCGATGAGTTTTTGAATGAGCGCATCAGTTTGATATAAGTCTGCGATATTATTTTGCGTGGTGCGTTGGTATAAAAAGATGAGTGTGAGACCAAGCATCAGCACAATAACAATGCTTTTCCAATGTTGAGAGAAGATTTCTTTCATGGCTTATCTCCTGTATAGCTGCCTGCAAGGCTTTGGATAAAGCTTTTAATATAAGCAACATCAGTATCGGAAATGGTTCTACCTAATTGGTATTTTGCCATTTTATGGATAGCTTGGGCTAGCGTTTTTGCACTGCCATCATGGAAGTAGGGTGCAGTGTGGGCGGCAAGGCGCAAGGAAGGAACTTTAAACACATGTTGATCATCGGGATTGCCCGTGACCGTGAATCGACCGAGGTCAGCGTGGGTTACGGGCGAGCCACGTTCTTTGAAATAATCTTCCATAATGCCAAAATGTTGATACATATTACCACCGACTGCCGCACCTTGATGGCAAGCGATGCAACCATAACCTTTAAAGAGCTGATAACCTTTCTTTTCGTTGACTGAAATCGCATCTTGATCACCTTTTAAATAAGCATCAAAGCGAGAGTTGGTGAGGTTTAAGGAGCGTTCAAATTCAGCGATGGCATGGCGAATATTGTCGGCAGTGATACCATCATCATAAAGACGATTGAATAAAGCGGGGTAGTTGGGGTCTTGTTGCAGAGTTTGGATGACATTTTGCCAATTATTGCCCATTTCATTGGGGTTGGTGAGAGGGCCATTGATTTGTTCTTCTAAAGTTGCAGCGCGACCATTCCAAAATTGACGAAAATTCAAAGCGCTGTTGAATACTGTGGGTGTATTAATATCACCCTCACGCCCTTCAATGCCAAACGAGCGGGCTAAACCATCCACCCCACCTGCATCGAGCTGATGGCAAGAGGCACAACTGATACTATTATCGATGGATAGCTGGGTGTCGTGAAATAAGGTTTGACCTAGGGCAACGTGTTGTGGGCTAAGGTTTTGTGGTTCGGGTATGGGTAAGATGGGTTCGGTTGCCCATGTGGTGCTGGCATGAAAGCAGCAAATAAGGGTGAGGCTGATGGTGATGATGTTCAATTGCATGATGACATCCTTTGAAGAACATGAATTTAGGAAAATGGGCGTATAAATACCAAAATAAGGGCAGCAATCAGCCCAAATACGGGTATTTCATTGAAAAATCGGTAAAAAACATGGTTGCGCACATTGTTTTGTTGGGCGAAAACCTTGATTAAGTGACCACAATAAAAGTGATAAACCAGCAAAGCGATAACGACAAGCACTTTGAGTTGATACCATAAGGCATGGCGTAAGTAGTCCCACTGTTCATAGCTTAGTATGGCGGCAGAGCATAAGGTGAGCAGCATCATGGGGGTGACAAAACGATAGAGTTTGCCTTCCATAATACATAGCTGGGCATGCACTTTAGCGTCATTACTCATGGCGTGATAAACAAATAATCGTGGCAGGTAAAACAAACCCGCAAACCAAGATGTCATCATCATGACATGTAATACTTTTATCCATTCCATAAGCAGCAAGCATATCTTTATTGTGCGACAACTTCAAAATAAAAAGTTAAGCTTTGCCCGAATTAGAAATCTGATGGGATGTGGAGTGTGCGATGAAATATAGTGTATTGTTGATGATGATGTGTTTATTACCATGGAGCAGTTGGGCTGCGGATGCGAAACCCGTATCACCACGCATTGAGCAAACCATTCGCACCACCATGCAGGCGGCTTTTCCTGAAATGCGTATTAAAACAGTGCTGAGCACACCTGTAGTAGGTATTTATGAGCTAACAGTTGGCAGCCAGATTTTTTATGCGGACAAAACAGGCGCTCACCTTATGAGTGGTCACCTGATTGATGTTCGAAGTAAAAAGAATTTGACCCAAGCACGATTATCAAGCCTTCATAAAATCAATTGGCAAGATTTACCGCTGAAAAATGCAGTGCAAAGTGGCTCGAAAAAAGGCAAGAAAATCGCTGTTTTTACCGATCCAGACTGCCCATATTGTAAACGCTTAGAACAAGACTTAAGTAAGGTGGATGGTTTGCGCGTTTATACCTTTTTATTCCCTTTAGCGATGCACCCTGAAGCTTTTGCTAAATCGGAGTCGATTTGGTGTAGCAAAAATCGTCATCAAGCGTTGGTGGATGTGATGGTGCATGGTAAAACCTTGCCTCAAGCCAAATGCAAAACACCTGTGCAAAGTAATATTCAATTGGGCGAGAAACTCGGTGTGCGTGGTACGCCGACAATTTTTGTTGAAGATGGACGTAAATTTCCAGGTGGTTCTGTGCAACAGCTTCAAGCATTTATCCAAGAAGGCTCTTGAATATGCGTGACCAAAGAAAGAATGATGCTTTAAGACCTGTTCATTTTGATACCAGCTTTAATCGTTATGCCGAAGGTTCGGCTTTTATCAGTGTCGGTTTTACGCGGGTACTTTGTACGGCAAGTGTGGAAGAAAAACAGCCGCCTTTTTTGCGTCAGTCAGAGCAAGGCTGGATTACCGCTGAATATGGCATGTTGCCCAGAGCGACACATACCCGTGGTGGGCGTGAAGCTGCGCGAGGAAAACAAACAGGGCGAACTGTTGAAATTCAACGCTTAATTGGCAGAAGCTTGCGTGCTGTGGTGGATTTAGATGCGCTTGGCCCGCGCACGATTACTTTGGATTGTGATGTTCTTCAAGCTGATGGCGGCACAAGAACAGCAGCGATTACAGCAGCTTGGGTGGCATTGCGTATTGCTGTGGATAAGTTGCTGGCAGATGGCGTGTTAAGCAGCGACCCGATTCATGCTCAGTTGGCAGCGGTGAGTTGTGGTTTTGTGGCTGGTGAAGCGTTGTTAGACTTGCAATACAGCGAAGATTCTCAAGCGGCAATGGATGCTAACTTTGTGATGACACCTGATGGCGGAGTGATTGAAGTGCAAGCAACATCTGAGGATAAACCTTTGCCTTGGGCAGAGTTTATGCAGTTAAAAGCCTTGGCAGATATTGGAATCCAACACTTGACGGCGCAACAGTTGATTGCGGTGGCACAAGCGAAGGGTGCGGAGTAAGGAAGTGCTGATAAGGCATGATTTGTGAT
>CAZWPS010000139.1:0-4249 GCA_964635775.1 uncultured Zetaproteobacteria bacterium | reverse complement strand
CCGAACGAAGTTGAGGGATCTTGCGTGGTAAGATGTGTAGGCAGGTTCAACATGACAATGAGCGAAGTGGAAAGTTATTTTTCCTGCTTAATCACTTTTTCTGGACTTGTCCGAGCCTCCAAAAAATAACCAATACACACCAATCAATACTGTAGGACACCACACAAATATACGATGAAGTGTGTAGTTAGGCCAATCAATGCCAAACATACTATCAACTGAAAAAACCAGTACCCAAAGCATCAATAGCACAGTTAAAATACTTTTAATATGTTGCTGTTTCATATCAATACACTCCTCAAGGTCTTTTCTGCTATCGTATTTCAAGTTTTGAGCGGTCATTTATAAAGATGGCTATAAAATCATTCAAACAAGCGCATAAAAAAGGCGACCCTAAGGTCGCCTTTTCCCTTTAAGTCAAAGCCAATTAAGCAGCTTCATCCATTGTTTCTTCTGCAGCAGGTTCTTCCTCTACTTCCACAGGTTCTTCAGGCTCTTCAGGTTCAGCAGCCATACCACCGCCCAATTGATGCACCCGAACCGCTAGAATCTTGATTGATGTTGCATCAAGTTTGCTGGCAAACATAGGCATTTTACTTATGCGTCCGTTCGTAATCGTATCGGTAATGGTTGCAAGACTGCCACCAAAGCGCCAGATACCATCTGTTAGGTTGACGGCACCACTATCAAAGTCGAAGTTAGCCATAGAGCCTTTCGCATTCGCACCATGACAACCCGCACAAGTTTCTTGGAATAAGTCGTTGGTACCAGCAAAAGATCCGCCTTTGGTCAACATGCCCTCATTATCCAGCTCCGCAGAACCTGATGATAATGCCACAACAAAACCAGCAAGCGCATCAACATTCGCCGCTGTTAAGTCATCATTACCACCTTTAGGCGGCATAGATGCTTCACGACCATCTGTGATGGTTTCAACGATTTTATCCGACCAACCACCAAACAACCAATCATCATCGGTTAAGTTTGGAAATGAGTTTTCAGGATGTGCAGCATTTAAATTGCCTTGACCACCAGAGCCATGACATGCAGCACAGTTGTCACCAAACAACACACGAGAGCGACCCATAGCAAAGGCACGCATTTCATCATCAGCAATGATTTCATCCACACTCATGTTTTCAAGTTTCGCCATTGAAGTTGCGCGAACGGCTTCAATATCAGCCACATCATCACGCATTTCATTGATTGCTGTCCAGCCATCTTGATACTTTAAGTCGCCAGCTTTGATGGTTAATTCATTATAACCTTTGGCTTCTAAAGCAGAAATTTCAGACTGTGTCCATTGCTCACCTTGGTAATATGGATTATCGCTCACTATTCCCATAATACCTTTAGTGTGCCCATGTACAAACACTTCCATGCCCGTTACACCATTGACCACTTCTTGAACTTTATTGTTCATTGGTGTTGATGGGTAAAGGATATAATAACATGTCACAAAGGTCAGACCAGCATAAAAACCAAATGCCCACCATGTTGGTGGTTTATTGGTTAATTCTCTGATCCCATCCCACTCATGACCTGTGCTGCCATCATTCGGAGTATGATCACTCATGTTTTCCCTCCTCGGAAATCGTTTTATTTTCTTTTTTATCAAAAAGAATATTTTTTTGTTCTGTATAAACTTCATCCTTTATACGGAAGAACCAAACATAAAGCACAACCGTACAAATGACTAAGCCAACAGTTAAGAAACCAAAGCTCATAATTACTTCCTGTAAGGTTGGCCGAATTTATCATGATAATAATCGACACCTTCTTCAAAGTGAACATGGGTTCCAAGTTGTTGTAGGTAAGCAATCAATGCGTCTAGTTCGGTCACATCCGAAGCATCGCCATCAAAAGCACGCACATGAATTTCTGTTGGTTCAAATGAATCCGTCCAAGTCGTAACAACGCCGTCATTTTCCCAAACCTTGCGTTCATAACGGGCACGAAGAGCATCTTCACCATCACCATCATCAACACCAGCCTGTGCTTTTAAATCAGCTTCCCAATTGGCAATATCATCAGCACTGTATGGTACATTCATGCTACCAAGCACTTCCATACGCGCTTTTGTTCTGCTGGTATCCAATACCGTCTCTTCAAGCCAAGCATAGTTTGGCATCACAGACTCAGGCACGACAGAACGTGGTCCACGCATATGCTGAATATGCCAAGCATCGGTGTATTTCTCACCTAAACGTGCCAAATCCGGCCCCGTACGTTTTGAACCCCATTGATAGTTGTGATCAAAGTGTGATTCAGCTGCCAATGAGAAGTGACCATAACGCTCTTTCTCATCACGAAAAGGACGAATCATTTGTGAGTGACACAAGAAACAACCTTCACGACGATAAATCGCATAACCTTCCAACTCCAGAGGCGTGTACGGACGTACACCCTCAACTGCTGGCTCTGCATCATCAAGGTAGAATGCAGGCACAATCTCAACAATACCACCAACAGCAACCAAGATGGCCACGAAAACTGCCAAAATAGGCAAGCTCTGCTCGATAGTATCGTGAGGAATGCCTCGAATCATACCCTTATTTTTTTTATACTCTGACATATTTTCCGTCTCCCTTATGCTGCTTTAGCAGCGTCAAACGGCTTATTATTGCCCGCTTTGACCGCACTAATCGTTTTTAATGTGTTGAACAACATGATACAGAAACCACAGAAGACGAGGAATCCACCAAATGCCCGCAACGCATAGAAAGGATGCATCGCCGCCACCGAATCAGCAAAGGTATAAACCAAGTTGCCATACTCATCAAATGCACGCCACATCAAACCTTGCAACACACCCGAACCCCACATCGCAGTGATGTAAAGAACAGCGCCTGTTAAGTGAATCCAAAAATGCGTGTTCACCAGTTTATCTGACCACATTTCAGTATTCCACATACGTGTAATCATGTGATACATCGCACCAATGGCAATCATTGCATTCCAACCCAATGCCCCTGAATGCACATGACCAACAGTCCAGTCAGTATAGTGAGACAATGCGTTCACAGACTTCGTACCCATTAATGGACCTTCAAAGGTAGACATGCCGTAGAAGGCAAGTGCTACAACCATGAAGCGCATGACAGGGTCAGTACGTAATTTGTCCCAAGCACCAGACATGGTCATCATACCATTAATCATACCACCCCAAGATGGGAAAATGAGCGCAATCGACATACCCGCACCTAACGACAATGTCCAATCAGGAATTGCAGTGTAATGAAGGTGATGTGCGCCAACCCATACATACAAGAAAGTCAAAGACCAAAAGTGCAAGATAGACAAACGATAAGAGTAAATCGGGCGATTCGCATGTTTTGGTACGAAATAATACATCACACCAATGAAACCAGCCGTCAAGAAGAAACCAACTGCATTATGTCCCCACCACCATTGCGTCATCGCATCATGAATACCTGCATATGCAGAGTAAGAGAAGGTGAAATCAACAGGGATACACATGCCGTTAAACACGAAAATATAAGTCACCATGAACAACATGGTCATGAAGAACCAGTTACCCACATAAATATGTGACATTTTACGTGCTGCAATGGTTCCCAAGAAAGTAATGGTCATGAACACCCATGACGTTGCCATCATGATATCAATCCACCATTCTGGCTCATGGTATTCTTTAGATTGAGTTATACCCATTGGTAAAGTAGCCCAAATACATATTATTGCAATGAACCACAAAGCAACAGCAGCCCATGCGATTTTCTCAAAACGAATACGCGCATGTGAAGTATGTTGCACCATGTACAGACCTGCTCCGTAAAGCAAGAAACCACCAAAACCAAAAATAACGGTGTTGGTATGCACTGGACGCAAACGACCAAAAGTGATTTCAGCGATGTTCATGTTTAACCATGGAAAGGCAAGTTCAGAGGCGATATATGTACCGATTGCAGTACCAATCACACCCATAATAATACCTGTTATGACACAGAATTTAACAATGTCATAATTATATTGTTCTTTTTCGGCTACAGAGCTCACGAATCAGTCCCTCCCTCATTGTTTTTTTCGTTTGCCATGTTCTTTCTTACCCAAAAGAATAATACACCAAGCATACTGAAACAAAACACCACTGTTACAGTCACCCAGAATACTACAGGATCAGAAAGGATTGGCCATGCATCAGCATTGAACATTACATGTTCTGGCACCTCTCTCTTATACACCTCTCCGAGCCCACGAGACTAAGGCGAAGCTCGTATGCCGTCTT
>CAZWPS010000138.1:0-4256 GCA_964635775.1 uncultured Zetaproteobacteria bacterium | reverse complement strand
CCTTTGACGGCCATGGCAACTTTACCCTCGGGATAAAAGAGCAGATAATATTTCCCGAGATATAATAAGAAAACAAAACAAAGACATAAAAGAAAACGAAAAAACATAGTATTCACCTTTAAATGATAAAATCTCAAGTCGGTATTTGTCAAACACGTTGCAGTTTTCATGCAACTGCCCTACCCCATAACAATACTTTCATAAACGAAGCACATCCAATATATGCTCAATATGGGCAGGCAATAAAGGTAAACGATGGGGCGTCACCACTATCAAATCAAACCTGCATTGTTGATGCTGATGTTCCGCATGCAAAGCCCACCAAGCTTGACCTGCTGACATAAAACGCGTGCATTTATCTGCTGTCATTGCCCATAAACTTGCTTGCCGTTGTTGATGCCCTTTGACTTCAACAAACACCAGAATATCATCCTTTTCCGCCACAATATCCAATTCACCACGCGCCAAGCGGCAATTTCGAGCCAAAATATGATAACCCTGCCGCTTTAAATAAGCACATGCTTTATCTTCAGCTTTGTTTCCTTTTTGTGTGCTCATACATGATAACGCTGTACAACTTCATCATGCATGGACAGATAAATCACGCAGCCGCTTTGCCAACTCCCCTGCTTTGTCAACGCCATCAACCAAAGCCGCTCGCACATAACCTGAGCCTTCATTTTTGCCAAGTCTATCTTCTGCGCCCAAATAACAACCAGGAAGCAGCTTAATGGCTTGTTCTTGATATGCTTTTTTGACAAAAGCCTCTTCGTCTTGCACAGGCAACCAAACAAAAAATGAACCGTGCGGAGCTTCACCACCATACACCTCAAAAAAAGCATCCAAACTATCACGGTAAATCTTTAAATGCTGTTGCACATGGCTTTCATCTGACCAAGCCGCTGCCGCCACATGCTGCAAAGGAAGCGGCGTTCCAGGGCCCGAATAGCTGCGTAATTTTGCAAACAAAGCAATCAAATCTGCATCACCTGCAATCAAACCCGAACGCAAACCTGGCAATGCCGAGCGTTTGGAGAGCGAATTCATCACTAAACAGCGTTTATAGTCAACATTACCCATGTTTTGCGCCACTTCAAGCAAACCAACCGGTTTGTATTGATAATAAATCTCCGAATAACATTCATCTGCCAACACATAAAAGTCATATTGTTCAGCAAGCTTTAAAAGCTTGGTATAATAAGCTTTATCTGCAACCCAGCCTGTAGGATTGGATGGTGAACACACATACACCAACGCTGTATCTTGCCAAATAGCTTCAGCAATCGCATCCAAGTCAGGCGCGAAACCTGTTTGAGCTGTACAAGGTTGCAAATATGCTTGACCACCTGCCATCGTCGCTGCGCCTAAATAAATTTGATACATAGGATTGGGCATCATCACCCAAGGCTTACGCTCACTTTCAGGGTTAATCAAAGCATGGGCGACGATGAACAAAGCTTCACGCGTACCGTTGGCACTTAACACTTGGCTGTCGGCATCCAATTTTTGTAACGAAAAACGTCGTTTTAGCCAGTTGGCAATGCTTTCACGCAAAAAATCATTGCCTGTCGTGCTTGGATATTGAGAAAAACCCGTAAGATGAGCATCTAAAGTCGGCTGCACAAATGCTGGCAGCGGCAAACGAGGCTCTCCTGCCCCTGCATCAATAAATTCCAGCTCTGGGTTTGGTGTTAAGCCAGCAAGCAGTGTACGCAAGCGGGAAAAAGGATACTCACCAAGCTGATGCAAGCGATGTTGTTCATGTTTATTCATATTCGTATTACACCAACCTTTGCCTTCAATTTATTGATTTCCTGCTGTTTTGATGACCTTACTCCAAGCACTCACACGCCCAAGACTATCTTTGACCCGCAACCTAAAGGCATATTTCTTATCGGGGCGTAATGTCGCATATCGTTTTAAGGCAAGGCGCTGCACACTTGCTGAAGAGACATAATACCTAAGCCAATGACCGATACACTTACAATCTGCCTTGATTTCCGCCCTATCAATATGATATATCACAGCACCGCTTCCATCTTGAATATCAAAAGAAAAGAGCATCTTTTTTTCACTTTGTTGATAAGTGAGCTGATGCATACTTGGGGGTGCTATCGCATCATCATACACCACAAGCCCTGTTTTGAGCCCGCATCCTGCAAGCAACAACAGCCCGCACAACCATAACCAGCGCAACTTAAAGATTGAACACTTCAGCCCAGCGCTGACATTGTAAACGCACCTGTTCTGGTGCAGTTCCCCCTGTATGATTACGCGCTGCCACACATGCTTCAACCGATAAAGCCTGCACCATTTCAAGGGTTAAACGTGTATCAATATCAGCGCACGCATCCGCTGACATTTGCATCAAATCAATGGATTTTTTAATACAATATGCCACTGATTTGCCTACAATTTCATGGGCATCTCGAAACGGTACACCTGCGCGAACCAAAGCATCTGCCAAGTCTGTCGCTGTAGAAAAGCCGCTGCCTGCCGACGCATGCATGGCTTCTTTATGCGCCTGAAGACCAGGCAACATATCACCAAACACCCGCAAACAACCTTCAAGATTGTCAAAAGCATCAAAAATAGCTTCTTTATCTTCCTGCATGTCTTTATTGTATGCTAAAGGAAGTGATTTCATGGTCATCAAAATCGACATCAAAGCACCCACAATACGCCCCGCTTTACCACGCACCAATTCAGGCATGTCAGGGTTTTTCTTTTGCGGCATAATGGATGATCCCGTACAAAAAGCATCGGGCAAATCAATGAAACCAAACTGAGCACTCATCCAGAGAATCAACTCTTCTGAAAAACGCGATAAATGAATCGAACAAATCGAAGCCGATGATAGTAGTTCCATAATAAAATCACGATCAGACACCGCATCCAAAGAATTGGCACATGGTGCATCAAAACCAAGCAATGTTGCGGTTTGTTCGCGGTTAATCGGAAAGGTTGTGCCTGCCAATGCCGCCGAACCCAGTGGACATTGATTCATCCGCTTTCGCGCATCAGAAAAACGGGCATAATCACGGTGAAACATCTCCACATAAGCCAATAAGTGATGACCAAAAGTGACAGGTTGTGCAGTTTGCAAGTGGGTGAAACCTGGCATCACCGTCGCGGCATGTTCTTGGGCAAGTTGGACAAGAACAACTTGTAAATGTTTGATTCTAAGCATCAAATCATCCGTGCGTTTTCTTAAATAAAGGCGCGTGTCCGTCCCGACTTGGTCGTTGCGTGAACGCGCCGTGTGCAAACGTTTACCCGCATCACCAATGATGTCGGTCAATCGTTTCTCGATGTTCATATGCACATCTTCAAGGGCAATATCAAAAACAAACGCACCGCTCTCGATTTCTTGTTGCACTTGATTTAAGCCATCAAGAATCAAATTTAAATCGTCTTCACTCAAAATGCCTTGCGCTGTTAGCATCGTGGCATGAGCGCGGGAGCCGGCAATATCTTCAGCATACATTCGCGCATCCACATGTGTCGAAGCATTAAAAGCCTCCACAAAAGCATCTGTTGGCGCTTCAAAACGCCCGCCCCAAGGTTTATCTGACATAATTAACGCTCTCTTTATACTGAAAATGATTGGTGCGGAAGTCTTGCATGTTGGCAACCACACTTTGTTTAATATTGTTTTGTTCAAGGCTATTGAGCAAGGCAATAACACGCCTACCCATCGCATACGCTAAATTCTTGCCATCTAAGCTTATCGCCCATTTCACATTTTGACTATGCTTTGCAATCACCTCCACGAGGAAACAAGTTGCCTGATCATCTGATAACAACGTATTTTGCATACGCATATATGTTTTTTGAGCTGATGATGAATTCATCGTATTATGTTTATTTTTCATTTCTACATAATAGTGAAGATGGGTATTAACAACATCGTAACCCAAATCAGGCACCGACCAATCATGATTCATATAGCGAAAAATATTTTGATGAAAGAAACCAATATGGTTGGCATTGGACTTATCAATTTGTCGAATGATTTCGGCATCAATCGTTTCAGCAATGCTTTTTTTATACACTTTAGCATCAAAAGAAAACTTAATAGGATCAACTAAATTTTTATTAAAGCCTTGAAGGTCAATTGAAAAACGATATTTATTGACGGTTTCTTTTACATGCTGATAAAAATCCTCATTACTGATAAAACCAAGGCCTGTCTATTATCCACATCTCCGAGCCCACGAGACTAAGGCGAATCACGTATGCCGTCTTCAGCTTGA
>CAZWPS010000137.1:0-4281 GCA_964635775.1 uncultured Zetaproteobacteria bacterium | reverse complement strand
GTGAATGGCTGGAGCTTTTTTTTCTCGCGTGGTCGCTACGTGGCGGTCGCTCTTATGATGTGATTCACGCACACTTTGGACCAAATGGTTTGATGGCTGTGCGCTTGCGGCAGGCAGGTTTTTTACAAGGCAAAATTGTCACATCATTTCATGGTCATGATGCCAATGTGGTGCCGAATGTCTTGGGTCAAGATTATTATAAGGTTTTATTTGAGCAGGGTGATGGCTTTATTGTGAGTTCAGCGTTTATTCGGCATAAGATAGAGCAGCTAGGCTGCCCTCACGATAACATTCATCGTATTGCGGTGGGCGTGGATGTGGATATGTGGTCTTTCCAAGTGCGTAAAGCTGACCATACATTTAAACCTACCATCATAAGTGTGGGACGTTTGGTTGAAGTAAAGGGTTTTACCTATGCGATAGCTGCGTTGGCAAGCGTGAAAGAGGTGTTTCCACAGCTGCAATATCACGTGGTGGGTGATGGACCTCTACGAGCAATGTTGGTACAGCAGGTGATGGATTTGGGCTTGCAGGATTGTGTGCATTTTTGTGGTGCAAAAAGTCAGGATGAACTTATCGGCATGTATCAGGATGCTAACCTGTTTGTGATGCCATCGGTTTGTGGTGTAGATGGTGCTGAAGAAGGGCAAGGTATGGTATTGCTGGAGGCGCAGGCAGCAGGATTGCCTGTAGTGGCGACAAACAGTGGCGGCATTCCTGAAGGTGTTCCCAAGGCAAATGTGTTGGTCAAAGAAAAAGATGTTGAAGCCTTGGCACAAGCGATGATTGCATGTTTGAAGTCTTATCAGCTTAAGGGTTATGATGGCAGTGAAGCGCGTGCGTTTGTGAGAAAAAACTTCGATATTGATGTGTTGAACCAACAATTATTAAAGCTTTATAAGAGGTTGAAATGAAAATATTATACCTCACAGATGCAGATTTAGCACCGCATAAAGCACCGCAGATTCATGTCAGTCAATTCTTAAAACATTGGCATCAATCAGGTTGCGAGGTTTTGTTGCGCGCACCACGAACGCGTGATGTGATGCCTGAGTTTGCGTTTCCACATGTGTGGTTTCCGCATTTAGCTATGCGTTTGTTGGGGGACTGGTTGTTTCAGCGGCGCATGTATCATCAACTGAAACAAGAGTTAAAACAAGGGCGCTGGGATGTGGTTTATACGCGTCAAATCTCTTCTTTTCCTGCGCTTTACCGCTTATGCCAGCAGTTTGCTGTGCCTGTCTTGTGTGAAGTGAATGGTTTTTTATTGGAAAACTATCAAATTGGTGGTGCGTCTGCTTGGAAATTGAACCTCGTTGAGCGTATGGAAGCTTCGATTATGCAGTATTCAAGCGTGGTGATTGTGCCTTATCGTGCACTGAAACAGCGCATGACCAAGCATTATGCTTTATCGGATGAGAAAGTTCTTGTGATTGAGAATGGCGTGGACCCTGAGTTGTTTCAGCCTTTAAATAAGTTGGAATGTCGTATGACTTTGGGTTTGGAATCGGATGCGGTGTATATTGGGTATGTAGGGAGTTTCGATTTTTACCATGATATAGAAACTATTTTTCAAGCCTATCAGGCTATCTCAACACAAATAAAACAGCAGGTTTATTTTTTAATGGTCGGCGATGGAGAAAGGAAGGAGAAAATGCAGGCTTTGGCAGTCTCTCTGGGTATCACTTCGTTTGTTCACTTTGTGGGCGCGGTGCCGAATCAGCAAGTGCCTGAATATATCAATGCCTGTGATGTCATGTTGGCATTGCAACCCAAGGAGCGCTTGCAAAAGATGGGAGAGGCGGGTTTTTTGAAAACACGTGAGTATTTGGCATGTGAAGTGCCTGTGGTGTTATCACATATCAGCAATGCGCCCTACCCCTTTGCCAAAGATGCCTGTATTTATATTGAGCCTGAATCTGTTTCGGCATTGGTCAATGCAGTGGTCGCAAGTATCCAAGGCCGCGTCAAACTACAATCAATACGTGATGAAATTATAAGCCATGGTTCATGGGCTTATTCAGCTACACAACTACAACAAAAGATGCAAAGTTTAGTGGTGAAAAAATAAGTGTGTGGCTTAGCTGGTTTTGTTGGGCAAGGTGATGCCAATGTTTTAGAGGCAATGGCAAAGCTGTTGCATCATCGAGGTCCTGATGCGAGTGGGATTTGGTTGAATGATGATGCTGGCTTGGCACATGCTCGCTTATCCATTCAAGATTTAAGTGACGCTGGAGCGCAGCCTATGTCTGCACAAGGCATACATTTGGTCTTTAATGGTGAAATTTATAATGCCCCTGCATTACGTAAGCAATTATTACAAGCTGGGCATAACTTTTGTGGTCATTCAGATACTGAAGTCATTTTACAAGGCTACAAACAATGGGGGAAAGGGGTGATTACACGTCTTTCTGGCATGTTTGCCATTGCCTTGTGGGATGAATCCACGCAAAGCATGTTATTAGCCCGTGATCGGGTGGGTATCAAGCCACTATTTTATGCAACTCATGACCAAGGACTACTCTTTGGCTCTGAAATAAAGGCAATATTGGCACATGGCAAGGTTAAAAAAGAATTAAATGCCAATATGATTGATGCTTATTTGGCATTGGGTTATGTGCCGCGTCCGCAAACAATATTTGCGGACATTTTGGTCTTGCCCCCTGCACATATGTTAATCTGGCAAACATGCGGTTATAAACTTGAGCGTTATTGGCAGCCATCAACAACAAACGCTTTGTCAGGCAGTGAAGATGAATTAACCCATGAGTTAGATGTTCGGCTCAATCATGCGGTGTCCTCACATTTATTGGCGGATGTAGATATTGGGGCATTTTTATCAGGTGGGGTCGATTCCTCTTTAGTGTGTGCCATCGCTGCCAAACAGATGGATGTGCCACTGCAAACCTTCACTATTGGCTTTGATGGCGGCGGCGATGAACGACCTTGGGCAAAGATGGTGGCAACCCATATTGGTAGTCAACATCATGAACATATGGCAGGTCTAGATTTAGTAGAGAAGCTTCCCTTATTTTTGCAACACCTTGAACAACCCTTGTTTGATAATTCCATTTTACCCACTTATTTGGTATCGCAAGTTGCCAGTGAACACGTCAAAGTTGTTTTAGCTGGTGATGGCGGTGATGAACCATTCTTTGGTTATACGTGGACCCGCATGGCACTAAACTTACCGCACATATTGCCCGAAATAAATTATACTGGTTGGCAGTGGGCATACCGAACTGGTAAACTGGGCTTACTACAACGTGGCTTGTATGATATATCACATGATGCTGATGCCCGCTATTTGCGACGTATGACCACATCACAACAATTTCGCCATGCCTTATATACTGAATCTTACCGTGCATGTTTGCGTGATGAACCCATTGCTATATTACAACATGAATTGGCACAATATGATGGTCAAAATCGCTTCTCGCATACCGATTTAAATTGGTATTTAACTGAAGATGTATTGTTTAAAGTGGATCGTATGAGCATGGCACATGGTTTAGAAGTGCGTGTCCCCTTGCTTGATCATCAACTTCTTGAATGGGAAATGGCATTGCCGCTTCACCTGCGCTTTCAAGGCGGACAAGGCAAATACTTATTACGCAAAGTTGCCGCCCGTTATTTGCCTGCCGATATTTTAAAACCGCGTAAACAAGGTTTTACCATTCCGATTGGTGATTGGTTGCGTGGTGACTTGGGGCAGTGGGCAGAAAGTTTGTTTATATCTGATACTTTTAAACAGCGTGGCATTTTCAATCCTGAAAAAGTATTGGAATTATTAAGGCTGCATCAAAGTGGTAAGTTGGAACTTGGACATCGCATTTGGAGCCTTATTGTGCTTGAGATATGGTTTCGCGAGTGGGTGGATTGATGCGCTGGAAAATAGTAGGGTTACTACTGTTTAGCTTGTTGTGCTGGGAAGTGATTGTTCGTTTTTTTGTTGTTTCGCCAGCGCACATTGTTCATGATGCACAACTTGGACCCATGAAAGCAGGCAACACTGATGTTTTACGCACATATGAAGGGTATAGCCGTTTCAAAACTGATGTGTTTGGTTTTAACAATAACGCTTTACCCTGTCTATTATAAATATCTCCGTGCACACGAGACTACGGCGAATATAGTATTACGTATTCAACTTGAATAAAAAAAATACAATAACACACATTAGTCATATACAAGTAACAAAAATAAATACAAACAAAAATAATACATAAGTACAACAAATAGTATAAATAACACGAACACGTATACACATTAATCAGA
>CAZWPS010000136.1:0-4288 GCA_964635775.1 uncultured Zetaproteobacteria bacterium | reverse complement strand
ATGTGAAAGAGTCATAAAAGGTCATTAACCATTTAACATATTGAACTATAAGGCTTAATTAAATACCTGAAATGAACTTTAGGGGTGCGGAATGTCGGGTATTACCCAACCACCACACGCTTTGTTGATTAATAGCAGCAAAACTTATCATTTTGGCTAATATATGCCCATGTGTGCATCGATAAATTTAGAACATCATATTTTATGGGAAGATTCTCGTTTTATCATCCTTAATAAACCATCAGGCATGGCTGTGCATGGTGTGCAAAAACATCGTCTTGGTGTCATTGAAACAATGCGTAAACTTCGCCCTGATGCGCCCTATTTGGAGCTTGCACATCGCTTAGATAAAAGCACATCAGGTTGCCTTGTGATTGCCAAAAGAAAAAGTGCCTTGCGTGCTTTTCAGAAACAGCAAATAAGTAGAGGTGTGGATAAACATTATTTGGCTTTAGTGAAAGGTGTTTGGCAAGGAGAGCATCAAAAAGTAGACAAGCCACTTCTAAAAACAACAGCAAAAAATGGTGTTTGGTCAGTAAAAGTAGATGCCAAGGGGAAACATGCTGTCTCCTATTTTTCACCTGTAGAAAGGTATGAAAATAGCACATTAATGCGGATTAAAATCATTACAGGACGCACCCACCAAATCAGAGTACACGCTGCTTGCATCGGTTTCCCCATTGCTGGTGATGAACAATATGGTGACATAGCTTTTAATCAGCATATGAAAAATAAGGGGTTAAATCGTTTATATCTTCATGCTGCATCAATCAAGTTTTCCTTAGAAAATCTTGCAGATTACCATGTTCACGCACCTTTAGATGCCTTAGCCAAACTTTGATGGTCAAAATCCGTGCGCTTGCTTCACATTGCTAACTCAAGGATGTTTGTTGGAGGAAACGATTGAATAATGGGTCATATTGAACCCGCCTACACACATTTCACCCTGTAAAACCCCTATCATTCCAATGCTTTTAACTTGCTTTTTGCACTTTTAAGCTCATGTAATGTTGTTTCAAGCGTTGCCAAATCAGCTCTTGCTTTGCTCACAACCGCTTCAGGGGCGCTGGCGACAAATTTTTCATTGTTTAATCGTCCTTGCACTCCCCCTATTTCCTTTTGGATTTTTTCAATATTTTTGGCTATGCGTGTTAATTCTTCATCAACATTCACCAAACCTGCCAATGGCAAGAATATTTTAAGCTCGGATAATGGTGCAAGGGCGGCATTTTCAACTTCGACATTGGCATCCACCCAAACAATATCTTCAAGTTTAGCTAAGCTTTTGAGTAGTTTTTCTTGTGGTTCAAGCGCTGCTTTAAGGGCTGTGTTGACTGCAAAGTGGGCTTGGATTTTTTTACCTGGTGAGACATTCATTTCACCACGAATCGAGCGAATAGCGTTTACAATATCCATAATGCGTTGCATGCGTTGCGTGGCTTTATGATCTGTTGTATAATCAGTTTTCCAAACATCAGTAACCAATCTTGCCTCTTCACCATGCAATTCTTGAAAGATTTGTTCGGTAATGAATGGGCAAATAGGATGCAACAGACGCAACCAACCATCCAAGGCCGTAAGCATGACGATTTGAGTCTCACGTTTATCTTCGGCATCGCCTTTATACAATGATGTTTTGGCAGCTTCCACATACCAATCGCAATAAGTACCCCAAATAAAGCTGTAAAGTGTGGTGGCAGCTTCATTAAATCGGTATTCTTTGAAGGCTTGATGCACATTTTTGGCACAAGCATCCAGTTCTGATAAAATCCAACGATTGACATCATTTTTCGGCTCAATAGATGCATCAGCTTGTACATCTTCACGATTCATAAACACAAAACGCGATGCATTCCAGATTTTATTCATGAAATTACGATTGGATTCAATGCGTTTTACATCCAATTTTACATCACGACCTGGTGTTGCCATGTGCGCCAAAGTAAAGCGCAGCGCATCTGCGCCATAAGCTTCAATCATTTCCAATGGGTCAACCACATTACCCTTGGATTTGGACATTTTCTGCCCATCTTTATCACGAATCAAAGCGTGGATATATACATCTTTGAAGGGTACTTTCCCCGTGAATTTTTGACCCATCATGATCATGCGAGCAACCCAGAAAAAGATGATGTCAAAACCTGTGACCAATACATTGGTCGAATAAAACTTCTCCATTTCAGCACTATCTTGTGGCCAATCCAGCGTTGAAAAAGGCCATAAAGCGGATGAAAACCAAGTATCGAGTACATCTTCATCTTGTTGAATATGTTGACTGCCACAACCCGCACAACAATCAGGCGTTGCCCTATCCACCGTAATGAAATCACAATCAGCACAATACCATGCAGGAATGCGATGCCCCCACCACAATTGGCGAGAAATACACCAATCCTGAATATTACGCATCCACTCAAAGTAGGTTTTCTCCCAATGTTTAGGCACAAATTGAATATCGCCATTTTCAACCGCAACAATGGCAGGGTCTGCCAAATCTTGGATGGCAACATACCATTGGTCGGTCAAATAGGGTTCAATGACAGCATGAGAACGATCACCACGCCCGACTTTATGTTCATGCTCTTCCACCTTATACAACAAACCTTCAGCTTCCAAATCGGCAATAATATGTTCACGCGCCTCATACCTATCCAAGCCGTGATATTGTTCAGGGATAAACGCTTCATTGTTGATATGTGCGGTATTGGTGAAAATATTACGCATGGGTAAATCATGGCGTTTGCCGACTTCGTAATCGTTAAAATCGTGGGCGGGTGTGATTTTCACACAGCCTGTACCAAACTCAGGATCAACATATTCATCAGCAATCACAGGAATAAGGCGATTGCACAAAGGCAGCATAAGTTTCTTGCCAATCAAATCTTGATAACGCTCATCATCAGGATGAACCGCCACCGCACCATCACCCAACAAAGTTTCAGGGCGGGTGGTGGCAACAGTCAAATGTTTGCTTGGGTCATCGGCATAGGGATATTGAATATGCCAAAAATGACCCGCTTCTTCTTCGTGAACCACTTCCAAATCAGATACTGCCGTTTCAAGCACAGGGTCCCAGTTGACAAGGCGTTTGCCGCGATAAATCAACCCTTCTTCAAACAAACGCACAAACACTTCTTGCACAGCATCGGATGAATGCTCATCCATGGTAAAGCGTTCACGCGACCAATCAATGGAGAAACCAAGATGTTTCATTTGCCCAAGAATGGTGCCGCCTGATTCAGCCTTCCACTGCCAAACCTTCTCAATAAATGCTTCACGTCCCAAATCGCGACGGTGAACACCCTGAGCATCCAATTGACGCTCAACCACCATTTGTGTGGCAATACCAGCATGATCCAAACCAAGCTGCCACAACACTTCTTTGCCCATCATCCGTTGCCAACGAATCAAAATATCTTGAATGGTGCCTGAAAAAGCATGTCCCATGTGCAAGCTTCCCGTCACATTTGGTGGCGGCAAGGTGATGCTATAAGTCCCAACACCGTTTGGATTCGGTTTAAAAGCATCGGAGCTTAACCATTGTTCAGTGATTTTTGGCTCCATCGCTTGCGGATGGTAAGCTGTGTTTGATGATTCTTGAGTCATTCGATGTGTTCCTGTTTGTATGTTTGTTGTGGATTATGCTTCATTATCTTTTTTAAGCGATGCAAGGTGACGCACCAAAGATGCGCTCACCAATTTAGGTAATAAGTCTTGCATTTGTTGATTCATTTGCCGTGCAAGGTCTCGGCTAATCACTTCAACTAAAGCTTCAAGTTGGTCTCGATGTAATACCACTATATCATCATCTTGATGTGTTGTTTCAGGCACATCATCGGCAATGTGTTGTTGTTCAGGCTTTTCAATGCTGTTTTCAATACTATGCTCAACAGCTTGCTCAGGTTTTGTTTCAAGCATATTTGCATGCTCAATCTTCAGCTCAGTGGTGTCTTGTTCAACCCACAACGGCAATAATTCTTGAGCACTGGGCTCTAACAACGCTTCTGTCAGCACAACACGATGACGTGATGTAATATTTTCTTGCTCGTCTTCATCGCTGTTGTCAATTTCAGCAAATGAGTCAACCATTGGTTCAGCATCTTCATGAACATCTGCTGTGGTAAGCAAAGGCGTTGCCGCTAAACCAAGCGTTTGTTCAGATTGTTGCAAGGCCTGCGCAATCATTTCTTTTTTAGCATCCACGGGGGGGGGCAAAGAATCTTTTTCATGTAACATTGCATCAATGCTGGCTAAAACATCATCAATATCGCGTTCATCAGGCTTATGT
>CAZWPS010000135.1:0-4293 GCA_964635775.1 uncultured Zetaproteobacteria bacterium | reverse complement strand
TGTATATTGTATCCCCATCGATGAGTAGCGCGCATTATCATAATGACCACAGATATTTAAGGGCATTCACATCGCGCAGCTTTGATTATTTTGTTGAAGGTGAAAAGTTGTTTAAATATGGCTATTCACCAGCGCGATTCAAAAAAGTTTCTGTGGTTTATGATAAAGAATCACGCAAAGAACGTAACTTTTATGACCGCTGGATGGCCAATTTTGCCACCAAAAAACCACTGCTTTATGAACATAGGCTCGCTTTTATTTTCCCGCTTTGGGACATCAGCTTTCATCTCAAAGTAGATAAAAAATTATGAAACATTGGCTCTGTCAGCAGCACTTAAAACATCATGCGAAAAAACATGGTGCAAGTTTGCGATTGCATGGCGATGTGGCATATGCGGATTTAACATTTGGTTTGCAGCGTGGTGCATCATGGCAGTTGGGTAAAGGCGCTGTGTTGGGCAAAGATGGCGTGTTGAGCTTGGGCGAAGGCGCTTGTTGCAGCATTGGTGAACACAGCCAAATTGGGCGAAGGTGGTTGATGAAGATGCTGAACACTCAGGTGGGTGCTCAAATCACGATTGGGCAGGGTTGTCGCGTGGAAGATGATGTGAAGCTGATTACCTTTGGGCAAGGTAAGCTTGATGTTGCGGATGACTGTTTTGTGGGTTGGGGTTGTATCTTGTCAGCGCAAGCTCAAGTGAGCATTGGCAAAGGCACAGCCATTGCCGAGTATGTTTCGATTCGCGACCATAATCATGAGGGGGGGGCTGGTGCAGTGCATTTGTCACCGATGCAGGTTAAAGCTGTGCATATTGGTGAGCATGTTTGGATTGGGGCGAAGGTGACTATTGTGGCAGGTGTAAGCATTGGTGACGGTGCAGTGGTTGGTGCCAATGCTGTGGTAACCAAAGATGTGTCTGCGGGTGTTAAGGTTGCAGGGGTTCCTGCATGCCCGATTGGATAATTGATGTCATCTATTGCTGCTGTTGTTGGCGACATAGGCTCGGGGCGAACGGGCGGCGAGCAATATGATGCTCGCTTATTAAAGGCTGCAACTCAATCGGGATTCAATGTTTCTTATATTACATGGCAAGGCTCATGGCTGGATAAACTGATGGGGTTTCCGTTGTTATGGCGACTGCGTTTTTTAACACGAACGACGCAACTGACATGGCAGCTTTGGCGAAGCTCTGGTGATGTGTGGATTGATGTTTGGCTTGCTCCTTATGTCCAGCTTTGGGCAAAACACACTTCGCAAAATATTATTTTGATGGTGCATCATTTGCGCGGTGAGCTGGAGAATAATCGCAGCCTTCAGGCGGCAGAAAGGGTGTTGATTCAAGCGGCATCTCGGATTTTAACGGTGAGTGAAAGCAGCAAGCGACAAGTGCTGGCATATTGTGAAGGTGATGTGTCTATATCCATTATCTCACCAGGTTTTGTGCGCCCGCAAGTGCAATATCTAGCACGAAAACAAGAACAAGATACGGTGCAGCTGTTGTTTGTCGGTCACATTACCCAAGCCAAGGGTATTTTGGATGTATTAGAAGCTGTCACACGGCTGCCTGAAAAAAATTGGTTTTTACATGTGGTTGGTGGCGCAGCAGCAGAACCTGATACATGGGACAAGGCAAAAAAATGGATTAAAGACAACAGCTTATCGGCACATGTAATGATGTATGGGCGCGTTGAAGATGAGGCTTTGCAAGCCTTGTATCAGCAGGCGGATGTCTTTGTGTTGCCATCGTATTGGGAGGGTTATGGCATTGTGTTTTTAGAGGCGATGAGCCTAGCTTTGCCTATTATATCAACCACGGCAGGCGCGATTCCTGAGGTGGTTTGCCATGAAGGCAATGGTTTATTGGTGGAGGCAGGGGATGTGCAGGCATTAAGCCAAGCCTTGAATGCAATGATAACACAACCCAAACAGCGAAAAATATGGGCAGACGAATCTCTGGCGCTTGCTAACCAAGCAGTAGATTGGGCAGAAGTCGAACAACGATTTTTAGCATGGTGGGAAAAAGGGAAACATGATGTTCGCGGGCATTAAAACATTCATTTTACGCCGTGTTATGCAAAAAATGGCGGCAAAACATCAGCCGAAAATATTGCCAAAGGATGTGAAAAATATTGTGGTTTGGCAGTTTGGCGGGGTGGGTGATATGTTGCTAACCACACCCGTGCTTGAAGCACTACATAAGCAATACCCACAAGCTGCCATTCATATTTGGTGTTCATATCCTGATTTTGCTGTATTTTTGCAGTCATTGCCGCAGGTGGAAAGTGTTCAAATCTTTAAAGTGTATGATTTTGATGTGCGCACCCTAAGTCAATCCAACGTACGGCATCAATTACTCAACATACTAGCTGTGATGCAAAAACAACGTGCAGATATATTGGTGAATTTGCATCATCCTAGGCAGTTGGATTGGTGGGCGGTGGAGTGGTGGATTATGTCACAATTAAAACCCAAATTCAGTATGGGTTTTTCACCTGATGCACTTAAAAGCACGCTGTTGGATGCTTGGTTGCCATCAAATGTGGTGACAGAGCAGCATTATACAACAAGTTACCAGCAGCTTTTGGCAAAGGCAGGCATACATTGTGATACAAGCACATTTTTTCTTTTGCAGCAGGTTGAAGTTGAACAAGCAAGGCAGTTGTTAATATCTGTATCGGGTCAAACATGGGTTTGCCTGCATATGGGTGGCAGGCGCTTAAAGATGGAAAATAAAATGTGGGAAACATCGAGTTTTATTGAACTCGCCCAAGCATGGGTGGATGATGGTATTGTGCCTGTATTGATTGGTGTGGAAAGTGAGCAGGAAGCAGGAAAAATGTTGTGTCAGGCTGTACCGCAAGCCATCAATATCATTGGAAAAACAAGCATGGGTGAGATGGCGGCTGTCATCAAACAAGCGCGACTTTTTGTAGGGCATGATTCAGGGCCTTTTCATATTGCTGTTGCGGTGAATACGCCTGCTGTTGCTATTTGTGGTCGCCCTAATGCCGAGCCTGAATATATTGCTTATGATAAAGATGATGTGGTGGTACTCATAGGGGATGCCCCCGAGCAAATTACGGTGGATGATGTGTATCAAAAAGCCAAGGGTCTATTGGCATGAGAGTCATGCTGGTGGTCAATGAGTTTCCGCCTGAAAAAATCGCGGGCACAGCCATGGCGACCAAGGCTTTAGCAGAACAATTGAGCGCAAAGGGTCATCAAGTGTGTGTGGTGGTTACCACGACGTGTCCGCAAGATAAACAAATCGATATTTCAACTCATGATTATGATTTAATATGGCTTAAACCACGTCCATTTCGAGGTCTGGGTTGGTTTTGGCGTATTGGGCAAACGTTGAAACATGCAAGGTTTTTTCAACCAGAGGTGATTCAAGGGCAAGCGGTGTCTTGTGGTTTGGTTGCGGGTATGGTGGGGCGCATACTCAATATTCCCAGTCTTTGTTATGCTCAAGGGTACGATGTGTATCAGGCAAGCTGGTGGCAGAGGAAAACTGAAATTCGCTGGGGTTGTGCTTTGCCAGACCAATGTTTGGCTGTAACGCAAAATTTAAAGCAAGCAATCGGGGAAATTATTGATGTGCAGGTGGACGTGTTGCCGCATGCATTTACATTGCCTAAAACGATGCAAAGCAGACAGCAAACTCGTCAAAAATATCATGTGTCAGACACAACCAGACTTGTGTTGAATGTCGCAAGACTCGAAGATTTTAAAGGGCACGATGTGCTGCTTAAAGCTTGGCAAGGGTGCTTGTTAACATGCTCCGAAGCACAACTTTGGATTGTGGGTACAGGCAGTTTGCAAACATACTTGGAAAATATGGTTATAAAGCTTGGTCTGCAGAAGAATGTTCGTTTTTTTGGTTTTTTGCCACAACAAGATGTGCATCAAATGATGGGGGCTGTAGACGTGTTTGTATTGCCAAGTAGGGAAGAACCTTTTGGCATAGTATTACTTGAAGCTATGGCACAAGGTTTGCCAGTGGTCGCCAGTAATATTGGTGGTATACCCGAAGTGGTGCCAGAGAATGAGGATGTTCAACTAGTGTTGCCAGATGATATTAATGCATTGAAAAAGGCAGTGCAAAAATGGTCTGGTAAGAAGGGAGGGTTTTCTGATGCAAATAGGCAGCACGCCATGAGGTTTGAATGGAGACAACAAGTGAAACGCTTTGAATCAATTTATCGACAGTTATTAGCGACAAATGGAGTTTAGATGTTAAAAAGAATGGCTCTGTCCGCGTTAAGTGTTGTTATGATCTATACTTTAAG
>CAZWPS010000134.1:0-4333 GCA_964635775.1 uncultured Zetaproteobacteria bacterium | reverse complement strand
TGGATAAGTGGATAAGAGTTATAGTTTACTACGATTGATGTCGTTGTTTAAGGTTTGTGTTGTGGGGTAATTTCTGTATTTAGTGGTTTTTCTGTTGATATAAAGGGTAATGATGTACCAGCTCTTCAGATTTACGATTCAGCAGCAGGGACTTACAGCAATAATATCTTCCAAAATGCAAAAGAGGCAGTATCTGTTTATTCACTTGCTACACCCGTACTGGACAATAATATTATACGAAACTCTACGGTAGGTATTGAGCTGGGTTGGGCAAATTCAGCGACTTATATGCCAGGTGTGGTCACGGTTTCGAACAATAAACTTGTCAACAACACCACGCATGGTATTCATTTAATGGGCGCAGCGGCGGGTTCGCTGATTCAACATAATTTGATTCGTGGCAATAATGGCACGGGAATTTATATTGATTCCATTCAAACACCGCTGGTTAAGTTGCAAAACAACTTAATTGTTGAAAATGGAGCAGGCATACATTTGGTAGAAAATGCAGGGCTGTTTACCGGAGCAAATGCATCATTATTGGGTAATACGATAGCAAACAACACAGCCATTGGTGTGGTGATTGATCACTATACGAGCTCAACGGTGACCAATAATATTATGGCGTTTAATACGCCAAGTAATCATTCTTTTAATGTGCCCATCACGCTGGCAAACAGCTATAATTTAAGCAGTGATGTATCGTTGGCTGGAGTAGGGGACTTGTATGCAAACCCTGAATTTGCTCAAGATTGGTATTTGAGTGATGGTAGTGCTGGGTCGGGAAATACAGCAGTCGTTTCACCTGCATTGAATGCAAGTACGGGCGGTGATTCGGCTTTAACTGTAGGTTATTTAACACTTAATCCTTATGCGCAAACTGCATTGACTGATATTAACCAACTGGATTTGGGTTATCATCATGATGCACCTTTGGCGGCAGCAAGTGGAATATCAGCAACGGCAGTGCAAGTCATCTCACCAGGTGCAGGCGGTTCTTCACGCTTTACTGTGACGCCGCTGCATTTAAATCCAACATCTATGCCTATTGGTGCTGGTTTGCAGCTATCGGCAATCATTAGTACAGCATCAGCAGGTGGCGGAGAGGTTGTGAGCAGCATTGTGGATATGGGTGATGGTTCGTATGAATTTACTGTGTGGCATGGGTGGAATTTTGCCGCTGACTCTGCCAGCGTCACAGTATCATATACGGGTGCTGGTGCTGGGGTAAGTGTGGTGGTCACAGCGAGCTGGGTTGGTGGTGGTGCTTAATTCGATCGGCAGGTTAAGACCAAGGAGCTTTTTGAGGCTGTTTACAAGGTCGCTGTTCGACCTGCGAAGCACTTGAGAAAAAGTGCTTTAGTCGCCTTTATGGGTTAGATTACACTTCAAAAGAACCGATTTGATGCTCTTGAAAGACATCTTGAATCATCATATGCCACAAGTTAATGTGATTTTTATTGAGTCGGATGTGGGCGTGATTGAGGTGTCCAGCGATGCTTTTTCGATCGCCTGATGAAAGGTGATGCCCTTGATTGTTGGCACAATCTAAGCAAAAAAGATGGGCTTTTTTCCAAAACATGCTTTGGTTCATATCAACGGCTGTAGAGCAATGCCAACAGTGTTCAAAATCAGCCACCCAGCCTGAACATGCCAACATTTTCCAAGTTGCTGCACATATGCCCGATGCTTCGGGGCGTTCACTGAGCAATTTGAATGCGGTATGTAATTCATTATGCCCATGCGATACCCCTTCGGGAAAAAGTGTGGCAGCAGTGGCCAGTAGTTTCTGCCCAGCAAGGATATGGTGTTCAGGAAGCAGGGGCGTGAGGCGTTGTACTTCTAATAATGTACCCATACCACTGCTTCGCGCATCTCGCCAGCGTAAACCAAGCTGGTGCAACGACATCAAACCCGCACGAAAAGGGCTTTTAGTACGCCTTGCACCCCTTGCCATTAAACAAATACGCCCGTTGTTTTGGGTAAGAATATGCAGAATAAGCGAAGAATCACTGTAAGGAATACTGCGCAATAAAAGCGCAATATCGCGTTGTTCAGCCATGATGATGGTATAATGAAGGCATTATAAGCCTAAATCATGCAGAATATGTTGTTTTTCAAACCAATCTTTTTGTACTTTAACCCACAATTTCAAATTGACCTGATGCCCAAGCAAATCTTCCAAACCTGCACGCGCCTTGATGCCTATATTTTTCATCAACACACCACTTTTACCAATAATCATCGGTTTATGACGCTCTGTACCCACCAAAATGACAGCACTGATTTCAACTTTATCGTTGATAACCTCAAATGTTTCGATTTCTACGGCGGTTTGGAAAGGAATTTCTTGGTACATCGCCAAAAAGACCTGTTCACGCACGTATTCAGCTGCCATTTGTTTTTGGCTTTGGTCGGTAAACCATTCAGGATCGTATAAGGGTTGTTGTAAGGGTAGGTGTTTGCTTATTTCTTGGAGTAAGTTGCCTACTTGCGCCCCTTTTTTGGCTGAAACAGGCACATAAGCGACTGCATGAGGGTCAAGCTTTTGCACCTCTTGTAAGCGTGGTAGCAATCTATCCTTATTGGATTGGTCAATTTTATTCAACACATGAATACGTGGTTGTTGCAAACGCCCATCGGCAAAACGCTCAATTAATACCTGCGTCCCTCTATCCATGGGTTTGGATACATCTTGCATCACACACAATACATCCGCTTCCTCAGCTGCCGCATAAGCGACTTTAACCATGTTTCGATTGAGTTGTTTGGAGCCTTTATGAATACCTGGGGTATCTAAAAAGATGATTTGTTGTGCCTCATCACTATGAATGCCCAAAATACGCTGGCGTGTGGTTTGAGGTTTGGGGGTAACGATGGCGACTTTAGTGCCGATAACTTTGTTCATCAAAGTGGATTTGCCTACATTAGGTCTACCCAATAAAGCAACCGAACCACAGCGGTAATCGTTGTTGCCTGTATCATAATTGGCAGATGTGGCGAGGAATTGATCAATTGTATTAGTCATCGTCTTGGCTGGCTCCATCACGGCTAATGCCCATGAGTTTGGCGGCGATAAAGTCATCAATATCACCATCTAAGAAATTTTGAGTATTGCTGGTTTCCATGCCTGTACGCAAGTCTTTGATGCGTGACTGATCAAGCACATAGGAGCGAATTTGATGCCCCCAACCAATATCCGTTTTGGTATCTTCTAACCCTTGCTTTTCAGCTTGTTGTTTTTCAATTTCAAGCTCATAAAGACGCGCTTTAAGCATTTTCCAACATGCATCACGGTTTTTATGTTGTGAGCGATCGCTTTGGCATTGCACCACCACATTGGTGGGGATATGGGTCATACGCACGGCGGAATCTGTTTTATTGATATGTTGCCCGCCCGAGCCTGAGGCGCGGTAAGTGTCGATGCGCACATCGGCAGGGTTAACTTCAATATCAATTTCACGGTCAATGTCGGGGAATGCAAAGACCGATGAAAAGGATGTGTGTCTACGATTTCCTGAATCAAATGGTGATTTCCGCACCAAACGATGCACGCCAATTTCAGCTTTTAAGAAACCGTATGCATATTCACCTTTGATGGAGACGGTGGCTGATTTAATGCCTGCTTCTTCACCGGCAGTACATTCAATAAGTTCGGTTTTAAAACCTTTGCGCTCTGCCCAACGCAAATACATGCGCAGCAACATCTCCGCCCAATCTTGAGCTTCTGTACCACCTGAACCTGAATTAATATCAACAAATGCCGACTCAATATCGGTTTCGCCGCCTAACATTTGAGCCAATTCAAAGGCTTCGATGTCTTTTTGTACGCGGTCAATCTCGGCAACGGCTTCGAGCTTGGAATCTTGGTCGTTTTCTTCCATGCCCATCTCAAACAACATCGACGCATCTTCTAAAGTGTTCAATGTTTTGTTAAAACCATGAATAGTACGCTCTAAACTCGTCTTTTGTTGCATGATTTTTTGTGCTGCATCGGGATTATCCCAAAGGCTAGGGTCTTCGCAGCGTGCTTCGACTTCTTTTAAGTCTTCAGTCTTTTTATCAAGGTCAAAGTGACCTCCGCAGCGCACTCAAACGGCTGCTATAGTTTTCGGCGCGGGTTCTAAAACCTGCAATTAAATCTTCAATGCTCACGTGGTGACTCCAAAATAAGTAAAAGAGGCTGCAATTTAACGGATTACGATTGCAAAGCAACCGATGAACCCATGATTGTAGGGCAAGCGCATTAAAATTGCACTTATTTGTCATCCCGAACGCAGTTGAGGGATCTTGAGTGGCAAGATGTGTAGGCAAGCTCAACATGACAACCAAG
>CAZWPS010000133.1:0-4369 GCA_964635775.1 uncultured Zetaproteobacteria bacterium | reverse complement strand
GTGTTATCTTTTAATGTTTTAATGGTGTTTTTAACCCGCTGTTTTAAATAGGCATCAACAATTTTGCGCACGGTTGGAAACTCAGCCTCAATATTTTTAAATTTATCCGCTGAAAGAGACATCAGCTCTACGCGACCTACAGCAGTGACCGTAGCGGTACGCGGTTTTTTGGTTAACATGGAGACCTCACCAAAAAAAGAACCCTCACCTAAAGTACTCAGCTTAATATTTCCGTTATCATGTTGTTGATGTTGCGTTGAAATATGCACACGCCCTGAACGAATAAGGAAAAAAGTGTCTTCAACATCACCTTCATTGATAATCACATCACCATCTCGGAAAAAAGATAAACTAAACTGTTGTGCTAAAGGGATACGTGCTTCATGTGGAATGCCTTCAAAGACAGGTGTAATGGCTAAAATCCTAGCCAATACACGGCGACGATAAAAATCTTCTACAGTTTCATGTAATGCAGGATATTTTTTGACCCAACGGTCAAACACATCGCGGTGAATCACCAATAAACTGACATCACTTTCCGCTGTAGCAATATCAACATGCAGCGCACGACTCATAAAAGCAAGCTCACCAAAAAAGTCGCCCTCACCTAACCTTGAAAAGACTTGTTTTTCACCACGCACACTTTGGGCTTCTAAACGTACACAGCCCATACCAATCAAAAACAAGGCATCACCTGATTCTTTTGTATGGTAAATCACTTCACCCGCTTCAAGCTCTTTTAACTCAAGCGAGTCCATAAAATCTTCTAACTCTTGACCCGCTAAGCCTGATAAAAGTGGCGTGCGTTCAAAGCTTAACTTCGCTTTATCTTCATTGCTAATATTGATATTACGCAAGTGATCTTGTGGGGTAATGGTGGTAATTGCCCAATCATCACCGCGCTCGCTTGATAATTCGCGTAATTTCTGTTTAATCTCTGTTTGTTCAGGATCTAAACGCAGGATAAGCTTGTTAATGGCAATCGATTGCACAACAAAACCATCATCAGCGTAAGCTTTGGCAATCATGGTGTAGGCTTTAACAGAACCTTTAACGTCACCTGTTTTTTCTTTCATTTCCGCAACTTTAGTATGAATACGCAGGTCTTTTTTGTCTTCTTGGTGAATCTCAAGGTAGGTGGTGAGGGCAAGTTCATATTTGCCATCCATGGTTGCTTTCTTAGCTTTCTTTTTTAATGCTTCCAAAGACATACAATCACTCCTATTTATTCATAACGTAAGGCTTCTGCTGGCGGAATATTAGCCGCACGCCATGCAGGGTAAAGTGTGGCTAAAAAACCCATCACAAAGCTAGCGCATATCACAATAATCGTTGATGTTGGCTCCATGATGGAGGGTACATGATCAATATAATAAACATCGCCAGAAAGAAATGTCGTATGGCTGACCTTTTCAATCCATGCCACGATAGCTTCCAAATTCCATGATAATAATATACCTAAAACTGCGCCAAGACAGGTGCCAAAACCACTCAATATCAGTCCCATGAGCAGAAAGATACGTACAACCGAAGCATGCGTTGCGCCAATTGTTTTGAGAATAGCAATTTCCTTACGCTTCTCCATCACCACCATCACCAACGATGAAACCATATTAAACATCGCCACAATTACAATTAAAAATAAAATGATACTCATGGCAGTGCGTTCCATTTTTAAGGCTTGGAAAAAAGATTGATGTTGTGCTTTCCAATCGGTCACCCAAGCATTGCTAGGCAAACTTTGACGCGCAAGTTTTGCCACCAAATCAGCTTGAGAACGGTCATCCAAATGCAATTCAATACCTGTAACTTGATCACCCAAACGATTAAAACGTTGCAGCGCAGCCATAGGGGTAATGATTAAACCCACATCATATTCATAAAAACCAGAGTCAAAAATGCCAATCACTTCAAAAGAACGCATACGCGGTGATGCGCCCGCTGGGCTAATGCCTGCTGAAGGGGATAATAAATACACATGCCCCCCCACTGCCACTGCCAACTTACGTGCTAAAGTTTTACCAATGACCACTTTAAATGGATTGTTTGTTGCGGTAGAAAAAAAGCGACCATCCATGATATGTGAGGCAATGAATGATTCTTGTTGCACATCAATACCGCGCAACATTGCGCCCACTGAACGCCCGCCATGGTTAGCAAGCGTTTGCGTTGAAATATAGGGCAATGCTTGTTGAACATGGGGCAGTGTTTTAACAATCTTCAACCAAGCACGCCATTGGGCAAAAGTTTCACCAGGACCTTGTATTTCAACATGGGCTGAAAAACCAAGGATTTTATCGCGGATTTCAACAGCAACACCATTCATTACTGACATGACCACAATAAGCGTCATCACGCCGATTGCCATGCCAACAGCAGAGCTCCAGCCAACTAAAGAAGCAAAGCGTTCTCCGCGTTGAGAGCGGAGGTAACGCCTCGCTAATAAAAACTCAAATTTTTGAAACAATCTCAATCAACTTAAAAATCGGAAGTGCATATAAATATGAGTGATTGCTATGCTCATCAACATCAACAAAAAAGCATGTTTCATGAATTCTAAGAAATAAATCGGATGACCTGCACGTTGGGCAAAACCTGCTACAATCAAGTTTGCAGAAGCACCAATTAAAGAACCATTACCACCTAAACATGCACCCAAAGATAAGGCCCACCAAATGGGTTCAATGTTTTCTGCACCACCAAATGTTGGCGCCATGCTCTGCACCAATGGAATCATGGTGGCAACAAAAGGAATGTTATCAATGAGTGCTGAAGCAAGGGCAGAAACCCAAAGAATAGCGCCAACGGTGGCATTAAAATCACCATTCGTCATCTCTAATACTTTTTCGCCCATCAAAGAAATAACCCCTGTATGCTCAACACCAGTCACGATAATAAATAAGCCCACAAAGAAGAAGATGGTTGTCCACTCTACTTCTGCCATGATGCCTTCATAAGCATGATCTTTTTCGGGGGTAGATTGACCAAATGTTTGCAGTAAAAGCAAAACGGCTGCACCAAACATCGCAATGGTTGCAGGCTCTAAATGAAAAGTATGTGCCACAGAAAATCCTACAATCACACAAAACAACACAAAAAGGCACTTTTTAAGCAAGGGGATGTCTTTCAGCGCTGCATTTTCATCAAATTGCATGATTAAAGCACGTTTTTCATCTGTTGCAATCAAATCACGACCAAACATAAACCAAATAACACCCAAAGTAAGCACGAAAATCACAGGTGTAATCGGGGCAACATTGATGATAAAGTCCATGAAGCTCAAGTTTGCCGCCGAACCAATCATGATGTTTGGCGGATCACCAATTAATGTCGCTGCACCACCAATGTTCGAAGCAAATATTTGAGCAAATAAATAAGGATAAGGACGCACACCTAAGGCATCGGTAATCAATAAGGTGACTGGCGCAATCAAAAGCACTGTAGTCACATTATCTAAAAACGCTGAAAAGACAGCTGTAACAATCGACAGCATGACCAAAATGCCCCAAGGGCTACCCTTAACCGCTTTCGCAGCTTTAATCGCAACATACTGGAACATGCCTGTTTTTTGGCTGATTGCCACAATCACCATCATACCTGTCAGTAAACCAATGGTATTAAAATCAATGCCTGCAACCGCTTGTTGTTGGGTAATAACGCCGCATAAAACCATCAATCCTGCGCCCAAAAGAGCCAGCACAGCACGGTTGAATTTTTCTGCCATAATCACAGCATAAACAACCAATAAAATTGAAACCGCAACCCATGTTGGATCTAATCCAAACATCACTGAGGCTTCATGTGTACTTGTATTATGCATCGTTACCACCTTCTTTTGAAATTTGTAAACGGTCTAATATATCACCTGCTGAAATGATGCCGTGCAAGCGTTTTTCATCATCAACAACTATAGCATACTCGTGTTTGGTAAATGAAATCATGGCTGCAGCAACCGATAATAATGATTCTTTAAGGTTGACCATTAAAGGTTTCGTTTCCATCACTTCGGCAACTTTAAGGGTTGCCACTTCTTTATAATGTTTACGCAAAATACCTAAATCAGGGGCAAATGAAATTTGATTCAAGTCACCTGTAACAATATAGCTGGGCACAACCTTTTCCATAATGCTAAAAGTTGAAATCACACCTGCAACCGTATCATCTTCATTTAATACTGGCAGCATACGCAACTTTGAACCACGCATACGTTCAAGCACTTGTTCTACCGTGTCGTAAGTATAGGCAGTAATCACATTGGTGATCATAATTTTTTCAGAAATCATATCTTACCTCTTTTTTATCACTTATTCAGGGCGCATATGCGGAAACAACAAAACATCACGAATGGAGTGTTGCCCCGTTAACATCA
>CAZWPS010000132.1:0-4378 GCA_964635775.1 uncultured Zetaproteobacteria bacterium | reverse complement strand
GTTTCCAGCTTGGATATGCGCTGATTCTTGCCACGATTCACTGCCCAAATCCACATCAAATAAATGTATTTTATCATAAACACTCAACAATGAACCATCCGCTGCAAACACTGGGCAACGGTTACGATATTTCCCTTTAACCACATCATCTTGCACCAACAAAGAACCCGCCACGATAATCATTTGGTATTGCTGTGCCAAATGCGAAAAGAAATCATACACTTTGGCATATATTGGTGCTTGAGCAGAGTCATGCTTTTGTTGTTCGCAAGGGCTTAAAAGCACAGCATTTTCAGGTAAAACAAGCATATCAATGTCATTTTTAGCATAATCTTGCATCAAACGGCTTATTGTTGCTAAGTTTTGTTCCATATCAGATGAGCTGCAAAGCTGCATACATGCCACACGCTTATGATGAAGCATATGGTTATTTTTTACCCAATAAAATCTCTTGTTTATCATGGTCAATCGTCATTTCATATTGAGCTAAAAAACTCATGCCGAGCAAGCCAAGCGCTGGATCTGTAGGCGATATTTGCTGTATTGCCGCAGCAATATTACGTCCTTCCACTTTATCCACAATTAAGGTCTTAATGCTTACTTTCGGTGTTTGCACTGCCCCATTTGCTGTTTGTATCGTAATCATCTCTGTTTGACCTTGTAATAAACCAGCCTCTTTCGCAATAGCAGGCGGAATCACCACCAATGTTGCCCCTGTATCGACCACAAAAGACATGCTTATCCCATTCACCTGACCTGAAACAATCATCGTTCCATTTTTATCTTCATAATGCAAACGCATATTCACTTTGCCCATATTATATTCAGGATTACCCACACTATTAATCCGCCCCAGAGCGTGCTCTTTAGCATCCGAGCTAGGCGGCATATCGGTATAGGTCACATGCCCATCTTCACTCACCACTTTATACAAAGCTGCACTCACCGCAAACGGCAACAGCACACAGCACAACACAATCCATAATCTAAACATAACGCCCTACCTTTAAATAATGTCCCATATTGGCATTCGCATCCAATACAGGTTTTAATTTTCCATCACAAGCTGACATCACCGTCATCATACCTGGCCCATGCCCTGCAAGCGGTGAATCCGAATGAATAACCATGCCAATCGTCATGGCATTGCGGCGAAAAGTTCGACCATAAATATTATCATGATCCACCACCGCAACAAAATCACCAAATCGAAGCTTATCTAACCCATGTTCTTTGACCATATCTGCATCATGGCATAAAATATCATAATCGCCCGTCGTGACCGACAACGAGCCAATACCTGAACCCATCGCATAATGCGGAACAATGACATTCACAGGCACCTCAATCGTCCCGTCTTCATGTTCAGTTAATGTCCAAGCATCCAATAAATCAGGCGAAATATTGTAAATAAACACATCATCATGGTCGACAAACTTTAATCCCTGCCCATAACCACGAATCATAAATTTATCATCACAAGTCAGTTGATTGAGTGTGGCATCGGGGAAATCAAGCATCAAGTGGTTCACCCCTCCATGATGCCCAAGCACCGTTCCCAAATCACCTTTGGCTTCACCCGAAATAACCCGCACCTGATTACCACAACAAGCATGAAACTGATAACCTGCCTCTGATTTTTTGTTTTTGTGATGTAATGTGCTCGATACGCCAGGCTCAATATGTTCACCTGCCCAACCAAACACGGAATCGCCCACTTTAACATTATAAGTAATGCCGCCTGTCGATGGCCAAGAAAACACCTCACCTTGGCTGCCCACTTCAAATGGCGCCCACATCTGTGCTGCTGATACACCGCCTTGAATCCCAGTCATGACCAACTGATGTCGATTTGTTGTTAAACTCATGTTTGTTCTCCATGCTCTGAATCTGTATGCCAAGCCGCTAAATATTCAGCAAAGTGTGGCTTGTGCGCTTGTTCAGCGGTTAAATAATTACGCAAACCTAAAATAGCCCTAGCATAAGCCCCTTCAGATAATTCACCACGAAACAATGCCCAACGCAAATAAATCAACAGTGTGGTACACACATCTGTTTCACAATAATGACGAATCGCATCAATCTCCCCGCCCTCAAACATTCCACGCACATCATCACCTGCTGTCTCTAGTTTTCCCGGCACAGCAAATGCGCTTGCCACCTCATGCATAGAGCAGCGTGCTGATGCACCAAAATCAGATAACACTTCAAGCAAGTCAACATGGTATTGAGGTGAGTAGCGTGTATCATAATTATTCCACTTATCACCCTCAGAAAACCAACGTGGGCAAGTGATACCATGAAGCATCGCTCGATATTTTAACACAGGAACATCAAAACCGCGACCATTAAAACTCACCAATTGTGGTGCACGCGTTTCAATAATCTTAAAAAAACCACGCAACAACTCAGCTTCGCTACTCTCTGCCTGACCACCTGTAGCAATACGTTTAATGACCAATTCTGTACCATCTTCACCCGATTCACGGGTTAAATGGACATAACTAATCGCGACGACTTGGTGAAAGGGTTGGCGCGGAAAATCATTCTTGCCCCCTGTTTTTTCCAAAAAATAGGCAGATAAAGCATCTCTGGCTTCAAAATCATCCATATCATGCTTGCCAAGCAGTCTGCGCGTGGCATCAGCATCTGGTACAGTCTCAATATCAAATACAAATAATTCTCGTTGCATCACCCTCTCCTTTATTAAATTGGCTCTTTTACAATGATCGTGAACCAAATTTCAACTTATACCACAACAAACCTAAATGCTCTTGCAAGGCTTGCCCACTCTCGAAAAAAACACTCCAATGTGGTAAAAAGCTACGCAAATCATAAGCTTCTTGCTCAGTGAAGTAATCAGTAGGCGCGGTGATGACCGTTAAACCTTGGGCTTCAAAACACCATACCGCTCGTGGCATATGCCATGCCGAGGTCACTAAAATCACTGTCTTGATATGCTTCTTTGCCAGCAAAGCTTGGGTAAGTGTCGCATTTTCCCATGTGGTATTGGATTGATTTTCCGCATGAATACGCGTCATATCAACACCAAACCATATCAGCCAACGCCGCATCACACTGCCTTCAGCTTCTGCGACCTCACTCAAGGGTGTACCACCTGTGGCATACACGGAAAAAGGTGTTTGTTCAGCAATCTTTGCCGCATAAATCACCCGCATCATGGCATAACGACTCAATGTGTCCTCACCTTGATAGTCTAGGCTTTTCTCTTGAACTCCGCCACCCAACACCACAATAGCTGCCTGTTTTCCAGCCACACTTTCAATATGAAAAGGTGAATATTGATGCTCCAAGGGGTTGAGCAAGAGATCACGCACAGGTTCTGTACTTAGCAACCAAAACAACAGCAATACCAGTGCCACCAACCAACGTCCCCAAGCTTTTTTCCAGAAAACCAAGCCTAAAACTGCCCATAAAATCAAGCCCGATGGCGGTAAAATCAGTTGTGAAAGTGATTTGCTTATCATCAACATATTTAAGCCACAATAGACAAACGAATCGCTTCGCTTTGCCTTAAACCACACAACTTCTCCACCAGTTTCAAGGCGAAATCAACTGCCGTTCCTGCACCTTGACTGGTCAATAACAGACCATCCTCAACACTATGATGTGCCACATAAGTCGAGGAAGCTTGTAACAATATCATTTCATCTGCACAAGCAGGGTGAGCTGTGACCCGCTTATTTTGAGTCAAACCCCATGCTGCAAGTGCTGTGGGCGCAGCACAAATCGCCGCAAGCATTTTCCCTTGTGCCACATGATTCAACACCAAGTCTTTTAAGCATTGTTCATCACGTAAAAGGTGAGCATTGGGCAAACCGCCAGGTAATACAACCATATCCCACTCATCCTCTAAGACATCAGCCAACAAAACATCGGCTGTTAAAGTGATTTGTGAGCGCCCTACAACACGCAAGCCATCAAGGCTTGCCATGCAAACCATCACCCCAGCACGGCGTAATACATCCACAATAGCAACCAGCTCAATTTCCTCTACGCCTGTTGTAAACGGCACCAATACTTTTTTTGTCATTCTGCCACCTTTCCCCTCATACAATATTGCTGCTCCCATATTCGCCAGGATGACGATTGGACAACACCACACATGATTCACGCACGATATGAGCCGCTGTATCAACTGTTGGTTTTGTTGAATATAAGTGCCACCAAATAAGTTAGCGTGATTCAGCATATGATACAAATTATATCAATCCTTGCATTGTAAATAACCATCTAAGCGTGGGTGAATCGCATGGTAAGCAGCATAAAATAATGAACTAAAACCACCAAAAAATTCTGTCATCGCCAAGTCACATTCTCTATCCCCATAATACACGCAGGGTCAAAAATATAGGGC
>CAZWPS010000131.1:0-4403 GCA_964635775.1 uncultured Zetaproteobacteria bacterium | reverse complement strand
GTTTTTTTCTATTGTACTATTGTTTATGGTGGCTTTGTGGTGGTTACAATATCAGGCGAGCGTGGTGGTTTGACCATGGGGTTCCAGCCTTGGTTCAAATGCATCCAATAAATCACCCAAATATGTGAAAACTGCTCTAAATCTTGTAACGCTTGTTCAAAATTAAAGCCTTGGTTAAGCACAATACGCGCATCAAGATTACGAACCGCATACGCAGGTTGCCTTGGCGTAGCAAAACGTTCTTGATAAGGGCTGTGCACCACGCCAATAGGCTGCAAACTAATCGCTGAATCAAGCGTGTTTTCATGGTCAACAGCATAGCTTTTATTTTCTTTTTTGTGCTTAGGATCACGCCAATTCATGAGTAGTTTAGGTTAAGCCTCTTCTTTGACATCCTCATCAGCAAGCTTAATATCTAAACCATCCTCGCCTACGCTAATCATCACCGTGCCACCTTTTTGTAAGTCGCCAAATAAAATTCTATCCGCAAGAACTTTCTTAATCTGCTCGCGAATCAAACGCTCCATCGGTCTTGCCCCCATCAAAGGGTCATAACCTTTCTTGGCTAACCATTTGCGTGCTTCAAGGCTAATATCAAGCTCTACTTTTTTATCTTGCAACTGCATTTCCAAACTCATGATGAATTTGTCCACCACATGCAAGATGGTATCCTGTTTTAGCGTGGCAAAGGGAATCGTATTATCCAAACGGTTACGAAATTCAGGGGTAAACAAGCGTTTTACAGCTTCTTCATCCGCTTTATTGTTGCTTGCACTATTAAAACCAATACTTTCTTTTTGCATCTCAAAAGCACCTGCATTACTGGTCATAATTAAAATAACGTGCCTAAAATCAGCAGATTTACCATTATTATCAGTTAAAGTGCCATGATCCATCACTTGCAATAACACATTAAACAAGTCTTGATGTGCTTTTTCAATTTCATCAAGTAATAAAATAGCATAAGGGTGTTTATTGATGGCATCCGTAAGCAGCCCGCCTTGCTCATAACCCACATAACCTGGAGGCGCACCAATCAAACGCGATACTGCATGAGATTCCATGTATTCAGACATATCAAAACGAATTAACTCCACGCCCATAATACGCGCCAATTGTTTGGCAACTTCGGTTTTCCCCACACCCGTTGGACCAGTAAACAAAAAACTACCTATGGGTTTGTCAGGCGAAGCAAGTCCTGCGCGTGAAAGTTTGATGCTTGATGCTAACTGTTCAATCGCAAGGTCTTGCCCAAATACCGATAGTTTCAAGTTGCGCTCAAGATTGGCTAATGATTTTTTATCCGATGAAGATACTTGCCGTGGCGGAATTCTTGCCATAGATGCAATCGTGGCTTCAATATCATGTACACCAAGTTGTTTTTTGCGTTTGCCTTTGGCTTGCAAATGTACAGCTGCCCCAGCCTCATCAAGCACATCAATGGCAGAGTCAGGCAAATGACGGTCAGTGATGTAACGTGCTGCCAGTTTTGCAGCCTCGTGAATCGCCGTGCGACTATATTTAATCGTATGATGACTTTCTAAACGTGATTTAAGACCATTTAAAATATCAATGGTTTCAGGAATGCTTGGCTCTACAATATCGACTTTACGAAAGCGGCGTGACAAAGCACTTTCTTTTTCAAATGTTTGACGATATTCTTGGTAAGTGGTCGCCCCCATACAGCGTAAATCACCATTTGCTAATGCTGGTTTTAATAAATTAGACACATCCATAGCACTGCCATTCGCCGAACCAGCACCAATAATAGTATGAATTTCATCAATAAATAAAATCGCATTTTCTTCAGCTTTGAGGGCGCGAAGCACCAGTTTTAAACGCTCTTCAAAATCACCACGGTATTTTGTTCCTGCCAGCAAAGCCCCCATATCGAGGGAATATATTTTTGCGCCTTGCAAAATATCAGGCACATCACCATTAACAATACGCAGCGCCAAACCTTCGGCAAGTGCTGTTTTACCCACACCCGCTTCACCGACCAGCAAAGGATTATTTTTCTTACGTCTACACAAAATATGCATGCAGCGATTGATTTCCTCATCCCTGCCAATAAGTGGGTCAAGTTGTTTGAGTAGTGCTTTTTCAGTGAGGTCTTCACAAAATTTCCGCAAAGGTGAGCTTTCTTTTTTCTCTTTTTCTACATCATCACTATCTATTTGCTGTTCAATGCTTGGGGCAATAGGCTCTAAACCATGCGAAATAAAGCTAATCACATCAAGCCGCGTAATGCCCGCTTTATTAAGAAAATAGCAGGCATGGGAATCTTTTTCAGAAAAAATGGCTACCAAAGCATGTGCGCCTGTCACTTCGTCTTTGCCTGCTGCTTGCACATGCATCACAGCCCGTTGAATCACACGCTGTAATCCAACACTTGCAGTCGTCTCACCGCTTTCTTGAGGCAATACCGTAATGTGTGTTTGGATAAAAGAATCCAGTTCTTCACGCAAAAAATCCACATTTGCATTCAGACCTGCAAGCACAGTATGCGTCTCGCTATTATCAAGCAGCCCAAGTAATAAATGTTCAATGGTCACAAATTCATTTCGATTCAAATGTGCAGCACGAAAAATATCGTTAAGGGATTGTTCCAGATGTTCACTTAAAATACCCATATCTCATACTCCTCTTACTTATCTATCGCCTTAATTTCAGCCAACTCAACCAAGCTTGTCATATCCAAAGCCACGAAGCAATAAAATAAAGTGGCGGCAATGACTTAACACTTAAAAAGCATCCATTTTATCCCTGCAGTTGTTTTGCAAGCTCACATGGTTAGCTTGCAAAACTTATGCCAAACTCATCACGCAAAACCCTTGCCACTTCGCCAAGCAAAGCTGCCCCACTTCGGCTTATTTTGTACACATTACCCTTATTCGGGTTCAATGCATTGTTGATCATGTTCAACCCAATCACCGCTTCATTTTGTTTTATATGTATACTTACTTGCCTTATCCTATTACCCTTTAAAGCCCGATATGCCTTATGTCCAAAGTGTCAAAAAGGACGGCTTTTCCCTTTTTCTGGTTTAGGTTTTATATGTCGATGTTGTGGGCAAGAGTTGGTCTTGCGCGGTGATTTGGTACATTTATTAGAGCAAAAAAGCACACAAGCACGTGCAGGATCCGGGCGTGGCAATCGACCAACACGATGATAGACTGCGGCCTGATAAAATAAAGGGAACTTTAAGGAAGGATTCAAATGAATATCGAACAAGAACTCATCATACGCAGCGAAAACAAATGCGAACTTTGTGGTGCAACGGATGCTTTAAGTGTGTATGCAGTGCCATCAAGCCCAACAGATGGACTTGATGCTTCAATTCTCACTTGCAGCACATGTCATACCCAGCTTGAAAATAAAAGTGCCATCCAAGCCAATCACTGGCGCTGTTTAAATGATAGTATGTGGAGCGAAGTTGATGCGGTTAAAGTTGTGGTTTACCGCATGCTGCACCAGTTGCGTGATGAAGGCTGGCCACAAGATTTGTTGGATATGATTCTGTTAGAAGATGAAATCAAAACCTGGGCAGATGCCAGCTTCATTACAACTGACACCCACGCTGTGCTGCACCGGGATAGTAATGGTGTAGTATTAAGTGCAGGCGATACTGTGGTGTTAATCAAAGATTTGAATGTCAAGGGCGCTGGTTTCACGGCCAAACGCGGCACGGCAGTTCGCAACATTCGTCTTGTTGCCCATGTTGCAGAGCACATTGAGGGTAAAGTCAATGGTCAAACCATCGTTATTTTAACTGAATTTACTAAAAAATCATGAGCCACTGTCATTTTTCAGACCACATGCTTTGAAGGTAATGATCTCTGCCTGAAGCTAAACGATAACCTTGATAATGTTCTGGATGTTTTTTGTGATAACCTTGATGCTCATCTTTTGCAGGGTAAAAGTCCTGAAAAGCAATGAGTTGCGTAACAATAGCAGCAGGAAACCTTTGGCTTGCGTTTAATGCTTGCATACTTGTTTGGGCAAGTTGTTGTTGTTTGCTGTTGTGGTAAAAAATTGCAGATTGATAATGCGAACCACGATCAAAGAATGAACCACCTGCATCGGTAGGGTCGATTTGCTGCCAAAATATATTTAACAAACTAAGATAATCGACTTGGGTAACATCAAAGCTGATTTGCACCGCTTCAAGGTGCCCTGTCGTGCCTGTACAAACTTGCTCATAACTTGGCTGCGCCACATGCCCGCCTGTAAAGCCAGAAACAATACTTCGCACACCACGAATGGCTTCAAAAGGAGCGACCATACACCAAAAACAGCCGCCTGCGAATGTTGCTAAATGATCATTAGACATGTACTACCTCCTCAATATAAAGTGCTGATTCACTTGATTTGATGCGCTTTCTCAACTGTAACTGTTCAGA
>CAZWPS010000130.1:0-4416 GCA_964635775.1 uncultured Zetaproteobacteria bacterium | reverse complement strand
TCGGCTCCTTATTGTGTAGTTGTCCTAGATGTGTCTCTTGTTTTTTGTTTTTTTCAATCTGTATATGTCATGCGAGATTGGCCTTAGTCTCGTGTGCTCTGAGTTGTGTAGAAGAGACAGCATTAATGCCTGCCAGACAACGATTAGCCATGGTGCTGGAATTTGATGGGGCTTTATTTCACGGCTGGCAACGTCAAAACAATGCTTTTAGCGTACAACAAGCCTGTGAAGATGCGATTTTTGCGATTGAAGGCGAACATTCATCCCCCCGCTTTGCCGCCGCAGGACGCACCGATACTGGTGTACATGCCACCCATATGTTGATTCATGCTGATGTATTATGTTCACGTTGGTCAACATCGCCCCATGCTTATGTGCAAGGAATGAACCATAAACTACCCAAAGGCGTGGTGGTGCATGGTGTTAAAGCAGTTGATGATGATTTTCACGCGCGTTTTAACTGTGTAGAACGACGCTATCAATATAAAATTTGGAATCGTTCAGTCAGTTCGGTGTTAACAGCTCGCCATGCATGGTGGGTGGGACAACATTTAGATGTGTCAGCCATGCAAGAAGCAACACAATACCTGCTAGGCCAACATGATTTCACATCTTTTCGCGCCAGTTCTTGTCAGGCTCACGCCGCATCACGCACCTTAAAGGTCTTGGAAATCAGACAAAAAGGACATGAAATCAACATCAATGTAGCTGCTGATGCCTTTTTATATCATATGGTGCGTAATTTAGTCGGTAGTTTAGTGGCTGTAGGTGTAGGACGATGGCAACCCATATACATCAAAGAACTGCTTGCTTTACGCGACCGCACCCAAGCCGCACAAACAGCCCCTGCCCATGGTTTGTATTTTACAGATGCCATATATCCTGATTTTTCAGCACAAAATATTTCAGGATTAGTCGGTTAAATATGAAAGTCGTGGTCATTGGTGCTGGTATCATTGGTTGTTTAACCGCTTGCCGACTCAAACAACAAGGCGCAGATGTGCTTATTCTCGAAAAAGGAGCGTTGGGGAAGGAATCATCATGGGCAGGTGCAGGCATACTCTGCCCTATTCATCCATGGTTATATCCTGATGCTTTTAGTCAACTCATTGATGCCAGTTTAGCCTTATATCCCGATTTAGAGCAAGAATTAGAGTCTACTACAGGCATATCTATTCAACGTATTCAAAGTGGTCTAATCATCCCCTGCTTTGCTGACGACATCACACCACATCAAAGCAAGGCCTTGGCATGGTCACAACGTTTCCATTGGAATATGCAACAATTAACAAGACAACAAAGTCTAAGCCTTGAACCAACGCTATCAAATCAACTGAGCGAAAGCTTATATTGGCCTGAAGTGTATCAAGTGCGTAATCCTGCATTATTAAAAGCAGTACATATGTATTTAAAGCAATTAAATATTCCGATTCATGTGCAAAGTGAGGTCACTGCTTTATGCGAAGATGACCAGTCCAATATCATTGGTGTATCAACAATTTCAGGAAAAACCTATGCTGCAGATGCTGTTTTATTGGCAACAGGAAGTTGGAGCCATGAGCTGGCAAAACAAAGTGGTTTTGTCTTGCCTGTATTGCCTGTTAAAGGACAAATTATATTACTCAACACACCTGCCAACACTTTAAAACATATCATAAAACATGATAATGCCTATTTTGTGCCACGCCAAGATGGGCGCATTTTAGTGGGTGCGAGCATGGAGAATGTAGGTTTTTTACGGGGTAATACCGTTGCTGGAACCCACGCTTTATTATCGGCAACCCTGCAATTATTACCTGGTTTAAATCAGGCTGTGATTGAACAACAATGGATGGGTTTTCGCCCTGGCAGCCCTGATGGACTGCCCTTTTTAGGACCTATCCATAGCAAAAAAGGCTTATGGGTTGCCACTGGACATTATCGTAATGGTGTCGCTTTAGCTCCCATTACAGCAAATATCATGGCAGATTGGATATTAGGACAAGCCCCCTCTCTTGATATGACTGCTTTTTCAGCCCAACGAACAATCACCAACAACACGTCTGTAGGTTATCCAACTTAGCCCAAACATACAAAGCTTGCCGTCATCCAATTTGCCAGCATACTTTGCGATGAATAACTCTGTTTTGATGAGCCACTTCTCTAGTTTTTGAACCATTAAGGATGTCAATATGCCACATTACCAAGGAATCATCGATCGCTACCGTGCTTTTTTGCCCATTGCCAAAGATGATACGATTATTACATTATATGAGGGAAACACCCCACTACACGAATCACATAATTTGCGTAATGCAATTAACCCTGACTTACATATTTATCTTAAATTTGAAGGGCTTAACCCTACAGGTTCATTCAAAGACCGTGGTATGACTATGGCCGTCACCCAAGCGTATAATGCTGGTAGCCGTAAAATAATATGCGCTTCAACTGGCAATACTTCGGCTTCTGCTGCTGCATATGCAGCCAATTGTGGCATGCAGGCCTATGTTTTGATTCCTGATGGTAAAATTGCCTTGGGTAAAATGAGCCAAGGTATGCGTTATGGTGCAAAAGTTATTCAAATCAAAGGTAACTTCGATGAAGCCTTGCAAATTGTGCGTGATATTTCTGCTGACGGGTCAATTTCATTGGTTAATTCAGTGAATCCCTATCGTATTGAAGGGCAAAAAACAGCTGCCTTTGAAATTGTTGACGAGCTTGGGTTTGCACCTGACTACCATGCACTTCCCGTGGGTAATGCTGGAAATATCACCGCATATTGGAAAGGTTATCAAGAGTATCGCGAAAAACGTATTGCCAAAACACTGCCTAAAATGCTTGGTTTTCAAGCTGCTGGTGCTGCTCCAATTGTCAATGGTGCACCTGTTGAAAATCCTGAAACCATTGCGACAGCCATTCGTATTGGTAAACCTGCATCATGGCAACAAGCCGAAACGGCAAGAGATGAATCAGGCGGTGTCATTGAAGCGGTCACCGATGAAGATATTTTACAAGCCTATGATATGTTAGCCAGCCTTGAAGGTGTATTTTGTGAACCTGCATCAGCAGCTTCGGTTGCAGGCATTATCAAGCTCAATAACGCTGGTTATTTTCAGGCTGGTGATACCATTGTATGTACCCTAACAGGCAACGGGCTCAAAGACCCTGATACTGCCATGCAAGGCATTGCCACCCCCATCACTATTGATGCGACTGAAGATGCGGTTCGTAGGGTTTTAGAATCGTAAATGATTCACTATGTGCAACAGCCAATGCTGCACATAGTGAAATCGCTAAACCAACTTACTACTTATGCTTTATGGTAAATCTCACTGCCCTTTTCTTTAAAGCTTGCTGCCTGCTCATACATGCCCGCTTCAATCGCTTCCATCGTTTCTAAACCATGTTCTTCTGCATAATCACGCACATCTTGAGTGATTTTCATAGAGCAAAATTTAGGACCACACATGGAACAAAAATGCGCTACTTTGGCAGAATCTTTAGGTAGTGTTTCATCATGAAACGATTTGGCAGTGTCTGGATCTAAACTCAAATTAAACTGATCTTCCCAGCGAAATTCAAAACGTGCTTTAGATAAAGCATCATCACGCTGTTGTGCGCCAGGGTGTCCCTTTGCCAAATCAGCTGCATGAGCAGCAATTTTATATGTAATCACCCCTACTTTAACATCATCACGGTTGGGTAAACCCAAATGCTCTTTTGGCGTAACATAACAAAGCATCGCACAGCCATACCAGCCAATTTGAGCCGCACCAATGCCTGAGGTGATATGATCATAACCTGGTGCAATATCCGTCGTTAAAGGACCAAGCGTATAAAATGGTGCTTCATCACAATGTTTTAATTGTAAATCCATATTCTCTTTAATCATTTGCATAGGCACATGACCAGGACCTTCAATCATGACCTGCACATCATGTTTCCATGCGACTTTGGTCAATTCACCCAATGTTTCAAGCTCGCCAAGCTGCGCAGCATCATTCGCATCCGCAATCGCACCTGGGCGCAAGCCGTCACCCAATGAAAAAGATACATCATAAGCTTTCATGATTTCACAAATTTCTTCAAAGTGGGTGTAGAGAAAGTTTTCTTGATGATGCGATAAACACCACTTCGCCATAATCGAGCCACCACGCGATACAATACCTGCCAAACGTTTGGCAGTAAGCGGCACATAACGCAACAATACACCTGCATGGATGGTGAAATAATCCACCCCCTGCTCAGCTTGTTCAATCAACGTATCACGGAACACTTCCCATGTTAAATCTTCTGCCACACCATTTACTTTTTCCAAAGCTTGGTAAATGGGCACTGTCCCGATGGGTACAGCCGCATTACGAATAATCCATTCACGTGTTTCATGGATGTTTTTGCCGGTGGATAAATCCATGATCGTATCCGAGCCCCAAC
>CAZWPS010000129.1:0-4439 GCA_964635775.1 uncultured Zetaproteobacteria bacterium | reverse complement strand
TACCTCAATGAGTACGATTCGGTAGCGGAATTAAAAGAAGATGTGGATGATTATAACATCCTGCGAGAATCAGACACTAAGATATTGGTAATACGGCAGCTCAAAAGGTGCTGGTTGTTCACGTTGAAGGTTTAAACACCCGAAAAACACTGGTTCCTGCAAGCACATCATGCAGCGTTTGTTTTTTTGCGGTAAGCAACATACATAACATGCTAATGACAGGTAATATGCTGCTGAACAAGAAGTAAATATGCTGGGTATCGTTGGTTTTGAGGTATAAAAGTGTTGCGCCCATGGCAATTAAGGTGGCACCATAAACGATAAAACGAATCGAGGCTGCAAGCAAGGTTGGTTTCATGCCCGTATGGATATTCGCAACCTGTAGTTTCCAAGGGCGCATGCCTGTAGTCGCACCGTCACCAAGGTGCCAGAAACCGACAAAATAGGCATAAGCAATGGCAACAAATAAAATGGTTTTTACCATTTCTGATAAGCTTACTGTTGTCATCTCTTCCACGCCTGTGACCAAAATGGCAAAGAGCAAAAACAAAATGGCAAAGAGTACGATTAAATCGTAAAGCGAGGCGAAAACACGGGTTGTGATACCAACCAACTGACCTTTAGGGCGCGCAGTTTCATGATTCATGGTTGCTCTCCTTGCTGCTTGTTTCATTTTTCCATGCCGCCAAAGATGCAAGTGCTTTTTCAGAGACTAAACGCCTGCGTTCTGATTTTTTTAAGCGGCGTTTCCCATCACGTTTGGGCGCAGTGGGCAAAAGTCCAAAGTTAATGTTCATGGGTTGGAAGTCTTCAATGCGCGTGCCTGAAATATGCGCTAAAAGTGCGCCAAAGGCAGTATCTTCAGGTGGTATATGAGGTGCATTACCGCGCATGATGTCAGCTATAAAACGCCCCGCCATCAACCCCATACTTGCCGACTCCACATAACCTTCCACACCTGTAATTTGCCCCGCAAACATAATACGCGGCTCTTTTTTCAAACGCAGTGAGGCGTCCAAAAGCAAAGGTGATTTAATGAATGTGTTCCTATGCAAACTACCCAAACGGAAGTATTCGGCATTTTCTAAGCCTGGAATCATAGCAAACACGCGTTTTTGGTCGCCATATTTCATTTTTGTTTGAAAACCAACGATATTGAGCAGACTTTTGGCACGATTGTCTTGACGAAGCTGCACCACAGCATGAAATTCTTCACCCGTTTCAGGGTGTTCCAAACCCACTGGTTTCATAGGACCAAATCGCGGCGTATCTAAGCCGCGTTCTGCCATGACTTCAATGGGCATACAGCCATCAAAAAAAGGCACATCTTCAAAATCTTTAAATGCCATATATTCAGCATCGAGTAAGGCAGCTATAAAGTCTTTGTATTGTTGTTCATTCATCGGGCAGTTTAAGTAGTCACCCAACTCACCTTCTGGCACATTTTTATCATAGCGGGATTTCCAATAAGCCTTGCTCATATCCACAGTTTCCGCATCAACAACAGGAGCAATCGCATCAAAAAAGCTTAAATGCTCTTCACCTGCAATGGCTTGAATGTCAGCATATAAAGCATCCGAAGTTAAAGGTCCTGAAGCAATCAACACCAAGCCTTCTTTGGGTATGTGTTGCACTTCTTCTTTGATGATAGTGATTAAAGGCTCTGCTTCTAAACGTGCGGTAACTGTGCTAGAAAAAAGCTCTCTATCCACTGCCATCGCGCTACCAGCAGGAACTTTGCACACATCGCCAACCGCCATAATCAACGAATCAAGCTGGCGCATCTCTTCATGTAATAAACCCACTGCATTTTCCAAACTGTCTGAGCGAAAGGAGTTGGAACAAACCAATTCAGCACATTTATCCGTTTGGTGGGCTGCGGTCATGCGGATGGGACGCATTTCATACAAAGAAACGGCGAAACCTTGCTGAGCAAGTTGCCATGCAGCTTCTGAACCCGCTAAACCTGCACCAATGATGTGTATATTTTGTGTCATGGTATCATCCTATATCACGCTTACAAATTGACTGATATTTTATCTTGTTACGATTAAAAAGTTAATGCAGCACACCTTCTACAGCTAAGGTAAATACGGGAATGACCGCATCAAAACACACACCCGATGCTGTTTGCATGCCATAAGAGCCTTGCATACAGCCAACAGGGGTTTTTAATATCGAAAAGCTGCTGTAACAATGCTCTTCTTGCGGTTGAATCACAGGCTGCTCGCCAATCACACCATCACCCTGCACTTTAGTTTCATGTCCATCAGCATCCGTAATCAACCACTTCCGACTTAAGAGTTGGGCTGCTTCATCACCGATGTTACGAATGCAAATGTGGTAAGCAAAGATATATTCACCATCATGTGAATGTTCTTTCATATATTCAGGTTGGACTGTAATCGTGATTGTTTTTTGCATCATCAATATCCTTTTACAACCAAATGAAGGGTAATAAGCTAATCAGCCCGACCACCAATGCTGCCAACGCATAAAACAATACTTGTATCGGTTTTGTTTTTATTTTATCCCATAAAGTGGCTTGTTCACCAGCCAAACAAAGTGCGGCATAAGCTGCTTTGGCTTGTTCAGCACGTTGTTCTTGGTAAGCATCAATTGCCGCTTTAGCTTGATTCAAGTGTTTATCGTCTGGCAACCAAATCGCAGCAAAACCCAAACCCCAACGCCCGTTGTTGGTCTCGTAAAAGTCAATATTTTCATCATGTAAAAGCGTCCGAATCTCATCGGCTTCATCCTCTTCGACCTGACGCATTTTAAATAACATTACGGGCATACAGCATCCTTTTTCGTCTGTTCAAAGTATAACGTTTGGCTGGGGAAAGCAAACTCTAACGCCAACGACTCTAAAAGCTGCATAATTAACATATTAACCTCTTGCCGCACCTGTAAATACGCCGTCCAATCCTTATTGGCACTAAAATAATACAAAAAGATGGATAATGCCGAGTCTTCAAAGTTATCAAACTTCACCAATGAAAATTCTTGATCCACACCAGGATGTTGCCGTAATATGTGTTCAATACCCTCAATGGCGAGCTGCATTTTTTCGGTAGATGTGGTATACGTTATCCCAATTCGCATTTTAATGCGGCGTTTGGAGCGGGCATCAATGTTATCAATCACCATATTTGCCAACATGGAGTTGGGTACATTAACCAATGTTTTGGCAAACGTACGAATACGGGTTGAGCGAAAGCCAATTTCTTCGACCACACCTTCAAATTCCGATGTTTTAATCCAATCACCCACTGAAAAAGGTCGATCAATCAACAACATGATTGAGCCAAAGAGGTTAGCAATGGTATCTTTTGCTGCCATGGCAATAGCAATGCCACCGATACCCAACGAAGCAATGAGTCCTGAAATGGAGTAACCCATATTTTGTGCGACAACCAAAATACCCGTGACCACTAAAAACAATTTACAGGTTTTTGCAATAAAGGGTACCAACTGATCATCAAGCACCGAGTCTGTTTTTTTTGAGCTTGCAGCCGCATACACACTTAAACCATCAATCAAGCGCCATAAAAACCAAGCAATCAGCACAATGCTAATGACGCGTCCTATGCGCTCGACAATCAGCACAATGGGTAAGACTTCTGATGATGGGTTAATAATCATGATTGAGCCCCAAATACCCAACAATAAAATCAACCAACCCAAGGGTTTCTCTGCTGCTTGAAGTAAGGTATCATCAAGTAATGTTTGGGTATTTCTGGCCAGTTGTTGGGTGATTTTATGCAGCACACGCAAGATGTAGCGATGGGCAACGACTGTAATAAATAGTAACAAAAAAGCCAATAACCAGCGTGTTAAAACGCTATCCATTGAGAGTGAAAATTGTGTCCATTCCATATGCTGACTCCGTGAATCATTTGACGCATTCGTCTCAGTTTTCTAAACTCGTGCTTAGAGAAGCACTTCCGATTAATAAGAAAACCAAAAGGAGAATACGAATATGAGTGACCAACGATTGCAAGCTTTGTTTTCAAATGTTGATGCGCTTCGTGCGTTGGTCGGGCGTGAGGTGCGTTATCTTGGTGAAATATATGAAATCACTGACCTGCTTGCCGATGAAGATATGTTGATTTTATCTTCACGCCAAGCTGAAGATGTGCAAGATGATTGTTTTGGTCGCGCGCATCGTATGGTTCCGAAACAACAACGCTTACGTTTTCGAGATAATGAAGGTGAACCAACGGCAGTGTGGGAAGAATTTGCTTTTTTAGATGGTGTTTTATAATGGCTGAGTGGATAGATGTTGGGGAAGAAACAAGCTGCCCTAGGGGTAAAAAAATCATCATTGATAGCGATGCTGGTCATATCGCAGTGTTTCATCTGAACAGCGGTTTTTATGCCATTGAAGATGTATGTTCACATGATGGCGGTGAGCTTGCCAGCGGTCAATGTATAGG
>CAZWPS010000128.1:0-4441 GCA_964635775.1 uncultured Zetaproteobacteria bacterium | reverse complement strand
ACATAACGCTTTTTATCCAAATAAAATTTACCCACCACCATTTCATGTTTTGCTACGCGGTTGGTTAAAATATGCAAATATTTTTGAATCTCTTTGCTGTATGCGTTTATCGGAAACTGAGCATTTAATGCTAAAAAAGCATCCCTTGATTGATGGGAAAATTGCTGATCCAACAACGCACTTGATGATTGTTTATAATAACTCATCGCCACCAAGTATTGGGCATAGACACGTTTATCAGCATCAGGATGCGCTTCGACAAAGCGTAAGCCAAGTGTTTCGCTCAATACATATTGACCATCAAGATAAGCAGCTTCAAGGCGCATCAGTTCCGCAGGGGTCGCATATTGGCTATAAGGGTATTTTGCTGAAAACCTTTCTAATAATAAAAGCGCGCGCCCATATTCCTCATCTTGCATCATATGTTCAGCTCTTTGATAAGACTCTTCTGCAGACTTCGACATTTCAATCGGCGTGCTTGCACAAGCAGACAACAAACCCAGACAACATACTATCCACACGATTCTCATATTCTTGACCCTCCAACATTGATTTGTTTTAAGCCGCCCATATAAGGCTGCAAAACACTTGGAATATTGACACTTCCATCGCTTTGCCAATAGTTTTCAAGAATCGCCACCAGTGTCCGCCCAATAGCCAAAGCAGAGCCATTTACCGTTGCTACGGCTTGTGCTTTTCCTTGCTCATCGCGCACACGAATGCCTGCACGTTGCCCTTGAAATTGCCCAAATGATGAGCATGATGATATTTCTCGATACATGTTTTGACTGGGCAGCCACACTTCCAAATCAAATGTTTTCTGTGCAGAAAAGCCTAAATCGCCTGCGCACAAATTCACCACACGATAAGGCAAACCTAAGGCTTCTAAAATAGATGCAGCATGGGATAATAACTCATCTAAAGCGATTAATGCTTGATCTTCTTTGACCAATTGCACCAGCTCTACTTTATCAAACTGATGTTGGCGAATCATGCCCCGTGTATCGCGCCCTGCAGAGCCTGCTTCACGGCGGAAACATGGCGTATAGGCACAATGTTTAATCGGCAGTTGATCTGCTTCAAGTATCATATCTTGATATAAATTGGTTACAGGCACTTCCGCTGTAGGAATCAGAAAAGCATCTTCGCCTTCAAGCTTATATAAGTCATCCTCAAATTTAGGAAGCTGACCTGTGCCTGTCATGGTTTTTCGATTGGCAATAGCAGGTACCCATACTTCTTCATAACCATGTTTATCCGCATGCGTATCCAACATAAACTGCATCAAAGCACGCTCTAAACGCGCCCCTGCACCACGCAATACTGAAAAGCGACTACCTGCAAGCTGAACACCTGCATCAAAATCAAGAATGCCTAAGTTTTCACCAATATCCCAGTGAGCAGGCACAACATCTTGTCTTGCCTCACCCCAGCAACGAATTTCAACATTATCCGCTTCACTCAACCCATCTGGCACCGTATGATGTGGGATATTCGGAATTTCCAACAAGCTTTGCACAAAAGCAGCCTCTGCCTCTTTGGCCTCAGCATCCAAAGCTTTTACCCGCTTAGACACTTCGCCCATACCTGCAAGTTCAGCAGCAGCATCTTCACCTTTAGCCTTTTTCTGACCAATTAGCTTGGACACTTTTTTACGTTCTGCTTGTAGGCTTTCCGCTTCGGTTTTGAGTTCGCGTTGTTGAGCATCCAGCACACAAGCTTGTTGCCAAGCCGAGCTTTCATCAACCACAGTGTTTCCACGTTTTGCTAACGCCTGCTTCATGGCATCAGCATTTAAACGCAATTGTTTGCGATCAATCATTCATCATCACCTTCACCAAAATCACCTGCGTCAAAGTCGCTTTCCACCACATTCGTATCATCAGTATCATCTTGTTTTTCAATCACGCGAACAGCGCCAATCACACGCTCTTTTTTCGAGCAATTAATCAATTTCACACCTTGCGTATTCCGCCCAATGACAGACACACCATTCATACGAATACGCACCAAACGTCCTGTGTCGGTCATCATCATCACTTGATCATCATCCAACACTTGCAGCGCCGCAATCATATCACCATTACGACCACCTGTTTTAAGTGTAAATACGCCTTGCCCACCACGTTTTTGGGTGTTGTAGTCACTCACCAAAGTCCGTTTGCCAAAGCCATTTTGCGATACTGCCAGTAAAGTCGCCTTATCTGCCACCACAGCCATAGAGATAACCCTATCCTTTTTATCTGCCATGCGAATGCCTGTCACCCCACGGGTACTTCGGCTTAATGAACGCACATCCAACTCACTAAAACGAATCGCTTTACCACCACTGGTCGCCAACATAATATCTTGTTCACCATTGGAAATTGCGACTGAAATCAATGCATCAGCATCATCCAAACGAATTGCAATAATACCATTAGAGCGAATATTAGAATATTCTGTGAGGTTAGTTTTCTTCACCACGCCGTTTTGAGTTGCCATCACAATGTAGTGACCTTCATCAAACTCGCGCACAGCCAATGTTGCCGAAATATTTTCACCTTTTTCAACAGGTAACATATTCACCAGTGCCTTACCACGCGCCGCTCGACCTGCTTGCGGTACTTCATACACTTTTTTGCGGAACACACGCCCACGATTAGAGAAAAACAATAAGTAATCATGGGTAGAGGCCACCATGAGTTGATTAACAAAATCCTCTTCTTTGGTTGTCATGGCTGTTTTACCTTTGCCGCCACGACGTTGCGCGCGGTATAAGGTGATTGCATTACGTTTAATATAACCTTCATTTGAAATCGTGACGACCATATCTTCTTCGGTAATCAAATCTTCCACAGAAAGCTCTGCTGTTTCATCAATAATAATAGAGCGACGCGGATCTGCATATTTATCACGAATTTCAATCAATTCACCAACAATCACTTCCATTAACAGCTTCTCATCTGCCAAAATCGCTTCTAAATGTTGAATCATGGCTTTGATTTCATCATGTTCAGCTTGGATTTTATCATATTCAAGACCTGTCAGGCGTTGTAAGCGCATGTCCAAAATCGCTTGAGCTTGTTTTTCAGACAAACCAAAACGCGAACAAAGCCCTGTTTTTGCTTCTGCACCGGTTTGGCTGGCACGAATAAGTTTGATGACCTCATCAATATGATCTAAGGCAATCAATAAGCCTTGCAAAATATGAATACGTGCCTCGGCTTTTGCCAATTCAAACAAACAACGGCGTGTCACGACTTGGCGGCGGTGATCGACAAAATACAACAGCAATTCACGCACGCCACAAAGCTTGGGCTGTCCATCTAACAACGATAAATAGTTGCAACTAAAATTGCACTGCATTGGTGTTTGTTTATAAAGATTGTTGAGCACAATTTCAGGGATTTCGTTTTTCTTTAAATCAATGACCAAACGCATACCATCACGATCTGATTCATCGCGAACTTCTGAAAGACCTTCTAATTTTTTGTCGCGGCTTAGCTCTGAAATCGTTTTAAACAATTTCGCTTTATTCACCTGGTAAGGCAGCTCAGTTACAACCAAAGACTCGCGCTTGGTGCGTTTATTCCGCTCAATCACGACTTTTGCTCGCATCGTTACCGAACCACGTCCACCAGCAAAGGCATCACGCATGCCCTTACGTCCATAAATAAAACCACCCGTCGGGAAGTCTGGGCCAGGCATGATTTGCATCAATTCTTCATCATCAATATCAATGTTTTTAGTTAGCGCAATAATTGCATTAATCGCTTCGCCCAAGTTGTGTGGTGGGATATTGGTTGCCATACCTACGGCAATACCTTGTGAACCATTCACCAATAAATTCGGGTATTTTGCAGGCAATACTTTAGGTTCAGACAACGATTCGTCGTAGTTTGGACCAAAATCAACGGTATCTTTATCAATATCAGCTAATAATTCAGCCGATAATTTGCTCATACGCGATTCTGTATAACGCATCGCCGCTGGAGAATCACCATCAACAGAGCCAAAGTTACCCTGACCATCAACCAAGACATGGCGCATGCTCCAAGGCTGCGCCATACGCACCATCGCATCATATACCGCAGTATCGCCATGAGGGTGATACTTACCAATCACATCACCAACAATACGCGCTGATTTTTTATAGGGCTTTTCAAAAGTAGAGCCAAGGTCTTGCATGGCAAACAAAATACGCCTATGTACAGGTTTCAAACCATCACGTGCATCTGGAAGCGCCCTGCCAATAATCACGCTCATTGCATAATCAAGGTATGAGCTTTTCATCTCATCTTCAATCAAGACAGGTAATGCTGGGTTTAAATGTTCATCCATGTTCAAGCTCCATAATGCTTAAGAGGCAAGCGTGGTTCAGCGCCTCTTTAGATAAAGGTTGTGTAAAAACACAACCAACAAATCGAAATCGAGCTGCAGCATAAATATTTGCTTAAAG
>CAZWPS010000127.1:0-4478 GCA_964635775.1 uncultured Zetaproteobacteria bacterium | reverse complement strand
CGTTAATACAGGTTTATCTGACATCTTTTTCTTATTCCTTAAGCTTCTTGTCTATAGCTGCGCTCAATATGAGCACCCAAACTACGCATTTTTTCTTCAATACGTTCATAACCACGATCAATATGGTAAACACGTGAAATCACAGTCTCACCCTCAGCGGCCACCCCAGCCATCACCAAAGATGCAGAAGCCCTTAAATCCGTTGCCATCACAGGCGCACCCGACAAACGCTGAACACCTTTTACAGCCGCAGTATGCCCATCAAGCTGAATGTCAGCACCCATACGAACCAACTCTTGCACATGCATAAATCGATTCTCGAAAATGGTTTCAGAAATCAAGCTTGTACCCTCTGCCACACACATCATTGCCATAAATTGCGCTTGTAAGTCTGTAGGAAATCCAGGGTGTGGCATGGTATGAATGTTCACCGCTTGTAAACGACCTTGGCTCACACAGCGAATGTAATCATCACCTGTTTCAACGATTGCTCCAGCATCTTGAACACGCGCTAAAAATGCATCCAATAAATACGGCTCAGTGTTGGTTACCGTCACGTCGCCACCAGAAATCAAACCCGCTGCCAGGTAAGTCGCCGCCTCAATGCGGTCTGAAATGGTATATATATCACCACCACGAATACTATCCACACCTTGAATCGTGATTTTATCCGTACCATCACCTTCAATTTTTGCCCCTAAAGCACGCAATGAATCTGCAAGGTTCACCACTTCAGGCTCACGCGCTGCATTTTCAAGCACCGTTTCCCCTTTTGCCAACACCGCCGCCATCATCAAGTTTTCAGTGCCTGTCACAGTCACCATATCAAAAACAATACGTCCACCATGCAAACCCTGAGCTGCTTTGGCAATCACCATACCATGCTCAACTTCAATGCTTGCACCCATAATTTCCAGCCCTTTCAGGTGTAAGTCAATCGGTCTAGCACCAATAGCGCAACCTCCAGGAAGGCTTACTTTTGCCTCACCAAAGCGCACCAAAAGAGGGCCAAGCACCAATGATGAAGCGCGCATGGTTTTAACCATTTCATAAGGGGCTTCGGGTTTTGTGGCTGATCTGGTATCAATATGCAGGCAGTTTTGATCATCGTAAGCAACCTCTGCACCTTGCCAAGCCAGCAAGTTGGTCATGGTTGAAATATCATTTAAATGTGGGATTCTATGTAATACCACTGGTCCATCAGCTAAAATTGATGCTGCTAGCAGTGGCAAAGCTGCATTTTTTGCACCACTTGCCTCTACGCTACCCTTTAAAGCTGTTCCGCCTTGTATAATAATACTTTCCATCATCCACCGCCTATTACAATGCGTCGCAAGCTAACGGCATAAGCCTTTAGGCTCAATATACTTATCATCAAGGGTAAAGATCGGGGAAAGCAAGCTTGAGTTGATTTAATTGTTCACGCAAATGACTATAAAACTTCACATCACTCATTGGTAGTTGTAAAGGTTTATATAAAATGGATTCAGAGCCTTCAATATGGGTGCGATGTGCATCTTGCCAAATGCCATCATGTGGCTCATCATTTAACAATGAACTTAACACCAAATGCGCCATATGTGCTAACATAATGGGTGGCTGAACATCAGGTGGCCATGATTCTGCGGGATGCCAACATGGAAAGTGATGGTAATAGATGAAGCGACGTACAGGGCGTGGTAATTGCCAATGTAAGGCCAACATCATACCCGCATCAATATGCGTATAACCCAAAATACTCCATTCCGCCAACAACGAAGGCTGACCACCACGAATGTTTTGCTTTAAAACTTCTAATTTCTCTTCTGGTTCAGCATGCAAAATGACAAGTTTACCAATATCATGCAGCAAACCAAATAAATTGGCAGAATGACGATCCACAGTATGACTATATTCAGTGAAAATACGTGAAAATAGTGCCATGGCTTGCCCATGAAACCACAGTCTACGCACGGCAAGTGAAGATTTTGCACCAGGGCTAAATTCAGGCATGACCGCTTGCATAATCAAATCTTGAGCACTATCCATGCCCAGCCGAGTCAGCGCAATCGCAATATTCTCAGTTGGTTTTGCGCCAGCAGGCAGATATGCCGCTGAATTGCACATTTTCAAAACATACGCAACCAATACCGCATCATGTTGAATCACTTTTGCCAAATCAGATGCCGCAGCTTCAGTGTCTGCAAATACTTTTTGCAACTGATGCCAAATTTCGGGTAGTGGCGGAATCGAAGCAATGGCTGTTTTTAAATATTTCAGTATTGGCTGACTCAGCGCCGGCGGACGAATCATATCATATGGAGGTTCTGTTGGGGCAACTGCTGATTCAATAGAAAATGCGCTTAACAAGGTATTCGAGCTGACTGTATTGGTGATTGTTTTTTCATCCCCGTCAACGGCCAAATTCAAAGCACTTGGCATATCTAAACCTGTATTTAAATCTGAAAACGTCGTGAGTTGCTCTTTCTCCACAGCCTTAGACTTAAGCCTTGGTAATAAACCCTCCCCCAATGCTTCTAATCGCGTCATGACTTCAGCACAATTTGATGGGCGCAAGCTTGGTTTCTTTTCTAACAAATGCATCATCAATTCAGCAAGTGCATCAGGTATTTTGGGGTTTAATGTTTGGGGATGCTGCGGTGGGTGACGCACTTGTTTTTCCATGATTTCAAATTCACCACCACCATTGGAAGTAAAAGGAAGTGCGCCCGTGCTCATGCGATAAAGTGTAATTCCAAAGGCATATAGGTCTGTGAAAGAACCAATGTCTTGACCCAAAATTTGTTCTGGTGCCATGTATAAATAAGTACCCACAGTTGCGCCGCTATTTGTAATGTCTTCAGTCGCAAAAGTGGTTTTTGCTAAGCCAAAGTCCATCAGTTTAGTGATACCATCGTTGGTGATAAAAACATTGGATGGTTTTAAGTCGCGATGCACCACTTCTCTAGCGTGGGCTTTGCTCAAAGCAGCTAAAATAGAGGTCGCAATATGTATGATTTCAGACAATGCTAACGGACCAGTATAGTTAAGGTATTCTTTAAGATTACAACCTTGAAGAAGCTCCATCACCAACGCAAATGCGCCGCCATCTTCATAAACATCAAGAAATTCAATAATATTAGGATGCTTAAGCTGACTATGCATTCGTGCTTCCCGGCGAAAGCGCTCCATTTGCTCCACATCACCAAAACTTTTCGGATTTAAAACTTTAATCGCAACTTCTTTTTTCAGCGGTTGATGAATAGCACGAAAAACAATGCCCATACCGCCTTGCCCAATTTTTTCCAAGAGCAAATAGTCACCCATGCGAGCATAACCATCTGATTCAGGCAGGATGTCACCACAAGCCATACAAAATGTTTGGCTATTAGGATAAACGATTCCGCAAGATGGGCACTTCATAGCGTGATTATTAAGCGTGAAGCTTGAAAGTCAAAGACATCATCACTTGATGATGATAGCAGCGGCTTTTAACCCATCAACAGCTGCACTCATAATACCACCAGCATAACCTGCCCCCTCACCTACAGGGTACAAGCCTTGTAGGTTTAGCGATTGCATGTTTTTGCCACGCAAAACGCGAATAGGCGAACTTGTTCTTGATTCAACGGCTAGAATGTTCGCATGTTCAGTGATAAAACCTTTCATTTTTCTATCAAACGCCTTTAAACCTTCCGCCAAAGGTTCACTCAACCAAGAAGGTAAAATTTGGCGGATATCTGCAGCTTCTACCGCAGGTTTAAAGCGCGAAAAAGCAAGCTTGCCTGTGTTTTGATGACGCACAAAATCACTGATACGCATCGCTGGTGCAGCATAAGCTTGTGTACTCGCCTGAAATGCTTTGCTTTCAAGTTCGCGTTGCAGGCGAATGCCGCATAAGGCATCATCACCTAAACCATGCTGTTGAATATCTTGAGGTGTCACCTGAACCACAATCCCTGAATTTGCCAAAGGGCTTGAGCGTTTGGCATTACTCATACCATTGATTGCCATTTTATTTATTTCTGTTGGCGAGGGCAAAATTAACCCACCTGGACACATGCAAAAACTAAAAACACCACGTTTACCCATCCTTTTGTCCTTCACTTGATGGGTTAAACTAAATTCCGCAGCATCTAATGCATCATGATTTGCAGCATCCCCAAATTGACATTGATTCACCCAATCTTGCTCATGTTCCGAGCGCACACCCACAGCAAAGTCTTTAGCTTCTAAAGCAACACCTAAATCATGCAGATGTTCAAAGGTGTCACGCGCTGAGTGACCTGTGGCTAAGATAACATCATTAGCAGCAATGACTTCACCACAAGCCAAGCGAACACCTGTCTCTAAAAAAAATCCCCAAGCCAAGGAAACTAAGCCAAACCTGGAATGCCGCCTCTGCCTGGAAAAAAAAAAAAACAAAAACAAAAAAAAAGAAAAAAAAAAAACAACAAAAAAACAAACAACACACAACAAAAAAAAAAAAAACAAAAACA
>CAZWPS010000126.1:0-4485 GCA_964635775.1 uncultured Zetaproteobacteria bacterium | reverse complement strand
CCTGATTGTCATGTTGAGCTTGTCGAAACATCTTTCCACGTAAGATCCCTCAACTTCGTTCGGGATGACAGGTTTGATGTTGGGGGTGGTAGGTCAATTTATGTATTGTTTTTGCCCTTTTATTCATTAACGCACCTTAAATATACGACCTCATCAAACCAGCACTCATCATCGCCTTCCTAAGCGAGCGAGGTTATCACTTCTGGCAGTGTTGCTGGTTTTTGTTCGCCTGATGTTAAGTCTTTTAACATCAAAACACCTGTCTTCATTTCATCCTCACCAATAATCACGACAAACCGCGCCTGTTCACGGTCAGCGATTTTAAACTGGCGTTTGGCACTGCCGCCACCGCAATGCAATACACTCAAACCTGCTTCGCGTAATTGATGGGCTTGTTGCAAGGCATAAGCAGATACCGCCTCACCCAACACCACCAACGCAATATCCAACGTTGCCACTTCATCACTATCGGGCAATAGCATTGCCAGCCGCTCCATGCCTGCTGCAAAACCAATTGCAGGCGTTGCTGGGCCAGCGAGTGATTCAACTAAACCATCATAACGACCCCCTGCAAGCACCGTGCCCTGAGCGCCAAGTTGGTCTGTAATAAACTCAAATGCAGTACGATTATAATAATCTAAACCACGCACAATACGCGGATTCACCTGATATTTTATCGCCAAAGCAGCCAAACCTGCCTTTAAACCTGTAAAATGTGTATCACATGGCTGACACAAGTGTTTTACCATCTCTGGCGCATCCAGCAATGCACTTTGGCATGTTTCCATCTTACAATCCAATACCCGCATCGGGTTACTCTGCATCCTATCATGGCAAGTTACACACAAAGCACTTCTTTTTTCCTCTAAATAACTAAGTAATAGCTCACGATAATCGGGTCTACAATCAGCACAACCTAAAGCATTAATTTCTAAACGTGTTTGTTGAATACCCAACTGATTCAAGAAGTTTTGTGCCATAGCTAACACTTCCGCATCTTCTACTGGTCCTGCAACACCAAAATATTCAGCACCGATTTGTTGAAACTGGCGTAATCTACCCTTTTGCGGACGCTCTCGGCGAAACATTGCCCCCATATAAAACCAGCGTTGTGCGCCAGATCTGGTTAAACCCGCTTGTAAATATGCCCGCACTGCCCCTGCTGTTCCCTCTGGGCGCAAGCAAATGGAGTCTCCGCCTTGGTCTTCAAAGGCATACATTTCTTTAGATACAATATCTGTTTTTTCACCCACCGAACGCACAAAAAGCTCAGTTGGCTCTAAAATCGGCAACCTTACTTCCGAAAAGGCATAAGTAGCGAAGACTTTACGCGCTATGTCCTCAATATACCGCCATTTTTTGACCTCATGAGGTAATCCATCATGAATGCCACGAATACTTTGTAATTTTTTAATCATTGTTTACACCTATAACCATTTGCTAATCACGTGATTATCATCTATATATATCATTATATGAACATCCAATATTATCTTGCACAATGCAAACGCAACCTCTTGATCACCCTTATGACTTGCATGTTCATCTTGGCAGCAGGCTATACTTGGGTGATTTACAATCAACTTCACAACTGTTTCGAACAACACATCCAACATACCACTGCCCCTGAACATCAGCAACAGCTATGGCAAGACTTTCAATCACAGTGGTTCATCGTTATCCTTATAAGCATTGCATTTATGCTCGCTTCATGTCTTTTTCTTTCTCGTTCATTCAATAAAACACAAGGCTGCCTACACCAGCAACATGCCTCTTTAACAGACCTTGCCGAGCAACGCACACAAACCCTTGAAGAGACCAATGCTGAGTTAAAAGCGTTCGCATATTCAGTTTCGCATGATTTACGAGGACCTCTACGCTCTTTAGATGGTTTCGCACTTGCCCTAGATGAAGACTACGGTGACAAACTTGATGAACAAGGCAAAGATTTTATTATGCGCATTCGTGCTGCAAGTCAGCGTATGGCAACTTTAATTGATGCCATGTTAGTGTTGTCTCGCGTTAGCCACACTGAATTACATATTTTACCTGTCAATTTGAGTGAGATGGCAGAAAAAACAATCATAGCGCTGCAAAAAGAACAGCCCACACGCCGTGTTCAAGTCAGCATTCAGCCGAATATGACCACCATGGCAGACCCTGTATTGCTCAAACAAGTGATTGAAAACTTACTCAACAATGCTTGGAAATTTAGTCAACCCCGTGAACAGGCAGAGATTACATTTTATAGTCAATGCGAGAATAATCAATGTATTTATACCATTAGCGATAATGGTGTGGGTTTTGATAATGCCTATCAAGGCAAATTATTCACCCCTTTTCAACGTTTACACCAACAAAATGAGTTTGCAGGTACAGGTATAGGACTGCCCATAGTACAGCGTATTATCCACCGTCATGGCGGCATCATATCGGCAGAAAGTGCTATAGACAAAGGCGCTAAATTCTCCTTTAATCTACCTAACCAAGTGGTGAACACATGATTTGCAATCAACAGGAGACAAGCTAATGGCGATGTATGCACAATATAATATACTCTTGGTTGAAGATGATGATAATGATGAAACACTCATTCTTCGCGCCTTCAAAAAAATGAAGTTAACCAACCAAATTATAGTCAAACGTGATGGCGAAGAAGCTTTACGTTATTTTTTTAATGCCCAAGACAAGCTCATACTCGATAAAACATCTTTTCCGCAGCTTATCTTGCTTGATTTGCAACTACCAAGGGTGAGTGGCTTAGATGTATTACAACAATTACGTGCTCACGATGCAACACAACATATACCCATCATCATCTTCACATCATCCAATGATGAACACGATATCACAACAGCCTATGCATATGGTGCCAATAGTTTTGTACAAAAACCTGTTGATATGCAACACTTTATCACTGCCATCCATGATTTAGGCATGTATTGGGTGTTACACAATACACCACCCTCACCGTATGGCTTCGACCATGCATAAAATCAGTGTTTTAATCGTTGATGATGAAGCTGATGCCGCTGTATTATCAATACGGCAAATTGAGCGCGGTGGACATGATGTTCATTGGTTGCGTGTGGAAAATGAAGAAGCCATGCGGCAAGCGTTAGCAGCCCAGCCTTGGGACATCATATTAACTGACCATGTCATGCCTCATTTTGATGCTTTTAGTGCTTTAAATGTGCTGCAAGAACTTGCTTTATTAACCCCTATGATTGTCGTTTCAGGACGCATTGGCGAAGAAATAACCGTTGAACTCATGCACGCTGGTGCAGCTCATTATGTCAGCAAAGATAATATATCCAGGTTAAGCGATGCGATTAATCATGTCTTATCAGACCGCAAAGCGCATCAACAACACATTCAACAAGAACAAACGCGTTTAGCCGCCTCGCGTATGGAAGTTGCGCACACTTTAGCTGGCGGATTGTCGCATGAGTTCAATAATCTTATGGTTGGTGTGGTAACGACATCTGAAATCTTACTGCAACACGATGTTTTGCCAGAAAAAAGGCAGCGTTTATTACAAATGATTTACGAATCAGGCAGCCGTGCTGTTCAAGTTTCAAGGCAGCTCCTCGCTTACGCCCAAGGCGCAAAATTTAATGTGAGTAACATAACCGTCAATGCCTTGCTTGAGCAAGCACAGCAACGCATTCAACACTTACTTCATGAAAATATCACAATCATATGTGATGCGCCGTCTCAAAATCAGTATATTCAGGGTGATAAAGCGCAATTATCACAACTTATTGAAGGTGTGTTACACAATGCGATTGAAGCCATGCCCAAAGGTGGTGAAATCAACATCACCACCTTTGAACATCAGCAACACGAAAAAAGTAACACACTTAATGTCGGCGAATATATTGGTATCAAGATTTGTGATGCTGGTATGGGTATTGAAGAAGAGGACTTAAGCCATATTTTTGAACCTTTTTACACCACTAAATTTCTTGGTCGGGGGCTTGGTTTAGCTGCGGCTTGGGGTATCAGCCAAAGCCATCATGGTCGTATTGAAGTTCAAAGCACGGTGGGAGAAGGTAGTTGTTTTTCGATTCTTCTTCCCGCTCAAAAAGAAGTTGAATCAAGCCAAGCAGACAGCAAAAAACTACCTTCGTTCACCGAGAAAAAAACCATTTTACTGGTCGAAGATAATGAAGTTGTGATTTCAGTCACCAGCACTTTGTTGCGCTATTGGGGGCATCACATTTTGCTGGCTAAAGATGCTGATCAAGCCCTTGAACAAATTCAAGAAAATGCCAACAATGTTGAGCTCATCATTCTTGATTTGGGTTTGCCCGGGCGTAGTGGCGGCGATATTTTAGGTCAATTACGTGAAATTACCCCTCAAGTTCCTATTTTGATTGTCAGTGGCTACCCTGAAAATGATAAGGTCAAGGTGTTGCTTGAGCTCTCCAACACTGCATTTCTCAGAAAACCTTTTTTGCCAGTAGAAATGAGTGATAAAAT
>CAZWPS010000125.1:0-4486 GCA_964635775.1 uncultured Zetaproteobacteria bacterium | reverse complement strand
GTGCTGCGTTTGGGTGTATTAAGCGTCCAGAAATCAAAATTAAACATGGTGTCTGGCACTTGTTGTTGAATTGTTCGCCAATGCTGTTGTATGGTTTTTTGCATGGTTATGGGCATGGTTGATTGTGTATCTGGGGCTAAACCGCCAAGTAAGCAAACAATGTCGATATGAGGTGGTAATTGATGCATGACTTTTTCCCAAACAGGAGCAAATGCCCAACACCAACTGCACATAGGATCATGAATATAATAAAGTGTGTTGCTTAACATGACCTCCTCATAAAATCTGAATGATTACAGCACCATTTTAACATCGGGATATGCCGTGACTTCGCGATAGAGACCATCGAGCTGTTCTTGGCTTTCAGCAATAAAGGTGATGGTAAGTGCCGTATATTTGCCTTTTTTACTGGCTTTGCGGTGAATATTGTCATTATTCCATTGTGGAACATGTTTTTCGATGATTTTTATGATGTCTTTCTCAAAATTTTCATGATTTAACCCCATCACTTTAAACGGAAAAGAGCAGGGAAAGCTCATCAGTGAGGTATTTTCTTTTGCTGACAAAGTATTACTCAAGGTATTGCTCCTATTGTTTGAAGTGTAACTTGTTTAGTCATTTTATCGCCGTCTAACGAATTCATGTTTTATATTCTGATTCTAGCTGCTTAAAACTTGCTAAACAACAGCGCCCTGACGGATTTTTAATCACACAAGCACACAAATGATGTTTGGTTTGTTGGATGACAAATTCTTTTATGTTTTCAGCTTGATTCGTCTTCGATTGTAAAGCATTTTGGTAAGTTTCAAGGGAAATATCAAAACAATAACAAAGTTTTGGTGGGGTTTGAAACTGTGCAAGTTGAGATTGTTTAAATATAACTGTCTTTGAAAAGTAAGTGATATGACATGAAGTATGACTACAAAAAGCATAATCATGACTCGCATCAATATGTTGATTTTCAGGGTATTGAAGATGGTGCAGCATGGTTTGATAGGACACGCTCAAACATGCGTTTTGGCAATGCGGACAAGTTCGTTTTTTCTGTTTTGATGGTGCTTGGCAACAACTCATGATGGTGGTTGTAGATGTAAGCAAGCCATGCACACAAGGGGGAAATGGGCATTGTTATGGATAAAACCTTGAACACAATATCCCCTTGTCTGATATGCAGCAGTGACAATCATTGTTGAATCATAAGCTGATTTGAATACTTTTTGCCGCATGTTTTGCCTTATCTCGGGCTTGCTCAATGCTTTCCCCACGAGCCAGACATACAGCCATACGCCGCTGCCCATGTACTTCAGGTTTACCAAATAAACGCAGTTGGGTGTCGGTATCTTGTAACGCGCATTCTAAATTTGAAAAAGTGACCTGCTTTGAATCACCTTGAACCACGATAGGGCAAGATGCTGAGGCACCATGTTGCGTGATATTGGGAATAGGTAAGCCTAAAATAGCACGAACATGCAGGGCAAACTCAGATAAATCTTGTGAAATTAAAGTCACTAAACCTGTATCATGCGGGCGTGGAGAGACCTCACTAAATATCGCTTGCTCGCCCTTGATGAATAATTCTACACCAAAAAGTCCATACCCGCCCAAAGCATCGGTAACTTGATAAGCAATATGCTGGGCTGCTTCTAAGGCGGCATCGCTCATGCTTTGAGGTTGCCATGATTCGCGGTAGTCACCATCAACTTGTAAGTGACCAATGGGCGAACAAAATGATGTGCCATCACGATGGCGAATGGTTAGTAAAGTGATTTCATAGTCAAAATCGACAAAACCTTCAACAATGACCTTGCCTTTACCTGCTCTTCCGCCTTCTTGCGCATATTTCCAGGCCGATTGCACATCAGCCAACGCACGAATGACAGATTGTCCTTTGCCCGAAGAGCTCATAATGGGTTTGACCACACAAGGCCAGCCAATATGCTTGACTGCGGCTGTAAACTCATCTTTTGTGCTGGCAAATTGATAAGAAGACGTTGGTAAATCAAGTGTTTCTGCCGCCAACCGACGAATACCTTCACGATTCATGGTAAGTTGTGTGGCTTTGGCAGTCGGAATGATGTTAAAACCTTCTGCTTCGAGCTCGGCAAGGGTGTTGGTGGCGATGGCTTCAACTTCGGGTACAATAAGCTGTGGTCGTTCGCTTTCAATCAGTTGGCGCAAGGCTTGGGCATCAAGCATATCAATCACAAAAGAATGATGTGCAACTTGCATTGCAGGCGCATGGGCATAACTATCCACAGCAATCACTTCAATGCCAAAGCGTTGTAATTCTATGGCAACTTCTTTGCCTAATTCACCCGAACCAAGCAGCATAACTTTGCTTGCCGTTGGGGATAAAGGGGTGCCGATTTGGATATGATTCATGATGATTCTCGCTGTATATGATAGGTTTTACGGTGATATAAAATAAAGAGGCATAACCAAAAAAACAAGCCCGAAGATGCCAGTAATGATGTAGGGGCAAGGCATAATCCTGATGACTTGGATGATGCTTGCGGGAGAGGAACCAAAGCTTTTGCTGTGGTGGTGCTGCCCAATATTTGATAGCTGCCAGGTTGCTGGTCATAACTCACCACCACCACATGCCATGTGCCAGCTTGAGGGTTGTTGATGAGAATTTGTTCGTTGCCTGTTTGGTCTAAGGAAGAGACGTGGGTGGCTGAATCATGTCCGAAAACAGGGTTAATCGCATAAAGACTGTAATCAAACTCAGGTTCAGCATTAAAGCGTAATAAAATGTCGATATCAGCATGGCTGGCAGTGGTGATGTTGAGCAGCGGGCTGCCTGCGGCAACATCAATGTGGAAATATTGAAACTCATCTTGTTCATATTGCATGGTTTGACCACTGTACACGGTATCGGTGATGAGTGTGCCTGAATCTAAATTAAAATAGCGGGTAAATGTTGTGCCGTTATTGATGGTAATGGTCAGGGTGAAGGGAATATTCTGAAAACCGACTAAGCTGCCTGTTTGTAGCGTGAAAGGCGTTATCGAAACAGCCTTTTGACCCATAGCCAAGTCTATCCAAGAGCTTGAAGCTGGTGAAATGGATAACAATGGATGACTACTGCTTAAAGAAGCCGTGATAGTGGTCGCAGCTTGCCACACATTCTCCAGCGTAATATCAAGCTTAATGCTTTCGTTAGGGTCGATGAGGTTGTTGTTATTGTCCGATAATTGCAGTTTAGAAATCACCAACACGGGTTGGGCATTCATGCTTAATGCTTGAGCGGCATTGAGGCTACCATCAGTTGCACTTTGTGCATGCTGACTCATCACTTTTGCAGAACCCATTAGCCGCCCTTTAATCTCTTGATATGTGGCATTAGGATATTGGGCAAGTATCAAACCAGCAAGACCTGCAGTAAGCGGTGCTGAAAAGGAAGTGCCTGAAACGTAATCATAAAGATTGGGGGTTGTGGTGGTGTAAATGCTTTGTCCAGGTGCTGCAATATCAACGCTTGTTGCACCATAATGTGTCCATGCTGTAAGGTTTCCATCTGGTCTGTATGCTGAAACAGCAATGATATTGGCATAGGGTAAACTCGAAGGGTAATCAAGCACACGGTCGTTGTTGCCTTCATAGTTACCTGCTGCTGCAACCAATAAAATACCATTTTGTAATAACTTTTTCATACTTGCAGACTCGGCAAACGAGAATTGTGGTCCGCCCCAACTGGCATTGATAATTTTAGCCCCATTTGCAATCGCATAATCCATCGCTTTTAATTCACTTGCCACATCACCCAAGAATTTAAGCGGCATGATACTCACATTCCAATTCACACCCGCAATGCCAAGTCCATTGTTGCCTACTGCACCAATGCAGCCTGCAACCATAGTACCATGTCCTTCGCCTGTTCCCACATCAGCACTTGGATCGTTATCATTATCTACAAAATCCCAACCATGAATGTCATCAACATAACCATTATTATCATCATCTATATTGTTGCCCGCGATTTCACCAAGGTTGGTCCAAATATTGGCTTTTAAGTCAGGATGATTGATGTCAATAGCATCATCAATGACGGCAACAATAACATTACTATTACCTGTGGTGATATCCCAAGCTGTAGGTAAATTGATGTCCATGCCTGCTATTGAACCTATAAATTGCCCTGTATTATGCATTGCCCATTGTAAATTGAAATTAGTCTCATTGGGCATAAGCCGTAGATAGCGGGGGTGATTGGGTTCAACATACTCAATATTCGGATTGTTTTGTAGCTGTTGAATCACAAGATTGACATCCATAGGACTGGCCAATTTCCAATGTTCAATGCCACCAAGCATCTTAAATCGTTGAATTTCACTGATGACAAGTTTATTTTTTATGGTTGATTGTTGTTGTTTGCTGATGTTGCTCTTGAATTTAATCAAAAGCTCTTGCCCCTGTCTCTTATACAAATATCCGAGCCCACAAGACAAAGGCCAATCACGTATGCCCTCTTCTCATTGAAAAA
>CAZWPS010000124.1:1216-4590 GCA_964635775.1 uncultured Zetaproteobacteria bacterium | reverse complement strand
GCGTCAGCTGTACCTGAGAAGCTTAATGATAGTTTATTACCATCATTTAATAATACTTGTTGGCTTTCAGGTGTACCGTTGGTGAAGGTTACTGTACCCACATCAACATTGGAGCCACTTGATGTATCTTGGATGGTAAAGCTTGTGCCTGCAGCATCAGCATCGATGTTGTAGGTTTTCGTTGCACCCGATGCAAACACCACTGAAGCACTGGTTAAACCAGCGTTAGCACCAAGTGAGTATGCCTCTTGACCAGATACGCTTACAGTGTTGGTTTCATTGCCAACTGCTGCAGCTGTTGCACCAAAGGAGATAGACATGGTTGAGCCATCATCCAACTGTGCATTTACTGTAGAGTTTGCTTTGAATGCAACATTAGCAACATTAGCACCAGCAGCATTGGTAATAGCAACGTCACCAGACCCAGTAACTGCTTGCCCCGTAACTGCAATCGTACTTGTTGTTGCAGCACCACCTGTAGCAGCTGTCATGGTTAATGACATTGCTGTGCCATCAGACAATGTTAATGCATTGACTTGGTTAGCAGCAAAAGCAACTGTTCCACTACCACCAGGGTCAGTTAACAAGTTGGCTGCACCTGTTGCTACTGAAGTTACACCAGTAATTTGACCTGTTGCATCTTGAGAAACGGTGTAAGCGCCATTGATGTTTGAGGTTGACGTTGTTCCAATGGTTAATGCAGAAGCATCAGCACCTAGCGCTGCCGCACCAGGCGTACCCGCTGATGTAGCTGTACCATTGGTTAATGTATATACTGCATTTGGAGCATTTGTTGAAGCCGATGATACTTTCGCACCCAAAACGGTTGTGTTGGTACCAGCATTAAAGTTGGTGCTAAAACCAACTGAACCAGCGCCTTTACCATTAAGAAGCTCAATACCATTGTATTTGGTGCCGCCAGCGATTTTGTCAATTTGGGTTTCGAGCTTTAAACGCTCTGCATCCAGTTTGCCAAGTTCACCAGCATTGTTTGCTGAAGATGCCTGAACAGATAGAGATTGAATACGTCCAACCATATTCTGAATCTCTTGTACTGCCGAGTCAGCCATTTTCACCATCGCTGTGGCTTGATTCACATTCAAGCTTGCAGCTTTTAAGCGCTGCCCTTGTGCATCCAACTTCGATGCCACGGCGAAACCAGACGCATCATCTGCCGCGTTGTTCACACGGAAACCAGATGCTAAACGCGATAAGGAATCGTTTTGGGCGTTGCTGTTACTATTTAAGAATTTTAGGGCGCTCATCGCCGCTGTGTTGGTTTGTACTGATAAAGCCATGGTTACTCTCCGTAGTAGATTTATTTTTCGTAAACGACATCATGCCCTGTTACGTTGTGCATCCTGCGATGTTGCCAAGAAGCCATCCATTGCGCCTTGTTGAATAGGTCTATCGGAGACTCAAACGGCAACTTTAGAAAAAACTGCAATTATTTTTCCAGTTACCGCTGTGGTATGTACTATATTGATGCTTGAGTCTAAGCCCAATATCAATATCTACTCTTGAGTTAAAATATAAAATTGACGGCGATTCTTTATATGGATACCGTTGCTACCTACTTTGAGTTTTAAATTTGATATGAGTATAGGTGAAAAAAACATGGCGATTATAAATGTAAGTGATGATAGTTTTGATCAAGATGTCTTAAAGGCATCGGGTGTAGTATTGGTTGATTTTTGGGCACCTTGGTGTGGTCCTTGCAAACAAATTGCACCATTATTAGAAGAAATTGACGCAGACTTTGGTGATAAAATCACCATTGCCAAGATTGATATTGATGATAACCCGAATACACCTGGAAAATATGGTGTGCGCGGTATCCCAACATTAAGCATCTTTAAAGATGGTAATGTTCAAGGCACTAAAGTGGGTGCGGTCACTAAGGCAAAGTTGGTTGATTTTATTAATGAGCACTTGGCTTAAGGCTGTACGCACTGGTCTTAACACACTAAGATTAATTTAACGCATGAATACTTGGATTGACATCAAAAGAGTGGAGCTTGGCTCTGCTCTTTTTGTTTGGTTGTATGCCTTTTTAGTGGTGATGAGTTTGTTGTTGGGGCTGTTCTGGAAAAACTTCGATTTGCCTACAACATCACCACAAGGCTTTAGTATTCATTTTTATCAACATGTCTTGGGCGACCTAGATGGGCGCTCTTGCCCTGCTTATCCTGTGTGTTCAGCTTATGCACGAGAAGCGATTCAAAAACATGGTGCTTTATTGGGTTCATGGTTGATGATTGATCGCTTAATTCATGAAACAGATGATTTGAGTGTAGGGCCGTGGATTCATTGGCGTGGTGAAAAACGTTTGTATGACCCTTTAAAAAGGAATGATTTTTGGTTGGAGGAAGAACATGAATAAAATGCCTAAAAAGACAACGCAACAGCATGAGAAAGGTTTCACCTTACTCGAAATCATGGTGGTACTGGTGATTATTGGGGTGTTGGCAGCGATGGTTGCGCCGCGTTTTATTGAGCGTGCGGATGAAGCGAAAGTCGAAACGACAAAAGCACAAATGCAAAATATCGGGCAAGCAATGAAGTTGTTTCGTTTGCAAAATGGACATTACCCAACATCAGGTGAAGGCATTAACATTTTGGTTTCAGGGGATAAAAAAGGTAAAAAGTATTTGGATTTAATGCCTAAAGATGGTTGGGGTTATCCTTTTGTTTATTTATCACCGGGTGTACATGGTGATTTTGATATTCTTTCGTATGGTGGTGATGGTAAAGCTGGTGGTTCTGGTTTTGACACCGACCTTGGAAACTGGGAATAAGTTTATTCAACAAAAAACCATACCATCACGCCTCAAACAAAGCGGATTTACCCTGCTTGAAATACTGTTGGTGATTGTAATTATTGCCGTGACTGCGGCGATGATTGTGCCTTCGATTTCATCAGTGGGTTTAGGGTCTGTAGCCGATGAATCCAAACGCTTACGTTTGGTTTTGCGCTTGGCGATGGACGAAACACAGCTTTCTGGTCAACCATTACGCTGGTTAGCCACCACAGATGGCTGGTCTTTTGAGGTGTTTGATGGGCAAACGGGGGAGTGGTCATCTTTTCAAGAAGAACCGCTAAATGCTTATACTCTGCCAGCTGGAGTGCGGATTATGGATGTCAATCAAGCTGCTGATTTTGCGCTGGATATGCAGCTTGAAGTGAGCGATGATGCAGATGCTAAGCCAGTTATAGGTTTGGTGTTATTATTGCCTGATGGCACAACATCGCAAAGTAATATTCGTCTTGTGGGCGAAGCTGATAACGACGCTGGCTTGGTGGGTCAGTTAGAGGTTCGCCCTGGTCCTTCGGGTATTCGTTTAAAGCCTATCACTGAATAAATCATAACGAT
>CAZWPS010000124.1:0-1116 GCA_964635775.1 uncultured Zetaproteobacteria bacterium | reverse complement strand
TCTTGATTGATGATTTGATGTTGTGCTTCATGGGCATGGTTCATTTCTGCTTGTGCTGCTGCAATACGTTGTTCGATGATGTGCTTATCATCTTGTCCGCGTTCGATTAACCGTTGTCGTAAGGCTTCGATGGATGGGGGAAGGATAAAAATTCGTGTGGCATGCGGCATTTTTTGAGCAACTTGAGCAGCCCCTTGCCAATCAATTTCCAGCAATACACTCTTACCTTGTTTTAAGCAGTGCTCCACATCATGTTGTCTTGTTCCGTAATGATTGCCATGCACCAAGGCAGATTCGAGAAAGTCGCCTGCTTGTTGTTGTTGTGTGAAAGCATCGGTATTGAGGAAGTGGTATTCTCGCCCATGTTGTTCACCAGAGCGCGGTGCACGTGTGGTGCAAGAGATAGAAAGCTGCAAGTTGGGGCAAATTTGTAATAACCGACCACATAAACTGGATTTTCCTGCGCCAGAAGGCCCCGAAACGATGAATAACTGACCACTCATGCGGACTTTCCTGTAAGATGTTGATATTTTTTCTCTAATTCGATAAGACTTTCTTGGCGGTTAGGGTCTTGAGGAATGCAATCGACAGGACATATGTTTACACATTGAGGATTGTTAAAGTGCCCTACACATTCGGTGCACAAATCAGGGTTGATTTCAAAAATAACTTCACCCTCAAAAATGGCATCGTTGGGGCATTCAGGCTCACACACTGCACAGTTGATGCAATCATCATTGATGAGTAGAGCCATGAAACATTGCCTCCTATTGTTTTTGTTGCGACAAAAAATGAATTTGATGCGTAGCGAAGCATAACAAGTTTACACTTCACTACAATTGATGAATCTTGCAACATTAGCGTGAAACCTAGATCCTGCAAGTGATAGGCTGGGGTAGTTGCATTAAAAGACCCCGTATTCACGCATTTTCCAGATGAACCGCATTTACGCGCAGCAACCGCCATCATTGCTGAAAACACAGCTGAATCAAATCTGTATGGGCAAACATGAACCAAGAATGAAGAGAATATGCGCGAGCCAGTCATGTGTGTTTCACTCATGATTACGCACTTGATTGTGATGGTGTTGGACTGTGTTTTGTTTATTCATTACGC
>CAZWPS010000123.1:0-4628 GCA_964635775.1 uncultured Zetaproteobacteria bacterium | reverse complement strand
ACTTCAAGGTGTTGATGCAGAATTTGTTGTGGGTATCAACGCTTCCTTTTAAGCGGTTAGTGCATCATCAATGGCGTTGCTAGATGGTCAGCTTCAATCTAAATGAAGACGAATCGTAACGATTCAACTCACCTCTGATTTGCTCATTTTCCGCGTCAAAAGTGCTCACTTACAGTAGTAAGCTGAGCGCTTTTTTCGTTTGAATGCGTTTGGGCGAGGTCAAAAATATGGTGCAAGACTTATTCAATGGCACATGATAATGTTGTCATTGTTTGTAATCATTGCGCTTACCCGTATGATCAAGAGGAGCTTTATGCGTCTTGTTATTTCACCTGCAAAAAAATTAAATGAACAGCCTATGAAGATGGACATACCACACACCACACCCATTTTCTTAGACCAAGCCCAAGCTTTAATTGAGGTATTGTGTGAACATGATCGTTTTGCAATTGCAGAACTGATGAAATTGAGCATGAAACTCGCAGACTTGAATGTGCAACGTTATCAACAGTGGCATACACCGTTTACGCCGAACAATGCCAAACCAGCATTATTTTCCTTTGCGGGAGATGTGTATCAGGGGGTAAATGTTGCCAGTTTATCACGCGAAGATATTCATTTTGCCCAACAGCATTTGCGTATCCTTTCGGGTTTATATGGTTTATTGCGCCCCCTTGATCTTATACAAGCTTATCGTCTTGAAATGGGTACACGTTTAAAAACAGACCAAGGCAACAATCTTTATGACTTTTGGGGCAGCAGCATCACCCAACAGCTTGATCATGAGCTTGCTCAAGAGGACACACTCATTAACCTTGCGTCACAAGAATACTTTAAAAGTGTGCAAACAGCCGCGCTGCATTGTCGTGTGATTACGCCTGTGTTTAAAGAATATAAAGATGAGACATATAAGGTGATTGGTATTTTTGCAAAACGGGCGCGTGGGCTGATGGTTCGTTATGTGATACAACAGCGTATTACACAGCCAGAAGCGATTAAAGATTTTGCGGTGGATGGTTATAGATGGAACAGCAACTTATCAGAAGGTAATACTTGGGTGTTTACGCGCGGTTAGGTTGAGCCTGCTTACATATCTTGCCGCGTAAGATCCCTCAACTTCGTTCGGGATGACAAACATGTGATTTGGATTCAAGGCATCAGTGACCTTTTAATGCAACTTTCCTATACTGGTGATTCAATAACATTACGTTTTATAAGAGCCTTAGGCTAGAACTTGCACGTGTTTAAAGCATGAATGAATGATTGAATATCATGTTGTTGGTGTTGTGCGGATAAGGTTATTCTGAGTCTTGATTTGCCTTGGGGAACGGTTGGCGGACGAATGGCAGGAACAAAAAAACCAGCTTGTTTTAGCTTTTCTGCAGCTTGTAAAGTACATTCGTCGTGACCCAGCAATATGGGCTGAATGGCGGTTGTTGAGGGCAAAAGTGGTATATGTGTTGCATGATGACAGAAAAAAGCGATGTTTTCTTGGAGCTTTTGCACCAAATCACCTTGTTGGATGATGGAAAAGGCTGTTTTTGCCCCAGCGAGTACAGCCAGCGGCAAAGCGGTGGAGTAAATCAGGGTGCGCATACGTTGCCTTAAGCCCTCAATCATTTCAGTTGTACCTAAAACATAAGCACCATAACTGGCAAAAGCCTTACCCAATGTACCCACTTCCAATACCCGTGAATGTCCAGTTATACCCGCAGCATGGAGCAGCCCTTTACCTTGCACACCGATTGTGCCTGTGCCGTGTGCATCATCAATGATGAGTAAGGCATGATGTTGTTCAGCTAATGTTAATAAGGCGTGAACATCAGCGGTATCGCCATCCATGCTAAACACCCCATCAGAGACAATGATACGCTTACTGGGGGGGGATTGTTGTAGTAAATGATTTAATTTATCGATATTCAAATGGGGATAACGAAACACCTTGGCGGTGGAAAGTCTTGCGCCATCAACCAATGAAGCATGGTTGAGTTTGTCGGCAAAAATAGAGGTATGTCTATCGGCTAGTGCTTGTAATAAGCCTATATTTGCCAACATGCCAGAGCCTACTAACAAACAAGATTCAAAGCCTTTCCATGCCGCCAAATCATGTTCTAAGTCATGCAATAAAGGGTCATCACCAGAGACCAAACGCGATGCTCCGCTGCCTAAACCATAACGTGCAACGGCATCTTGTGTGGCTGCAATGACCTCAGGATGGGTACTTAATCCTAAATAATCATTGGATGCAAAGTTGAGCAAGCTTTGACCACCGACTTCAATCATGCAGCCATCACGGCGACTTGCTAAAAGCTTTCGTTGCCGCGTGGGGGGTAAAATTTTAAACCAATTGCGAGAATCCGTCATGCGAGTATACTTTGTTTCTATGCTCAAACTGTCAATACGCGCTTTAAAAACATGCCAACGACTGGTGTTTCCTCCTGCATGTTCCATTTGCGGCACTATTTTCGCTGTTGATTGTGAGCAAGAGGGTTGTTGTGCTACATGTTTTAGCGGCATTGAGGTGCTGAGCCTGCATATTTGTTGTCGTTGTGGTTCACCCATGCCTGAGTCCCTTAGCCCAGGCCCATGTGGCGCTTGTTTGCGTCAGCCTGTGCCACAACAACATACGCACAGCCTTTATGTGTATCAAGGTGCGATTCGTGAGGCGTTGTTATCATGGAAGTTGCAGGGTCAAGCAGCGGGTATGGTTTGGTTGTTACAAGCTTCAAGCGAGCAATTACGCACGCTTTTTTCCAAACACGATTTGCTTATTCCAGTGCCTATGCCTATACAACGTATGCGCCAGTCAGGTTTGCATCATAGTGCTGATTTATGCCGAAAAATAGCGGCAATTACGGGCAGTCAAACGGATTGGAATATCTTGCGCAGAACAGGACAACACACCCGACAATCTGCCCTTAGTGGCAAGGCTAGAAGACATAACTTACGTAAGGCATTTACCCTTAACCACGACTACCAACAACGACTTGAACAGCATCATGTTCAAGGTAAAATATGGGTGATGGATGACATCTTAACCACAGGTGCTACGCTCCGCCACGCTTGCCAAGCGATGCAGCGCATCAAGCTACCCGTGTTTGCCTTTTCATTTGCCCGAGTCAATCACAAGTAACAGGAGTAAGATGATGGAAAATCATGCTAAAATTGAAGTGTATTCGGGTGATTATTGCCCTTATTGTGTGCGCGCAAAATCATTGCTTAGCCAGCGCGAGTTAACCTTTACTGAATACAATGTGCAACAAGACCCCAGTTTGCGCGAAGAAATGATGAAACGCAGCAATGGTGGGCGCAGTATTCCTCAAATCTTTATTAATGATAAACATGTTGGTGGCTGTGATGATTTATATGCGTTGGATAAAAAAGGGGAGCTTGAAGCATGGTTGGCGGGAGGGGTGAGCTAATTATGTGTTCACCGCAAGACTTGCTTCATAATAATGTTGCCTGGGCAAAACAGCGCGAACATGAACAGCCAGGGTATTTTGCTGGTTTGTCAGGGCAGCAGAAACCCAAGTATATGTGGATTGGTTGTTCAGATAGTCGTGTGCCAGCGAATGAAATTGTTGGTTTAGAGCCAGGGCAAATCTTTGTGCATCGTAATGTTGCCAATCAAGTTCATCATACAGACTTAAATTGTTTGTCGGGCGTTCAATTTGCTGTTGATGTGTTAAAGGTGGATCATATTATTGTCACCGGGCATTACGATTGCGGGGGTGTGTTAGCGGCACTTGAATCGCAGCACTTTGGTGTGGTTGACAACTGGATTCGCGGCATTCGAGATAATTATTTGAATCACGCATCTGATTTTCAAGGTTTAAATACACAGCAGCGAAATGACTTGATGAGCGAATTAAATGTGATTCAACAAGTGGAAAACTTATCCCATACGCGTATTGTACAAAAAGCTTGGGAACAAGGGCGCTCGTTAAGTATTCATGGTTGGATATATCGCTTAGGTACAGGGGTCATTCGTGATTTAGAGGTTACACGTAGCCATGCTGATGACATTGACCCGGTTCACCAACTCACGCAACGCCTATGATTCAACATGAGCAACTCACACCGCTTTCATTTGCTTTAACTGCGCGTATGCAATCCTATTTGGAGTTGCGTGATGCGCTGCGTTGTTTAGCGCAAGCTTATGCCAGCAATGCACCTTACGCATGGTTGTCTGCGGCTAAAGAAGTGCATGATTTATTGTTGGGCGAAGGGCTGAAAAAAGTTGCGATACCTGAAGTGATGTCGTTGTTTTTATCCTTGAGCAAACACTTCACACAACTGGCAACAAAACACCCGCAATTTAGCAAAAAATTAGAGCATGCGTGTTTTGAAATTGAACAACACAGTGCGCATATTCGTAAGGATATTCATCTGGCGATTGATTTTCTTTGTGCCGACGGTTGGTTAAGCAGTTTTGAAGAAAGTATGCGTAAGCAAGACATGCTTGGGCATAAGTTGTGTTTACCTCAAATCATTAACCCGTTGTGGTTTGGGCATGGAAAACATGGTCAACGGTTGAATAATATTCTTATTTCATTGATGCAAGCCATTGAATTTTTGGATGAGATGCTGCATAAGCATGTGCCTTGGCAGCAGCGTACTGCGCGTAA
>CAZWPS010000122.1:1430-4629 GCA_964635775.1 uncultured Zetaproteobacteria bacterium | reverse complement strand
ATCAAGGTCCAAATGGTTCGGCAGAAAACTGTGTTTAATTCAACGTAACGATTCAACCTGAAGATTGGAGAAATGAAATGGATAATATTAAAGTATTAATCTGGATGGGCAGTAAAAATGATTTGCCTGTTATGCAAAAAACAGAGGCTGTATTTGATGCCTTTGGCGTAGCCTATAAAACATTGGTACGCTCAGCACACCGCACACCTGAAGCCACGGTTGAAGCGATTAAAGAAGCCGAAGCGGCAGGATGTCAGGTGTTTATTTGCGCTGCAGGTATGGCGGCACATTTGGCGGGTGTGGTTTGCTCTAAAACCATTAAACCTGTGATTGGTGTGCCCATTGCATCAGGTCCTTTAAATGGCGAAGATGCCTTGCTTTCTACAGTCATGATGCCGCCAGGCATGCCCGTGGCGACTGTGGGCATTAATGCCGCGAAAAATGCTGGTTTATTGGCTGTGCAAATACTGGCACAAACCGATGAAGACTTAGCCCATAAGCTTCAATTTGATCGCGCACAACAAGCCGAAGCAATTTTAGCTGACGACTAAACCTAATGGGGCGTACGGCAGCTAAATTAAAGGCGATTCAAGCGGCAAAAGTGTTGCGTAAGGGTGCTTTGCTCGGGCATTATACATCAACTTTAGCGGGTATCGCCGCTGATGCGCAGTCTGCGGCAGGCATTGCTCAGCTGCAATTATTTAAGCAACGCCAAGCGCCTTTTTTATTGTTAGCCGATAGTATAAAAACAGCTTTACAACAGGCTATTTACCTTTCACCTGCTTTGCGGCGGTTGGCGAAAAAGTCTTGGCCTGGTTCGGTGACACTGGTCTTTCCCGCGACAAAACGCTTGCCTTCAGCCTGTTATTGGCGGGGTTGTGTGGCGTTGCGTGTGGATGGCGACCAAACAACGCGCACTTTGGCCAAAGCTTGTGGTGGCTTGTTATTATCGAGCAGTTTTAATCGTAAAGGCAAGGATGTTGCGGCGGTGAATTATCGACAGCGTTATCGTTGGCACAAGCATTTAAAAGCAGTGCTTTCAGCGCAATCAGTGACATCTGGTCAAGCTTCTACTATTTTTCGCTTGCGTGGTAGCCTAGTGCAACGCTTGCGTTAGTTGTTGTACTGTTTTTTGGAGATGTAATGTCAAATATTTTAAGCTCAGAAGAGTTGGCGCGTTTTAATCGGCATATTATTTTGCCGCAAGTCGGGCTTGTTGGACAAGAAAAGTTAAAACAAGCTAAGGTATTGTGTGTAGGCACGGGTGGTTTGGGCAGCCCGATTTCGTTGTATTTGTCTGCTGCGGGAGTAGGCACGATTGGTTTAGTGGACTTTGACGTGGTCGATGATTCTAATTTGCAACGTCAGATTGTCCATTCCACAGCCGATATTGGTCGCCCTAAAATCGAATCAGCGCGTGATACCTTATTGGGCATTAACCCTTATTTAAATGTAAACTTGCATGGCGATGGCATTACCTGTGCCAATGTGCGCGAGATTGTGGCGCAATATGATATTGTAGTCGATGGCACGGATAACTTCCCAACACGTTATTTAGTGAATGATGCATGTGTACTTGAAGGTAAACCACTGGTTTATGCCTCTATTTTTCAATTTGATGGTCAAATCACGGTGTTTAATCATAAACAAGGGCCTTGTTATCGCTGTTTGTACCCAGAACCACCACCGCCAGGGCTTGTCCCCTCTTGTGCTGAAGGCGGGGTATTGGGTGTATTGCCAGGTGTGATTGGTGTCATGCAGGCCACTGAAGCGGTGAAGATTATTTTGGATCAAGGCACAAGTTTGAGTGGTCGTTTGTTGTTGTATGATGCATTGGATATGAAGTTTCGCGAAATGAAATTACGCCGTGATATATCTTGCCCTGCATGTGGCGAGCATCCTACAATTGGCGATGTGCAAGCTTATAAAGACTTTTGTGGTTTGCCCCCTACAGAAACTGCAAGTGAGGAAGAAGATATGACTGATAATGATATTACCCCAGAGCAACTCAAAACAATGATGGATGATAACCCCGACTTGTTTATATTGGATGTGCGCGAGCCGCACGAAGTGAGCATTTGTGCCATTGCTGGCAGCGTAAAAATACCATTGGGGCAAGTGGCTGAGCGTTATTTGGAAATACCCAAAACACAAGCGGTGGTCGTGCATTGCAAGTTAGGCGGACGCTCTGCACAAGCGATGGAATTTTTGCAATCCAAGGGTTATGAACATGTGAAAAACTTGAATGGTGGTATTATTCGATGGGCTAATGATGTCGACACATCGTTGAACAAATATTAATGCAAGCAGCATGGATTTAGCGTGTCGAATGTAATATTTGAAGAGTCGGCGAAGGTATTGGCGCATGTGCAGCATGATGGTGAGCAGGCAATCTTGCGTTTGCTTGCACCCAAAACAGCCAAACATGCTCAAGCAGGGCAGTTTGTGCATATTCGTGTTGCAGAATCCTTGCCTTTGCGTCGTCCGATTTCAATTATGTTGACCAACCCTGAAAAAGGTACGATTGACCTATTGTATAAAAAAATTGGTGATGGCACAAAACAATTGGGCAAGCGTCAAGTGGGCGAATATTTACCCATGTTGGGTCCCATTGGTCAGCCTTTTGATGTGACAGACACCACAAAACGATACATTTTGATTGGTGGTGGCGTAGGGGTTCCACCGATGATTTTCACTGCGGATACCTTGGTAGGCAAAGCGGATGTCATCTTGTTTGCAGGCTCAGAAGTGGCTTTCCCCTTTGCTTTAAAACCATCGACTTTTATGTTGCCTGGCATCATTGGCAACACCACCTTAACCATCACCTCACTTGAAGAACGCGGCATTGCTTGTCGTTTGGCATCCAATGCAGGATTGTATGGTTGTTATGAAGGGCATGTGCCTGATTTGGCAAAAGCTTACTTGACTGCCTTAAGTGAAACAGAACTGGCGCGATGTGTATTATTATCATGTGGACCTCACGCTATGTTGCATGCTGTAGCAAAACTGGGGCGCATGTTTGATTTACCAACCCAGTTGAGCTTGGAAGAATATATGGCATGTGCCGTTGGTGGCTGTGCTGGGTGCGTTGTAAAAACGCTTGAAGATGGGCAAGAAAAATATAGGCGCGTTTGTGTGGATGGTCCGGTGTTTGATGCCAATATCTTGCCTGAATTTGCCTAACTTTCGCCTTGAATTT
>CAZWPS010000122.1:0-1330 GCA_964635775.1 uncultured Zetaproteobacteria bacterium | reverse complement strand
ATTGGCGGCCCTGTGGGTGACTGTGGTGTGACAGGGCGCAAAATTATTGTGGATACATACGGTGGTTTTGGTCATCATGGTGGTGGCGCATTTTCAGGAAAAGACCCCACAAAAGTGGATAGGTCGGCATGTTATATGATGCGCTATGTGGCGAAAAACATTGTTGCAGCAGAGCTTGCCGATCGATGTGAAGTGCAGGTGGCTTATGCTATTGGCGTTGCCAAACCCTTGAGTGTGATGGTCAATACATTCGGCACAGGCAAGGTTGATGAAGAAAAACTGGCGCAGATTGTGTGTGAAGTCTTTGATTTGCGTCCTAAAGGTATTGTGCAAGCGCTTGATTTGTTACGTCCGATTTATGCAAAAACAGCGGCTTATGGTCATTTTGGGCGTGAATTACCCGAATTTACTTGGGAAAAAACCGATAAAGCAGATATTTTGAGAGAAAAAGCAGGTATTTAAACGCAATAAACGCTTGCAAGACTGAGGAGCACTGCGCCGATGTTTGAAGTTTTAAACATCGTTAGGCTCAGTCGTTATTTAAACAACGGTGCTCATATTTTTATGCCTAACTAGGCAAACATAGGAGTATGAGAATGTCTGAATTTACAGATTACAAAATCGCCGATATGGCATTGGCAGATTGGGGACGCAAAGAAGTCAACATTGCCGAAACAGAAATGCCTGGTTTGATGGCGTTGCGTGAAGAATATAAAGGTCAAAAACCATTGGCAGGGGCGCGTATTGTCGGTTGTTTGCACATGACCATTCAAACTGCGGTATTGATGGAAACACTGGTTGATTTGGGTGCAGAAGTGCGCTGGTCATCGTGTAATATCTTTTCAACACAAGATCAAGCCGCTGCTGCTATGGTGCAGGTCGGCATTCCAACATTTGCTTGGAAAGGCGAAACAGATGAGGAATTCTGGTGGTGTATTGAGCAAACGATTCATGGTCCAAATGGTTGGCTGCCCAACCTTATTCTTGATGATGGCGGCGATGTTACGCAGTTGATTCATGATAAATATCCAGAATTATTGACCGATATTAAAGGCTTATCTGAAGAAACCACCACTGGTGTACATCGATTGTATGAAATGGCACGTGATGGTAAGTTAAAAGTGCCTGCGATTAACGTCAATGACTCTGTGACCAAATCAAAATTTGATAATTTGTATGGTTGTCGTGAGTCTTTACTTGATGGCATCAAACGCGCTACCGATGTGATGATTGCAGGTAAAATTGCGGTTGTTTTGGGTTATGGCGATGTGGGTAAAGGTTGTGCGCAGGCTTTTAAAGGCATGGGAGCAACGGTTTGGGTGACTGAAAT
>CAZWPS010000121.1:0-4668 GCA_964635775.1 uncultured Zetaproteobacteria bacterium | reverse complement strand
GTATGTTCATCAAAGTGATTGTATTTCCTCTGCTTATGATAGATATTAATGCTTGATGAGCGGGCATCAAGTTATCGGGAGTATTGCTTGAAGGCAAGTGTTTCAAGTGTCATGAAGTTGGATGCTTCTTTTTTTCACCTTGGAGATTTTACTTTTTTTTCGTAGGTTACGCCATCTTGGGGAAGTGTTGGTTAGTTGGTTGGATGTATGATGAACGATTATTTGACTTTTAAAATGAATGATTTCCGCGCTTTCCTTGTTGAAGAATTGACTGTATTGGGAGAATGAGAATGATGACACAAGATGAAATGAAAGAAAAAGTTGCTGAAGCGGCGCTTGCTTATGTGACCAAAAACTCCATTGTAGGTGTAGGCACAGGCTCTACAGCGAATAAATTCATTGATGCTTTGGCAACGATGAAAGATGATATACAAGGGGCAGTGGCAAGCTCAGAAGCGACAGCCGCAGGTTTAGCAGCGCATGGCATTCCTGTATTTGAACTCAACGATGCTTTGGCGAAAGTTAAGCAGCTTTCGGTTTATATTGATGGAGCAGATGAGTTTGATGCGGCTAAAAATTTGACTAAAGGCGGCGGCGGAGCGCTGACGCGCGAAAAAATTGTGGCAGCGGGTTCTGAGAAATTTGTGTGTATTGTTGATGAAAGCAAAAAAGTGGATGTGTTAGGTGCATTTCCTTTGCCGATTGAGGTCATCCCTATGGCGCGTGAGATTGTGATGACTGTAGCGAGGCAGCATGGCGGAAAGCCTGAAGTTCGTGAAGATTTTGTGACGGACAATGGTAATATTATTATTGATGTACACGGTTTGCAGATTCAAGATCCAGCAGCTTTTGAAGCTGAATTAAACAACTTACCAGGCGTGGTTACAAATGGGGTCTTTTCTTTTCAAGGCGCAGACGTTATATTAATGGGAACACAAGATGGTGTGGTGGTATTTGATTGAAATCTATCAACACAAATTGCCTGACACAAAAGAGAAATGTTGATGCACGCATGGCTTCATGCCTGCAAATCAATGTGCGCCACATTTTCCTAGCGTAGATGAGGTAAGGTGTTAAAAGAAAAGGATCATAAAGCCATGATGGGGCTGCCGATTTCGGCGGTCTTGGTCTGTGTATCTGTGTTGGTAGCAGGGTTATCTTGGCAGGTTTTGAGTCATATTGAGGGAAAAACCCATGAGAGCGTGGGTAATGTGCTTCACGCATCCTTACAACATACCCAAGATGAAATTACAGCTTGGGTGCATAGTCGCCAAGAAGATGCGCGTTCGTGGGGTGAGTCAGCTGCGTTGCGTGAAAAAGTCCAGACTTTGATGGACTTACCGCCTGAATTGCGTAATCAAAGCCCTGCACAAGATCAAATTTGGACATTATTGGCTCCTATGGTTGATCGTATGGCTTATCGAGGGGTGACGATTGTTAATTCGCATCAGCGGGTAGTATCTTCGCTTGAATCACATCAAATTGGTATGTTACATCCCATGAGTGTGCAACAATCTGCTTTTGAGCGTGTGTTTACAGGCGAAAGTGTGATGGGTAACCCTTTAAGCGTGGGCAGAATTTGGACCAACGACCAATATCTACATACCATGTTTGTCGCCGCGCCGATGCGTGATGATGAAAGTGGTATGATGGTTGCGGTGGTCTTTGAAATTGACCCTGAAGATGAATTTAGCAACATTGCAGCCCATGGTCGGATTGGTGAGACGGGCGAAACATGGTTTTTTAATGCTGATGGTTGGTTGATTTCGCAAAGCCGCTTTGAGCAACCTTTGCTTGAATCAGGGCAATTACAAGCAGGACAATCATCTTTGTTAGGCATTCAAACCAAGCAGCGGCAGGCATCGATGTTGGGCTTGGATGCCAGTCAGCTTTATATTGAAGAGAGTTATCAGCAGCGACCCATTGCAACTGTGCGTGTATGGATTGAACACCTCAACTTTGGTATCATGAGTGCGATTGACATGGATGAAGCTTTCGCACCATTTGTGAGAACAAAAAACTTAGTCTTAGCAACCGTGTTTTTGATTGTGGCATTACTGTTGATGTTGTCCGTGTTTATATGGTTGAGCCAGCAGCGTAGGCATAAGGCAAGTGAGGCGAGCAGCTTGCAGTTGCGGGCTGTGTTGGATGCTTCGCCAGATGCTATTTTAGTGTTTGATGATGAAGCACACATGGTTGATTTGAATCCGCAGGCATCATCGCTGTTTGACAGCATTGAACATGAAGTCGTTCAAGATTCTTTTTCGCGTTTTCAAGTGTTTACAGCTGAGTTTGTGCAGCGCGCAAAAGATGGTCATGCCCTGAACATTGAAGATGAAATATTGCTCACGAATGGTTTAATACAACCTGTGAGTATTCGTTTGCGGCAACTGCCAGAACATCATGAAAATGGTAGTGTATTGGTCATTATTCAAGATCTAACAGCGAGAAAACATGCCGAAGATGAGCAGCAACGCCTTGAACAAGCCCAGCGTTTGGAAAGCTTGGGTGTGTTGGCAGGTGGTGTAGCCCATGACTTTAATAACATTTTGATGACAGTGATTGGTAATGCGGCATTGATTCGAGGGCGATTGCCTGATGCAGATGCTTCGTTGACCAACCTTGATCGTATTGAATCTGCATCGCGGCGGGCTGCGGATTTATGTAAACAAATGTTGGCGTATTCTGGGCAGGGTCAGTTTGTGGTGCAAACGGTTGATTTAAGTGAGCAGTTGCATGAGATTAGTAAGTTGATGGATGTTTCTACTGCGAAAAAAATACCATTAACATTGGAGCTGTCGAGCCTCATGCCTAAATGTGACTGTGATGTCAGCCAGTTACAACAAATCATGCTGAACTTGGTCACCAATGCAAATGAAGCCATTGGTGATGCTAAAGGGCGCATTCATGTGCGAACAGGTTGTATGGACGTTGATGAGCATTGGCTTGGTTTGGCGCAAGAATCTGAAAAAGCTGAAGTTGGTGCGTTTGTGTACATCGAAGTCGAAGATGATGGCATGGGCATGAGTGAAGAAGTACAACAGCGCATATTTGAGCCATTTTTCACCACTAAATTCACAGGTCGTGGTTTAGGGATGAGTGCTGTGCAAGGTATTATGCGTGGTCATTGCGGCATTTTGTTTTTTCAAAGCAAAGTTGAGCAGGGCAGCACTTTTCGCGTTGCTTTCCCTGTGTCTGAGGCATATGTCGAGGTGCAAAGTGATGGGCAGGTGCCTGCAAGCGTATTGCCGCACCGAGGCATGGCTTTGGTGGTGGATGATGAAAGTGATGTTCGGGCTTTGGTATGTGATATGTTAACCAAGCTGGATTATGAAGCTTTAATTGCTGAAAATGGTAAGCAAGCACTGGAAGTTTACGCTTTGCATCGTGATGAGATTGAATTTGTGTTGCTTGATTTAATGATGCCAGAGATGAATGGTGATGAGTGTTTGGCAAACTTAAAAGCAATGAACCCTGAGGTGAATATCATTTTATCAAGTGGTTATAGTGAGCCTTTGGTGTCCTCGCATTTAAGCCAAGCTAAAGCTGATGGCATCATTGATGACTTAGACTTCTTACAAAAACCTTATGATATTGAGCAGCTTGCTTCATCTATTCAGCGTCTTGAAAAGTGAGTAGATATTAAGATGTTGGTTACTGACTTTGATTTTGAATTACCTGAACATTTGATTGCCAAAAGTCCTATGGCACAGCGAGATGGTGCGCGGCTTTTGTGTTTGGACAACCTACAAGACTGCATGGTGCGTGATTTACCTCAACTTGTGCAGCCTGGCGATGTGTGGGTGATCAATGATACTAAAGTGATTCCTGCTCGTTTGATGGGTAAGAAGGAGAGTGGGGGTAGCGTTGAAATCTTGCTGCTTGAGCCACAGGGTGAAAATCATGTGTGGTTGGCGTGGGGTAAAGCCAATAAACCGTTAAAGGTGGGGGCGATGATTCATTTTGCCGACGACTTCACAGCTAAGGTATTATCCAGGTCGGGTAAAGAGGTGGTTGTATTGTTGCAGGCTGATGATGTGGCTCAAGCTATTGATCAATATGGACACATGCCTTTACCACCCTATATTAATCGCCCCGATTCAGATGAAGATAAACAACGTTACCAAACAGTTTTTGCGCAACATCAAGGTGCGGTTGCAGCGCCAACAGCAGGTTTACACTTTACAGAATCATTAATGCAGGACATGCAGCATGCAGGTGCAAGTTTTGTGCGCCTAACCCTACATGTCGGACCAGGAACCTTTCAGCCTGTACAAGTGACAAACACAGAGCACCACGATATGCATGAAGAAGCATATCATATTTCAGATCAGGCTGCGGCGATGGTGAATCAAGCCAAAATGCAAGGAAAACGTGTTGTTGCTGTAGGCACGACAAGTTTAAGGGCGCTTGAAGCGGCAGGGCAGGGCGGCAGTGTACAAGCGGGATCAGCACGCACTGACATTTTTATCACACCAGGTTATCAGTTTAAGGTGGTTGATGCTTTGTTGACCAACTTTCATTTGCCCAAATCAACTTTGCTGATGTTGGTGTCAGCCTTGGCAGGGCAAGATAGGGTATTCACGGCTTATAAGCATGCAATTCACAGCAACTACCGATTTTATTCTTATGGAGATGCGATGTTTGTTGTTGGGAAGTGTTGATTTA